>NZ_JBSQBP010000005.1:0-191869 GCF_053851835.1 Microbacterium sp. KNMS
TCCGCGTGCCGGCCCGTGATCCGCGCACCCTCCAGCGCCGCGAACGTCTCCGGGAACGACCCCACCAGCACCATCGCGTCCCCCAGGCGGGTCTGCATCCGTCCCTTCGACTCCCCCAGAGCCGCCGCGAACTCCCCCGCCATCGCCCGGAACGGGAAGTCATACCGCGACGAGACCGCCCCCGACCTCGCCAGCTGCGCCCGCGCGACCTCCCCCGCCTCAGCCAGCGCCTGAATCTCCAGCGCATCCGCCTCCGCCCGCAAAGCCCGCGCCCGACGCGCCCGCTCCACCGCCGAACGCGTCACCGCGACCTCCGCCGGAGTGGGCTCCCAACCCACCCCCGCATCCTCCCGCGGCATCGTCCTCGACATACCCCCACACTACCCACCCCATCGGACATTCCACCGAACAATCCCAACCTGTGGATAACTCCACATTCGCAAAGAGATACGAGCACTGAGAGGCGCGCAGGACCCCTGCCTTCTCCTCCTCGCTCTGTCAACCCCGTTCTGCCTGCCCGTCGCGTGTAGTCGAATGGTCTGCACGACCGAAGGCACGACGAGAGGAGGCCCCATGGGACTCGACGACAAGATCGAGAACGCCGGGCAGGACATCGCGGGCAAGGCGAAGGAAGCCACCGGCAAGGCCACGGACAACGAAGAGCTCGAGGCCGAGGGCGAGGCCGACCAGTTCGGCGCGAAGCTCAAGAAGGCCGGAGAGAACGTCAAGGACGCCTTCAAGTAAGAGGCCTCCTCAACGCCGGCGGCGCACTCGCGCCGCCGGCGTTGCCCTCGCACCCGGGAGTGCGACATCGCGTGATCGACGAAGACCACACGACAGACGAGGACGTGCACCATGATCGAACCCCTGCAGAACGCAGACCCCCACAGACGCGACGGATTCCGCCGTGCCGGCGCCGCGAACGGGAGGCACCCGTCGCAGCGACCCGTGCCCATCCCGCATTTCCCGCCGTTGACCGACGGCTACCACCGTCCGACGGGACGGTGACCCGTGCTCAAGCAGATCGGCGGCCGCCGCGGCTACGCGGGCCGCGAGGTCATCGAGGGCTGCTGCGCGGATGACGACGCCTGGGCTCTCATCGCCTGGGACGGATGGGACGACGAGCGCTGGTGGGAGCTGCCAGACGGGCGCGCGATCGACGAGGTCCTCGCGGCGGGCGACATCGCGTCGCTCCCGCCGCTGCGACTCGCGTTCGAGCGCGGCGGACGTCTCGGCGACATCCTCTGGTCGAGCACGCCCGTCGCGCCGATCGTCTCCCAGCGCTTCGCGACCGTCCTCGCCGACACGGGCGCCACGGGGTACGCCCTGGTTCCGCTCGCGACGCCCGAGGGCATCCCGCCCTACTTCCTGCTGCTGCTCGACGACAACGACTTCGACGATGTGCGGGCGTTCCCCCAGGGCGCGCAGCCCGTGGATCGCCTCGACGTCTCGCGCGAGGTGATGGCGGCGCTCCGTGCGGCGCACGCCGACTGCTTCCATGTCGAGCATGCCGAGGCGGCGTCGCAGCGCGAGCGCATGCGCCAGCTCACGGTGGCGATCCCCTCCTGACGGCCGATCGTGGGCGGACGCCCCGGCTCACCGAGCGGGGGAGCGGGAAACTCCGCCCACGATCCTCAGTCGAGCGGCTTCTCGAAGAGCGCGGCCGGCACGCGGCCGATCTCCGGCGGGAACTCGCGGATGCCCTGGAAGACGTACCCGCGGCCCTCGTAGTAGCTGCGGAGATCCGCGTTCGACGCGACGCAGTCGAGGCGCGCCGCGGCCCACCCGCGCGAGCGGATCATCCCCTCGGCGAACGCGAGGACGCGCCCGCCGAGGCCCTCGCCCGCGCGCGACCGCGCGACCATGAGGCCGTGGATGTATCCGGCGTCGTCTCCTTCGGCGTCGGGCCAGAAGAGCGGGTCGTCGTCGAGCACGCGCACGGTCGCCTCGATCTCGTCGCGATCATCGAGGACGTGCCACTGGCCATCCGCGATCTGCGCCTGGATCTCGGCGAGCGGCACCTGCCCGGGCGTCCACTGGCGGATGCCGCGCGAGAGATGCCAGCGCGCGAGCGCATCGCGCAGCGCGAGGATGGCCGGGGCGTCGTCGGTCTGAGCGGGGCGCAGCACCCGACCATCCTCTCGCATCCGGATGCCCCCGATCAGATCTCGGGGACGATCCGGACGGCGCCCTTGTCGGCCGACTGCGCGAAGGCCGCGTAGGCGCGCAGTGCGGGCGAGACCTCGCGGACGCGGTTCTTCGGCCGGTAGCCCCCGCCTGCCTCGAGCGCAGCGCGACGGCGCTCGAGCTCCTCGGGGGCGACGTCGAGCGAGATCGCGCGCGTGGGGATGTCGATCGAGATGATGTCGCCGTCCTCCACGAGCGCGATGAGTCCGCCCGCCGCGGCCTCGGGGGAGACGTGTCCGATCGAGAGACCTGACGTGCCGCCCGAGAAGCGGCCGTCGGTGATGAGCGCGCAGCTCTTGCCGAGGCCGCGGCCCTTGAGGAACGACGTCGGGTACAGCATCTCCTGCATGCCAGGGCCCCCCTTGGGGCCCTCGTAGCGGATCACGACGACGTCGCCCTCCGCGACCTCCTTCGCGAGGATCTTCTGCACCGCCTCGTCCTGCGACTCGCACACGACCGCGGGGCCCGAGAACGTCCAGATCGACGGATCGACGCCGGCGGTCTTCACGACCGCGCCGTCGACGGCGATGTTGCCGCGCAGGACCGCGAGGCCGCCGTCCTTCGAGTACGCGTGCGCGACGTCGCGGATGCACCCGCCCTCGGCGTCGAGGTCGAGCGCCGCCCAGCGCTCGGACTGCGAGAAGGCCGTCGCCGAGCGGCGCCCGCCGGGCGCCGCGTGCCACAGCTCGACGGCCTCGTCGCTCGCGGAGCCGCCGCGGATATCCCACTCGTCGAGCCAGGCGCCCAGCGTCTGCGCGTGCACCGTGTGCACGTTCTCGTCGAGGAGCCCGCCGCGCCGCAGCTCGCCGAGGAGCGCGGGGATGCCGCCCGCGCGGTGCACATCCTCCATGTAGTAGGTCCGGCCGTTCGCGACGTTCGGCGCGACCTTCGCGAGACACGGCACGCGGCGCGAGACCTCGTCGATCTCATCGAGCCCGAACGCGACGCCGGCCTCGTGCGCGGCAGCGAGCAGGTGCAGGATCGTGTTCGTCGACCCGCCCATCGCGATGTCGAGCGCCATCGCGTTGCCGAATGCGGCAGGCGTCGCGATGCTGCGCGGGAGGACCGAGGCGTCGTCCTCGTCGTAGTAGCGGCGCGTGATGTCGACGACGAGCGAGCCGGCCTTCTCGTAGAGCGCGCGGCGCGCGGTGTGGGTCGCGAGCACCGACCCGTTGCCCGGGAGCGAGAGGCCGATCGCCTCCGTGAGGCAGTTCATCGAGTTCGCCGTGAACATTCCCGAGCACGATCCGCAGGTGGGGCAGGCCGACTCCTCGATGCGCTGGATGTCGGCGTCCGAGACGTTCTCGTTCACGGCCTCCGAGATCGCGTCGACGAGATCGAGGGTGCGCACGGTGCCGTCGACGAGCGTCGCGCGGCCGGCCTCCATGGGCCCGCCCGAGACGAAGACGGTCGGGATGTTGAGGCGCAGAGCGGCCAGCAGCATCCCGGGCGTGATCTTGTCGCAGTTCGAGATGCACACGAGGGCGTCGGCGCAGTGCGCGTTCACCATGTACTCGACCGAGTCGGCGATGAGGTCGCGAGATGGCAGCGAGTAGAGCATGCCGCCGTGGCCCATGGCGATGCCGTCGTCGACCGCGATCGTGTTGAACTCGCGCGGCACCCCGCCCGCGGCGGTGATCGCGTCGGAGACGATGCGGCCCACGGGCGCGAGGTGCGTGTGGCCGGGCACGAACTCGGTGAACGAGTTGGCGACCGCGATGATCGGCTTCCGGCCGATGTCGGCGCCGGGGACGCCGGCGGCGCGCAGCAGTGCGCGGGCGCCGGCCATGTTGCGGCCGTGCGTGATGGTGCGAGAGCGGAGTGCGGGCATGCTCCCATCTCCGCACGTCGCACGAGGAAGCGGGAGATGCGGCGAGTACGGGTACTCGCAGTACCATCAAAAGCGTGATCCGGCCGCGCACTCCTCGTCGCGAGCAGCTCGGCGAGTTCCTTCTCGCGCGCCGTCGCACGACGAGCCGCTCCGCACTCGGGCTTCCGCTGACCGCCCGCCGCGGCGACGCCGGTCTCACCCGCGAGGAGGTCGCGACGCTCGCCGGCGTGAGTGGATCCTGGTACACGTGGCTCGAGCAGGGGCGCGACATCAACGTCTCCCGCCAGGTGCTCGCCGCCGTCGCGCGCGTGCTCGGGCTGACCTCGGTCGAGACGGAGTACGTCTTCGCGCTCGCCGAGCAGGAGTCAGCCGAGCCCGCGCCCGAGCGCGAGGCGGTGCCCGACCATCTTCAGCGGCTCGTCGACGCCCTCGACTTCCCCGCGTTCATCGTCGCGACCGACTGGGCGATCGCCGGATGGAACGCCCGGTACGCCTGGCTTTACCCGCGGATCGCGACCCTCGACGAAGTCGACCGCAACCTGCTGTGGCTCGTCTACACCGACCCCGAGCTGCGCGAGATGCTGCCGGACTGGGAGCGCGACAGCCGGCGGTTCCTCGCGGAGTTCCGCGCCGAGGCCGGTGTGCGCCTCGCCACCCCGCGGCACCGAGCCATCGTCGAGCGGCTGCGTACTGCGAGCGACGACTTCCGCGCTCAGTGGGCGGAGCTCGAGATCCTGCGCTTCGCGTCGCGGCGGCGGATGTTCCGGCATCGCGAGGCGGGTCTGCTCGCGTTCGAGCACCATCGGCTCGTGCCGTCCGACGCCTCCGACCTCCACGTCGTGATGTACGTGCCCGTCACGACCTGAACCGCGACATACTGCAGAGGATGCTTCCGCTGACGACGACCGTGTTCACGGTCGGGCACTCCAACCGGCCGATCGAGGAGTTCCTCGCGATGCTCGCCGCGAGCGGGATCGAGCTCGTGGGAGACATCCGCTCGGTGGTCGGATCGCGTCGGAACCCGCAGTTCGGGCGCGACGAGCTGCCGCGCGCGCTCGAGGACGCGGGTATCGCCTACCGGCGTCTCGACGACCTCGGGGGGCGTCGCTACACGCGGGTCGGCGAGGAGTCGATCAACGGAGCCTGGCGCAACCGCAGCTTCCGCGCGTACGCGGACTACATGCAGACCGAGGCGTTCGCGCGCGGCGTGGAGGAGCTCATCCGCCTCGCGGAGCGGCAGCGGACCGCGATCATGTGCGCCGAGGCGGTTCCGTGGCGCTGCCACCGCTCGCTCGTGGGCGACGCGCTGCTCGTGCGCGGGATCGAGGTCGTCGACATCATGAGCCCGACCGCGTCCCGGCCGCACACGCTCACGTCGTTCGCGCGCGTCGACGGCGAGCGCGTCTGGTACCCGCCGGATGACGCCCCGGCGTGAGCGACGTCACCGGGCGGTGCGACTGCGCTCCTCGACGAGGTGCTTGAAGCGCTCGAGGTCGCGCTGCGCGAGGTCGTGGTCGAGGTCGAGCGGGAGGCCGATCGCGGCGAACGGATCGGGGGCATCCCAGGTCGTCTCGAGCGCGACATGGGTGCCGCCGTCGAGCGGCTCGAAATCGACGCGTCCGCAGTGGAGCGCGCCGTCGGTGCTCTGCCAGCAGATGCGCCGTTCGGGCACATCGTCGACGATGTCGGCGTAGAACGTCTGCGGCGTCCGCCCGAGCCGCACCGTCCAGAACGAGCGGATGTCGTCCACCCGGCGGACCGATTCCACGAGCTCGACGAATTCGGGGAACCCCTCGACGTCCCTCCAGCGTGCGTACACCTCCCCGGGAGGCGCGTCGACGTCGATCTCTCCGGTCAGTGCTGTGCGCATGTGTGCCTCGGCTGGTCGCATGATGGAGTGCTCTCTTCGTGGACCCGAGGCTATGCTCCGCTCCTCCGTGGGATTAATGGGGTTGACGAGCGGCGCGCTTCTCCTCACGCGCGCGCGACGGACGCCATCCGCCCCTCACGGCGTTCGAGCCGGGGTCGACGTGGAACAGATTCCCCTCGGAGGGAGAGGCGGCCATCCTGCCCACGCCGACACGGCGCATGTACGCCGACATGAACGCGTCGACGAGCCCCGGGCACAGAGGGCGCAGGTAGACGGCCGCTCCCTGCGTCCAGCCGACGACGCGACGGCGGCGCGGGCGGATGGCGAGCTCGACGATCGCGCTCGCCACACGCTCCGCGGGCACGAGCGGAGGGAGGGGGCGGATCGCGCGGCCGGTCGCGTTCGCGGCGTGCTGGTGGATCGGGGTGTCGATCGTCGCGGGGAGGAGCAGGCACACGTCGATCTCGCCGCGCAGCTCCAGGCGCAGGACCTTCGCGAAGCCGGCGATGCCGTGCTTGCTGGCCGCGTACGCGCCGACGAACGGGGCGGGCACCTCGGAGAAGACCGAGCCGAGGAGGATCATCGTGCCGTGCGCCCTCCGAAGGAGAGGGATGGCCGCACGCGCGGCCTCCATCTGCGCGATGAGGTTCACCTCGAGGATGCGCCGCGTCACCTCGCTCGGCGTGCTCTCGACCGTGCCGAGACTGTAGAGGGAGCTCGCGGCGACCCAGACGTCCACGCGTCCGAGGCGGCGCTCGACCGACGCGAGCATGTCGGCGACCCCGTCTTCGTCGACGATGTCGAGGGGGAACGTCAGGACGTCGGCCGCGCCGAGGCTGCGGCACTCGTCTGCGGCGGCATCGAGGCTCGCCGGCGTGCGCGCGCAGAGCACCAGACGCGCTCCGCGCCGCGCGAAGGCGTGCGCAGCCGCGCGCCCGATGCCGCTCGAGGCGCCGAGCACCACGACCACGGTGTCCGAGTCGATGCGGCCTCTCATGGCCGCTCGCGTGCTGCCATCGGTTCCTCCCGTCGGTGCCATCCCTAACACCGCCGGTCGGCGCGCGGCAAGCCCCTGGCGGACGCGGCGGTGCCGACGCAGGGTGCTCTCATGCGCGATCGATCGAGATCCTGGAGCGTGGTGGCCGAGGGGGTCCACCGGCTCGATGTCGCGCACGTGAACTGCTATCTCGTCGTGCGCCCCGACGGCATGACCCTCGTCGACGCGGGCCTGCCCGGCACGTGGGGCGCGCTCCGGGAAGTGCTCGGCCACCTCCGCGCGACACCGGCCGACATCGACGCCGTGGTTCTCACGCACGGCCATTTCGATCACGTCGGGATCGCCCGGCGGCTGCAGCGCGCGCACGAGACCCCCGTGCACGTCCACGCGCGGGATCGACGACTCGCGCGCCATCCGTACCTCTACCGCCCCGAGCGCGCCCGGCCGCCGTACCTCGCCCGGTATCCGAAGGCGCTCCCCGTGCTCGGCGACATGGTCCTGCACGGAGCGCTCGGCGTGCGCGGCGTGACCGCGCGCGCGTCGCTCGCGAACGGCCATCCGCTCGATGTGCCGGGATCGCCCGTGCCGCTGTGGACGCCGGGGCACACCGACGGGCACTGCGCGCTTCTCTTCGACGAGATCGGGATCCTCTTCTCGGGCGACGCGATCGTCACGCTCGACCCGTACACCGCCGAGACCGGGCCGCGCCTCGTCGCGAACGCCGCGACGGCCGACAGCAGGGCCGCGCTCGCGTCGCTCGACGCGCTCGCGCAGGTCGAGGCGCCGCTGATGCTGCCCGGCCACGGCGAGCCGTGGCGCGACGGTCTCCGCGCGGCCGCACGTCTGGCCCGGGCCGCGGGCGCTCGCTGACGCTGGCACCCGCCCCGCCAGTGCACTATGGTGCACCTATGACCTCTGAGGTGTTCACGGGTGTGAGCGCGTTCCCGCTCACGCCGCTGCGCGACGACGCGCTGGATCGCGACGCGTACGCGGGTCTCGTGGAGCGCCTGGCGCGCAGCGAGGTCGACACGATCACCGCGCTCGGCTCGACGGGCTGCTCCCCGTACCTGTCGCGCTCCGAGCGTGCGGAGGCGGCGCGGATCGCGGTCGAGAGCGCGGGCGAGAAGCCCGTGCTCGTCGGGATCGGCGCGCTGCGGGCGAGCGAGGTGCGCGCGCTCGCCGCCGACGCGCAGGAGGCCGGAGCGGCGGGTCTGCTCCTGCCCGCGCTGAGCTACCAGCCTCTGACCCACGACGAGGTCTTCGCTCTCTTCGAGGCGGTGACGACCGAGGTGTCGGTGCCTGTGGTCGTCTACGACAACCCGACGACGACCGGTTTCGCCTTCACCGACGACCTCCTCGAGCGCGTGGCGGCGCTGCCGCACATCGCCTCGATCAAGATCCCCGGCGTGCCCGCCGAGCCGCTCGCCGCCCGGGAGCGCGTGCGTGCTCTGCAGGGGCGCATCCCGGAGAGCGTGAGCGTCGGCATCTCGGTCGACCCGCTCGCCGCCGCGGGCCTCGCCGCCGGCTGCGCCGTCTGGTACTCAGTGGTGGGCGGCCTCTTCCCGCAGGCGGCGATGGCGATCGCCGAGCCGGCCGGCCGCGGCGATCGCGCCGCCGCGGCGGCGGCCTCCGAGCGCCTCGAGCCGCTGTGGCAGCTCTTCCGCGCGCACGGGAGCCTGCGCGTCGTCGCCGCGCTCGCGGGTCATCTCGGTCTCACGGCGGATGACCCGCTGCCGCGACCGCTCCGCGCGCTCGAGGGGGACGCGCGGCGGCGGGCCGTCGAGGTCGCGCACGAGCTGGGCCTCGACGAGGAGCTCTGAGGAGGGCGGTTCACCCGTCCGGCTGAGGCCGACCGCTCGGCTCCCCGGACGTCCGCGCCTGGACCTCGCGGTACGACGGGTCGCGGATCGCGTGGATCCACGACGCCACCGTCGCGCCCGGCGGAACATGCGCGCCCACGTCGATGCGCTCTGACGTGTCGAGCGCGCCAGTCTCGTGCCGGAGGGTGAGCTCGGCGAAGGGATGCCAGCGTCCGGTCGGGGTGGCGACGTGCAGGCGCAGGCGCCAGGGTGTCTCGCGCAGGGCGGCGGCCAGAGCGGATGGCTCGCTCGGCAGATCGCTCGGCGCGAGCGGCCGCGCGGCGAGCAGCAGAGAGCCCCGGGAGCCCGTGTAGGGGAGGAAGGTGCTCAGCCATGCCGCCGAGGGCGACCGGTGCGCCGTGAGAAGCCAGCGGGAGACGGGCCCACGCCCCGTCGACGCCAGCGCGAGGTGCACGGGGCCGCGTTCATCGTCCACGCGGAGCGCAAGGCCGATCACGTCGGGCAGGGGCGCTGGCACGCCGATCGAACGCGATGCTCGGGCCGACACGCGCTGCGGGCCGTCCGGAGGCTCGTCGACCCAGGCGATCCCCGAGCCGCTCCGGCCGAGCCATCGCATCTCGCCCGTGAGCGCGACGCCATGCGGATGCACGGGGCGCGGATGGCGCAGGCGCACGAGTCCCGAGAAGAGCGCCTTCAGGACCGTGCCGGTGAGCGAGGCGATGCGATGCATGCGTCCATCCCAGCCTTCGCCGACGCGCGCGGGTAATCCCTTGCAATGTCCGGCGGACAATGCGTAGCGTCTCGCTCCAGGCGTTGACAACGATGTCAACCCCCGCGCGACGAAGGGCGAACACGATCCCATGACGAAGAGACGACTCCTGCGCCTGGCCGCGATCGCGGCCGCCACCGCTCTCGGATGCTCCCTCGCGGCATCGCCTGCGTGGGGCGCGGACGAGCCACCACCGCCCGAGACCGAGCAGCACCGGCCGTACCTCCACTTCACGCCCGAGCGCAACTGGATGAACGACCCGAACGGACTCGTCTTCGAGAACGGCACGTGGCACCTGTTCTTCCAGCACAACCCTCATGGGACGCGCTGGGGCAACATGAGCTGGGGGCACGCGACGAGCACGGATCTCGTGCACTGGGAGGAGCAGCCGCTCGCGATCCCCCGCGGCTTCGACGAGAGCGGCACCGAGATCGAGCAGATCTTCTCGGGCTCCGTGGTCTACGACGAGGCGAATACGAGCGGCTTCGGGACGAACGAGAACCCTCCGCTCGTGGCGATCTACACGAGCGCGTACACCCCGCACCACCCGACCCATCCCGGCATCCAGGCGCAGTCGCTCGCGTACAGCCTCGACCACGGCCGGACGTGGACGAAGTACGAGGGGAATCCCGTGCTCGACCGCGGCTCGCAGAACTTCCGCGACCCGAAGGTCATCCCGTACACCGATCCCGAATCGGGTGAGACGTACTGGGTGATGGTCGCCGTGGAGGCGCTCGATCACAAGGTCGTGCTGTACCGCAGCGATGACCTCCGCACGTGGACGCATCTCAGCGACTTCGGCCCGGCGAACGCGGTCGGCGGCATCTGGGAGTGCCCTGACCTCTTCCCGCTTCCGGTCGACGGCGATCCCGCGAACACCAAGTGGGTTCTCGTCGTGAACCTCAACCCGGGCGCACCAGCCGGCGGGTCGGGTGGCCAGTATTTCGTCGGCGAGTTCGATGGCACGACCTTCACCTCCGAGAGCACCGTCGCGGGCGATACTCTGCCGCAAGGGGAGCTGTTCGCGGGCTTCGACGGCGGGGGCTACGACGGCTGGACGGTCATGAACGAGCAAGGGGGCACCGGTCCGTGGGGCGCGGCTCCCGCGCCCGGCACGCTGGACGGCCAGAACCCCGTGACCGGCTTCGTCGGCAGTGGTCTGGTCAACGGCTTCGTCGGCGGCGACGGGCCGGTCGGCTCGATGGAGTCGCCGCCGTTCACGGTGTCGGAGTCGCACGTCAACCTCCTCGTGGGAGGCGGGCGCCATCCGCGTGTGGACGGCACCCAGCTCGGCAACGAACCGCCCGAGGGTCGCCTTCTCTTCGATGGCTTCGAGCTGCCCGACGGCACGGACCTCGCCGACGCCGGATGGGAGCTCACGGGCGACTTCGCGACGGATCCGTCGCGCAACCCGTCGACCACAGGTGGGGACTACTATCTGGGAGCCAAGCGTCTGAATACGTGGGAGGGTGGGCCGAAGGGCGACGAGAACCTCGGCGACCTCACCTCGCCCGCCTTCGCGATCGAGCCCGGCGAGGACCACCTGTCGTTCCTCATCGGCGGTGGCAAGCGTGCGAACGGGACCCTCGAGGTGCGCCTGATCGTGGACGGGCAGGTCGTCCGCACCGCGACCGGGCCGGAGGCCGGCCAGCTCAACTGGCAGTCCTGGGATGTGTCGGAGTTCGCCGGGAGCGAAGCGCGCTTCCAGGTGCATGACGACGCGACAGGCGGGTGGGGACACCTCACGGTCGATCACCTCGTGCTGGGTGCGGAGCCCGCGCAGCCGCGCTCCGAGGAGACAAGCGTGAGTCTCGTCGTCGACGGCGAGGTGGTGCGGACCGCGACCGGAGCGAACAGCGAGACCCTCGACTGGGTGAGCTGGGACGTCGAGGAGTACCTCGGGCGCGAGGCGACCATCCGCATCGTCGACAACAACCGGTTCGGCTGGGGGCACATCCTCGTCGACCAGATCATGTTCGGACCGGAGGCGGCTGCCCCCCGCATCGAGTCCTACGACTGGCTCGACTGGGGGCGTGACGCGTACGCGACCGTGTCGTTCAACGGCGCGCCGGACGGGCGTCGCGTGCTCCTGGGGTGGATGAACAACTGGGACTACGCGAACGACATCCCGACCGGCTCATGGCGCAGCGCTATGGCGCTGCCTCGCGAGGTCGAGCTCGCGTCCACTCCCGAGGGGCCGCGTCTCGTCCAGCACGTCGTACCCGAGTTCGCGCAGCTCGAGCAGTCGGACCGCGCGTGGAACGCACCGGCCGGGCCGATCGCCGACGGCGCGGCGACGCTCCCCGTCGAGGGCGACGTGCTGAGGATCGACGCCGTGCTCGCGCCCGGCGGTGCCGACGCCGTCGGACTCAGCGTCCTCGGAGACGACGAGAGCGCGACTCGGATCGGCTACGCGGACGGGCGCCTCTTCATCGACCGGCGCGACTCGGGCGACGTGGCGTTCCACCCCGCGTTCCCGTCCCTCGACGACGCCCCCGTCGCGTTGGAAGACGGCCGGGTCGCGATCACGGCCTACGTCGACCGCGCGAGCGTCGAGGTCCTCACAGCAGACGGCGAGATCTCGATCACCGACCAGGTGTTCCCGAACGAGGGCGCGGACCGCCTGGCGCTCTGGGCTGAGGGAGACGGCGCGATGGTCGAGTCCCTCACGATCACGCCGATGCACGGGGCGATGTGGAAGGAGGCCGGCGCGGACGACGCGACCGCGGCGCCCCCGGCCGCCGAGGTGAGCGCCCTCACCGGCCCGAGGCGTGGACCGGATGCCGACGGCGACTTCTCGATCAAGGTGAAGGTCGGCAAGGGGCAGCCCACGACGGTCGTCCGGCTGCTTGAGGACGGACGCGTCATCGGCCGCGTCCACCGCACCGTCGCGAGCGATCGCGTCGTCGAGTTCCTGGTCAGCGGTGCCTCGCCGGGCGCGCACGAGTACCGCGTCGAGCTCGAGAACTCGGTTGGCGTCGTCGACGGCGGCGCAGTCCGCGTCGGCGTCGCGCGGTGAGTCGGGGGCCCCGGGGTCGTCCCCGGGGCCCGCGCTCATGCGGGAGCGGCGATCTCGCCACTCCCGCGTGGGATGAGGCTCGTCTGCACGACGATCCGGCGAGCGGAGGCGTCCTCGCCTTCGAGCCGCGCGAAGAGCAGCTCGACAGCGCGGCGACCGATCTCCTGCGGGTCCTGCGCTGCGACGGTGATGCCCGGATCGAGGAGGTCCGCGAGGGGCAGGTCATCGAACCCGACGAGCGCGACCCGGTGCTGGAGACCAGCCTCGCGCAGGGCGTGGAGTGCGCCGACGGTGACAAGGTTCTGGCTGCTGAACACGGCGGTGGGCGGCGTCTCGAGGGCGAGGAGCTCGGCGAGCGCCGCGCGCGCCTGCTCGGGGGTGTGCAGCTCGGTGACGGTCGGCGCGAGGGCGGTCGGGATCCCCGCCGCCCCGAGCGCGTCGAAGAATCCCGCTTGGCGCATCCGTGCGGTCTCGATGTCAAGCCGATCGGCGAGAAGGGCGATGCGGCGGTGCCCGTGCCGGATCAGGTGGGCCGTGGCTGCGGCTGCCCCGTCGCGGTTGTCGCTCGCGACCTGGTCGACCTCGGCGAGAGGGTCGCGGTCGACGAACACAGCCGGGATGCCCCGCGCGCGGAGCGTCTCGAGGTAGGCGGGGCGCGCCTGGGCCGTCGTGAGGATGAGTCCGTCCACTCGGCGCTGCAGGAAGGTCCGCACCGCAAGGTCCTCGCGGTGCGGGTCGTCGTCCATGCTCGCGGCGAGCACGGCCACGCCCCGGGGAGAGGCCGCGTCCTCGACCGCGCGGTGCACGGCGCCCGCGAACGGGTTGTCGACGCTTCCGACCAGGAGCCCGATCGTCCGCGTGCGTCCGTCGGCCCTGCGCAGGCTGCCGGCCTGGAGGTCCACGTGGTAGTCCAGCGTGCGCACCGCGTCCCAGACCTTCGCCGCCGTCGCCGCAGCGACGTTCGGCTCGCCGTTGACCACGCGCGAGACGGTCTTGATCCCGACACCCGCGAGCGCCGCCACGTGCTTCATGGTCGCCCGGGGTCTGCGGGCGTGGTCTTCTGCCAAATCTGACATCGATGTCACATTCTCATCTCGGCGACGGTTTGTCCCCTTGACTCTATCCGAGCCCTCGGATACAAACGTCACTGACATCGTTGTCATCACCTGGAGGTCTCAATGACGAAGCACAGCATCCGGTCCCGCTCCCTCATCGCGGCCGGCCTCGCGACGACCGCCGCGCTCGCGCTCTCCGGCTGTGCCGGTTCCGCGTCGAGTGGCGACCCAGACGCGATCGGCGTCTCGCTCATCGTGAAGACGAACTCGAACCCGTTCTTCATCGCGATGGAGGAGGGCGCCCGCGCTGCGGCAGAAGAACACGGCGTGAGCCTCACGGTCGCCGCCGGCAAGGAGGACGGCGACGAGGACACCCAGATCCAGGCCATCGAGGCCGCGATCTCGAAGGGCGACCAGGGCATCCTCATCACCCCGAACGGTCCCTCCGTCCTCGACGCGATCCAGAAGGCGCGCGACGCCGGGCTCTACGTCATCGCCCTCGACACCGTGCCCGAGCCGGCCGACGCGGTCGACATCACTTTCGCCACGGACAACTTCCTCGCGGGACAGCTGATCGGCCAGTGGACGGCCGGCGCGCTCGGCGGGGAGGACGCCGTGATCGGCATGATCGATCTCTTCGACGACAAGGTCGTCACGGTGGACTACAGCCGCGACCAGGGCTTCCTCGACGGGCTCGGCGTCGATCTCGGCGATCCGGCCGTCAACGGCGACGAGGCCGCGAGCGGCGAGTACTCGGGCGGCTCATACACGATCGTCGGCAACGAGGCGTCGCAGGGCGCCGAGGACGGCGGACGCGCGGCGATGGAGAACCTCCTCGCGAAGAACCCCGACATCAACGTCGTCTACACGATCAACGAGCCCGCGGCCTACGGCGCATATCAGGCGCTCGAGGCAGCGGGAAAGAGCCCCGAGGACGTCATCATCGTCTCGGTGGACGGCGGATGCGCCGGCGTCGGCCAGGTCGCGGACGGCATCATCGACGCCACGAGCCAGCAGTACCCCGTCAAGATGGCGGAGCTCGGCGTCGAGGCGATCGCGCAGCTCGCAGAGACGGGCGAGACCCCCGAGGTCAGCGAGGGCCTGGACTTCTACAACACAGGCGTCGCGCTCGTGACCGACACGCCCGTGGACGGCGTCGACTCGATCGACACCGCCGAGGGCGCGGACCTCTGCTGGGGCGCCGAATAGGCGGAGGTGGCGGGGCGGCGCGTCCTCCCCGCCCCCTCTCCTCGTCCACGCCATCCCTATCCCTGGAGATCCCGTGACTCAGAACATCTCACCGCCGACCAGCGCCCTCGACCTCGCAGCCGAGTTCCTCGATCGTCGGACGCCCGTCGACCGCCTTCGCGGCCTGCTGCACCGGTACCCCGTGATCAGTCCCGCGGTGGTGCTCGTCCTCGCGGTCATCGTCTTCGGCAGCATCAACCCGCGATTCTTCGCTCCCGCGAACCTGTCCCTCGTGCTCGACCAGGTCTCGGTCGTCGGCACCGTCGCCGTCGCGCAGACGCTGATCATCCTCACCGCCGGCATCGACCTCTCGGTCGGCGCGGCGATGATCCTCGCGTCCATGGTCGCCGCGCAGACCGCCGCCGACGCGGGGCTTCCGGCGCCTCTCGCGCTCGTCGTGGGCCTCGTCGTGGCTCTCGTTGCCGGTGCGATCAACGGACTGCTCGTGACGCGGCTGAAGCTGCCGCCGTTCATCGCCACGCTCGGGACGTTCAACGCGTTCCTCGCGCTGAGCCTGCTGTACAGCGGCGGGCAGACCGTGAGGCGCACCGACATGCCCGACCTCATGACCTGGACTGCTACGGCCATTCCGGTCGGAGACGTCCGGCTGACCGTCGGGGCGATCATCATGCTCGCGCTGTACGCGGGCGTCGCGTTCATCCTCGGCCGAACCGCCTGGGGGCGTCACGTCTACGCCGTGGGCGACGACGCCGAGGCGGCGCGCCTCGCGGGCATCTCCACGAGCCGCGTGCTGATGAGCGTCTACGTCGCGGCGGGAGCCGTGCTCGCGATCGCCGCCTGGATCCAGATCGGGCGGTCGGGCGCTGCCAGCCCCAACGCCGGCGCGGATCTCAACCTCGACTCCATCACGGCGGTCGTGATCGGCGGCACGTCGCTGTTCGGCGGGCGCGGCGTCATCTGGGGCTCGCTGCTCGGCGCGATCATCGTCGGCGTCTTCCGCAACGGCCTCTTCCTCGCCGGTGTGGACGGGCTCTACCAGACGCTCGCGATCGGCATCCTCGTCATCGTCGCCGTCTCCGTTGACCAGTGGATCAGGAAGGTGCGCAAGTGATCCCTTCAGAGAGCGCCGCCGCGGCGGCCGTGACCTCGGGGCGCGCCCCGGTGCTGGAAGCACGCCGGCTCGTGAAGACCTTCGGCCGCGTGGTCGGCCTGGACGGCGTGAGCCTCCAGCTCCACGCGGGCGAGGTGCTCGCTGTCATCGGCGACAACGGCGCCGGCAAGTCCACGCTCATCAAGTGCCTCACGGGCGCCTACATCCCCGACGAGGGCGAGCTCCTCCTCGACGGCTCCCCCGTGCACTTCAAACGGCCGCAGGATGCGCGCGCGGCGGGCATCGAAACCGTGTACCAGAACCTCGCCGTGTCGCCCGCGCTGGACGTCGCCTCGAACCTGTTCTTGGGGCGCGAGCGGCGCAAGCCCGGTGTGCTGGGCTCGGTCTTCCGCATGCTCGACACCGCGGGGATGCGCAAGGATGCCCGCGATGAAGTGCAGCGCCTGGGCATCTCCACGCTCCAGGACGTCACCGTCGCCGTCGAGAACCTGTCCGGGGGCCAGCGTCAGGCTGTGGCCGTCGCGCGCGCCGCGGCCTTCGGCTCGAAGGTCGTCATCCTGGACGAGCCGACGGCCGCGCTCGGGGTCCGCGAGTCGAATATGGTGCTCGAGCTCATCACGCGACTGCGCGACAACGGCGTGCCGGTCATCCTCATCTCGCACAACATGCCGCACGTCTTCCAGGTGGCCGACCGCATCCACATCCAGCGTCTCGGCAAGCGGGCCGCGACGATCACGCCGCAGTCGCACTCCATGACCGACGCGGTTGCGATCATGACGGGAGCGGCCACCGAATGAGCGAACCGGTCGTCCTGCATGCCGAGTTCACCGCCCGACCCGGCTCCGAGGACCATGTCGCGCAGCTGATCACCGCGTACGCGGGCGTCGTGCGCGCAGAGTCCGGGAACGTCGTGTTCGACGTGTACCGGAGGGCCGAGGCGCCCGAGCAGTTCTTCGTCTTCGAGGTGTACCGCGATCGCGCGGCCTTCGACGCGCACCTCGGGGGCGACGCCGGCAGCGCGTTCAACGCCGAGCTGGCCGACCACGTCACGGGCGGCGGCAGCGCGCTGCGCTTCCTCGAGCCGGCGTCGGTCGACGGATGGCGCACGTGACGGCGCCGCGTATCCTCGTCGTCGGCGAGGCGCTCATCGACATCGTTCGCCGCGCCGACGGGCGCATCGAGGAGATCCCCGGTGGCAGTCCCGCCAATGTGGCGATCACGCTCGGGCGCCTCGGACGTTCGCCGCGCCTCCTGACGGCGCTCGGGGCGGATGGCCACGGCCGGGTGCTGCGCGACTGGCTCGCCGAATCGGGCGTCGAGGTCGCGCACGCTGAGATCCCGCGGACCGCGACCGCGACGGCCGAGCTCGATAGGACGGGAGCGGCCACGTACGTCTTCGACATCGCCTGGTCGCTCTCCGGGGCGACGGCCGAAGATGCGGACGTCATCCACGTCGGCTCGATCGCCGGCCTGCTCGAGCCGGGAGCGGACGAGGTCCTGCACATCGTGGAAGCGGGGCGACCTGGAGCGCTCGTCACGTACGACCCGAACATCCGCCCCGCCCTCGTGTCGGATGGGGCCGAAACCCGGCGGAGGGTCGAGTCCCTCGTCGCCCAGGCGGACGTCGTCAAGGCGAGTGACGAGGATCTGCACTGGCTCTATCCCGGATTCGACCCTCGCGACGCTGCACGCGCCTGGCAGGCTTCCGGGCCGGCCGTCGTCATCGTGACGGAGGGGGCGAAGGGTGCGTTCGCTGTCGCCGACTGCGGGGAGCTGGAGGTGCCAGGGCGCCGCGTCTCGGTCGTCGACACGGTCGGTGCGGGGGACACGTTCATGGGCGCTCTGATCGACGGCCTCATCTCCGCAGGGTGGGTAGACGGCACCGCGCGCGATGCGCTGCGCGCGGCGGACTCGGCGCAGCTCGCGTCGATCCTCGACTGGGCCGCGCGGGCTGCAGCCGTCACGGTCTCACGCCCGGGCGCGGACCCGCCTCGACGCGGCGAAGTCGCCTAGCGAGACGAGGAGGGCCCTCCACGTGCGCGCGGAGGGCCCTCGTGTGCTGCGGCTCAGCGGCTGTTCTGGGGCTGGGGCTTGAGCTCGAGGTTGGATGGGATGTCGGCGTAGCCGCCGAGGCCGTTGTCGCCGTACGTGCGGTCGACTGTTGCGGTGTCGCCGTCGATCTCGATGCGGACGGTGGGGCCGAGGGTTCCGCCGCGGCGGAAGTTGTCCTTCGTTCCGATCGTGTCGATGAACGACTGCACGAGGCCGTTGGGCATGACGTAGTGCGAGTAGGCCTGGAACTGGCCGGGGTGCTGGTTGTAGTCCGGGTCGAAGGGGTGTCCCACCGCGTAGTTCAGGTTCGACGGGCTGGCCAGCGCGAGTCCCGAACCGCGGTTGAGGGGCTGGTAGTCGCTGCGGATGCCGTTGCCGACGAAGCCGTACACGCCCTCGGGGCCGTCGAGGCCTGCGGCATACGTGTGGCGGTGGCTGATCGTGAAGAGGTAGTACTTGCCGTCCTGCATGTAGATCTGCGGGCGCTCGGTCTGGTCCGTGACGCAGTTCGCGGAGAGGATGGGCGGGAGGAACTCCCACTCGGTGAGGTCCTTGTTCGTCGCGCGGGCCAGTCCGACGTTGCCGATCTGGTAGGTCGCGCCCGAGGCGTTGACCTCTTCGACGGTCTCGGCGTAGGGGTCGCCTTCGCGGTAGCCGAGGTCCTCCTCGGTGCAGTAGGCCTCGTCACGGGGCATGGCGGTGTTGCCCTCGAAGACCATGAAGGTCTCGCCGGGGTGGGCGGGGTCCTCGAACGTGAACGGGTCGCGGAAGTTGAAGAACGGGTTCTGCTCGGCGGTCTGGTAGTACTCGCCGTCGGCCTGGAGCAGGTCGTGGACCTTGTTGAAGCCCGTGAGCTTGACGCCGTTCTTGTTGGCGTGCACGTGCCCGACCGAGAGGGCGATGCGCGGGTCGTAGGGCTTGATGTCCTGCCCGTTCTCGTCGCGGTAGAACGCCACGTCGGTGAAGAAGAGCTTGATCTCGCCGTTCGGGTACACCCGGGCGGAACCGGACCACTGGGTCTGGTGGCTGTAGGACTGGTCCTCGAAGATCGTGCCGGTCACGCCCTCGTCGAACACGAGGCCGCCGTAGGTCCAGCCGCCGTTCTCGGCGTACTCGCCGCCCTCGTTGCCCGGAGCGGTGCCAGCCGGGCGGTAGAAGTAGCCGATCTTGGCGTAGTGGTGGCGCTCGTCGAAGCCGAGGCTGCGGTCGGCGACGAGGGAGAAGATGATCTCCCAGCCGTTCACGCGGTACTGGTTCGCCTTCTCGTCGGTGAGCGGCCAGGTGTCCCACACCCAGACCTGCTCGTTGCTCATGTCGGGGAAATCCTGCGGGATCGTCGGCATCGTGTACTCCTCGGGGAGGGAGTTCTCCCGGGGAGCGGCGTTCGGGTCGGACATCGCCTGGATCTGCATGGCATCCGCACGCGTCCACTTCGCGGTGAAGTCCGACAGCGGGTCGTATGCCTCCTGCGTGTGCTCGGTGGGAGCCGGGAAACCAGGCACCGCATCCGAGGCGGCGATGGCCGGGGTGGCCAGGAGGGAGGCGCCGAGGGCGCCGATCGCGACAGCGGCGCCGAGCAGGCGCCGTCGAGTGCGTGTGATGGTCACGTTCTTCGCTTTCGTGGGGAGACAGGAAAGTCGCTCGAACGCAGGGTGTGATCTTCCGGTGGGCAAGCTATGCGCGCGCTGAGAGCCGTGTCAAACGCATCGGGTCATCACGCGGAGATCGGCTGCCGACTCCGCCGCGTCATCGCGCGGCGGAAGGCGGTTTCCTGGGAATCCACTGATTGCAAAACGGTTTGCAACGCCATACGGTGGAGGCGTCACTCGGATGTGGCGTGCTGAACTTCCACCCCTGTTGTCCGCGATGGTGCACCGTCTCCGTCGCCCACCGGCGGGGAGGCGGTGCACCCCAAGGAGTCCTCATGACCTCCCGCCGCGCTCGCACGCGCCTCGCCGTGCTGGCCGCGTTCTCCATCGTCCTGGCTGTCGTCGTCGCTCTCGTGTGGGCCTGGCCCCGCGACGATGGCCGATCCGCGCCCGGGTCGTCTGGGTCGCCCGCCGCGACGGCCGAGGGTCGTCCGAGCATCCACCTCACCCCGTCGGCGCACTGGATGAACGACCCTCAGCGGCCCGTCTTCGTCGACGGTCGCTGGCACCTCTACTACCTCTACAACGCCGACCACCCGCACGGAAACGGCACGGCCTGGTACCACGTGAGCTCGACCGACTTGGTGCACTGGCGCGACGAGGGCGTCGCGATAGAGAAGTACCGGAACGGCCTCGGCGACATCTGGACCGGCAGCGTCGTCGTCGACAAGCGCGGCACAGCGGGCTTCGGGGCGGGCGCGCTCGTTGCGCTCGTCACGCAGCAGGACGACGGCGTCCAGCGGCAGTCGCTCTTCTTCTCGACCGACGGCGGGGAGAGCTTCGCGTCGTACGACGGCAATCCGGTGATGGACAACCCGGGGGTCGACGCCTGGCGGGATCCCAAGGTGATCTGGGACGAGCAGCGCGGGCGCTGGCTGATGCTCCTCGCTGAAGGCGACAAGATCGGCTTCTACACCTCGCCTGACCTGAAGGAGTGGACCTATCGCTCGGGGTTGGAGCGCGACGACCTCGGCGTGCTCGAGTGTCCGGACCTCTTCGAGATGACGGCCGAGGACGGCTCGCGACACTGGGTGCTCGGTGTGAGCGCCAACGGCGAGGGGCACGGGCGCACGACCGGGTACGCGTACTGGACGGGCTCATTCGACGGCGAGGCGTTCGTGCCATCCGAGGATGACCCGCTCTGGCTGGACGGCGGCGCCGACTTCTACGCGGGCGTGACGTGGAGCGATCCGCGCGACGGCGCCGCGAGCATGCGGCGGTATGCGCTCGGATGGATGAACAACTGGGCCTACGCCGGATCGCTGCCGACCGCGGGGTGGCAGGGCGGAGCGCTCTCGATCGTGCGCGAGCTCCGCCTTCGCGAACAGGACCGGCGCCTTGCTCTCACGTCGGAGCCCATCGACGCGATCGGCGCCCTCGAGGGCGCGCCAGTCTCGGCATCCGGCATCCGGATCGTCGAGGGCGAGACCGCGGTCGACGGGATCCCGCAGCCGGCGGAGGGCGCGTTCCGGCTGCGGATGACGATCGCCCAGGACCCTCGCGATCCTGCGGACGAGGTCCGCGTGCGGGTCGGCGACGAGAGCGCGTTCGCGACGGTCGGCGCGGACTTCGCCCAGGGTGCCGTCTTCCTCGCCCGCGACGCGGACCTCGCTGCGGACGCGATGCCCGAGCAGTACGGGGCTGTGCGCACCGCGCGGGCGCCGCTCGCCGACGGGCGGGTCGAGTTCGACGTCGTCGTCGACGCGATCTCCATCGAAGCCTTCGCGGAGGGCGGGATCGCGTCGCTCACTGGGCTGGTCTTCCTCGATCCCGCGGCGCGAGCGATCGCCGTCGAGTCCGTCGGCGGTGACGTCATCGTCGAGGACGTGAGTGTGGCGCCTCTCGCGAGCGCGCGCTGACGAGGGACGCCACACTCAGCCGCACCGCGTCAGCGGCTGTTCTGGGGCTGGGGCTTGAGCTCGAGGTTGGATGGGATGTCGGCGTAGCCGCCGAGGCCGTTGTCGCCGTACGTGCGGTCGACTGTTGCGGTGTCGCCGTCGATCTCGATGCGGACGGTGGGGCCGAGGGTTCCGCCGCGGCGGAAGTTGTCCTTCGTTCCGATCGTGTCGATGAACGACTGCACGAGGCCGTTGGGCATGACGTAGTGCGAGTAGGCCTGGAACTGGCCGGGGTGCTGGTTGTAGTCCGGGTCGAAGGGGTGTCCCACCGCGTAGTTCAGGTTCGACGGGCTGGCCAGCGCGAGTCCCGAACCGCGGTTGAGGGGCTGGTAGTCGCTGCGGATGCCGTTGCCGACGAAGCCGTACACGCCCTCGGGGCCGTCGAGGCCTGCGGCATACGTGTGGCGGTGGCTGATCGTGAAGAGGTAGTACTTGCCGTCCTGCATGTAGATCTGCGGGCGCTCGGTCTGGTCCGTGACGCAGTTCGCGGAGAGGATGGGCGGGAGGAACTCCCACTCGGTGAGGTCCTTGTTCGTCGCGCGGGCCAGTCCGACGTTGCCGATCTGGTAGGTCGCGCCCGAGGCGTTGACCTCTTCGACGGTCTCGGCGTAGGGGTCGCCTTCGCGGTAGCCGAGGTCCTCCTCGGTGCAGTAGGCCTCGTCACGGGGCATGGCGGTGTTGCCCTCGAAGACCATGAAGGTCTCGCCGGGGTGGGCGGGGTCCTCGAACGTGAACGGGTCGCGGAAGTTGAAGAACGGGTTCTGCTCGGCGGTCTGGTAGTACTCGCCGTCGGCCTGGAGCAGGTCGTGGACCTTGTTGAAGCCCGTGAGCTTGACGCCGTTCTTGTTGGCGTGCACGTGCCCGACCGAGAGGGCGATGCGCGGGTCGTAGGGCTTGATGTCCTGCCCGTTCTCGTCGCGGTAGAACGCCACGTCGGTGAAGAAGAGCTTGATCTCGCCGTTCGGGTACACCCGGGCGGAACCGGACCACTGGGTCTGGTGGCTGTAGGACTGGTCCTCGAAGATCGTGCCGGTCACGCCCTCGTCGAACACGAGGCCGCCGTAGGTCCAGCCGCCGTTCTCGGCGTACTCGCCGCCCTCGTTGCCCGGAGCGGTGCCAGCCGGGCGGTAGAAGTAGCCGATCTTGGCGTAGTGGTGGCGCTCGTCGAAGCCGAGGCTGCGGTCGGCGACGAGGGAGAAGATGATCTCCCAGCCGTTCACGCGGTACTGGTTCGCCTTCTCGTCGGTGAGCGGCCAGGTGTCCCACACCCAGACCTGCTCGTTGCTCATGTCGGGGAAATCCTGCGGGATCGTCGGCATCGTGTACTCCTCGGGGAGGGAGTTCTCCCGGGGAGCGGCGTTCGGGTCGGACATCGCCTGGATCTGCATGGCATCCGCACGCGTCCACTTCGCGGTGAAGTCCGACAGCGGGTCGTATGCCTCCTGCGTGTGCTCGGAGGGAGCCGGGAAACCAGGCACCGCATCGAGCGCGGTAGCCGCAGGGGCGGCGATCGCCGGCCCCGCGATGACAGACGCGCTGAGTGCGCTCAGCGCCAGGGCGACGCCCAGAAGGCGGCGCCGGGTTCGTTGTGTGCTCACGATCTTCGCTTTCGTCAGATGGATGGGACGGCCGCTCGAACGTGACGTGTGATCTTCCGGGGCAGACGCTATGACTGCACTGAGGGTGTGTCAACTGCCCGGGTTACCGGGCAGCGGCAGCATACGGTTTCCGCGAGAACATGGGTTGCAAATCGGTTTGCATCGGTGTTAGCCTCCGGGCGGTCACTCGAGAAGTGACGTGCGCATCTTCCGATCGCTGCACGGTGCATCGCCCTGTCGTGACCCGACGGGGCGATGCACCCCGCTCACGCGGGAGGCGCGACCGAGCCGCGCTCCACGAGGGCGCATTCCAGGCGCGCCTGGACCGGCTCGGTGTCGCCCTCGACAGCCGCGAGCAGACGCGACGCCGCCCAGTGGCCCATCTCGGCGTGCGGCAGCGCGATGGTCGTCAGAGACGGGCGGAGCCCTGCGGAGATGATCCGCAGGTCATCGACTCCGACGACGGAGAGCTCGTGCGGGATCGAGATGCCCGCTGCTGCCGCCGCCTGGTACACGCCCATCGCCATCTCGTCGTTGAAGCAGAAGACGGCGGTCGGGCGCGGTGTGCGCGCGAGCAGCGCGACGCCCGCTTCGTAACCACCGGTCGGATCGCCGCTCGCGCGGACGACGAGCCGCTCGTCGGCCGCGAGCCCCGCTTCCGCGAGGGCCGCGCGGTAGCCGTCCTCTCGCCCGTGCGCAGCGGGCACGTCCCCGCCGATCGTGGCGAGGGCGATCCGACGGTGCCCCGCCGCGATGAGGTGCCGCGTCGCGGTGAGTCCGATCCCGTGCTCATCGGGCACGACCGACGAGAGGCTCGGATCGTCGCTCGTCGCGTCGGCGAGGACGACGTTCTGGTCGCGCAACTCGTCGGGGACGACGACGGAACGGTGGAACATCCGCGCGTAGATGAAGCCGTCGACGCGATGCGTCAGCAGCGTGCGGATCTGACGTCGCTCGCGGTCGGCCATCCCATCGGAATCGAGCACGACGAGGACGCTGTCGTGCTCGGCAGCGGCCGCCTGGGCGCCGCTCACAATGCGACCGGCGTGCGGCGTGGATGCGATGACGTCGCTCAGGAAGCCGAGCGTGTACGTGCGCGAGCCGCGCAGCGATCGCGCGCGGACATCCGGCAGATAGCCCAATCGCTCAGCCGTCTCGATCACCCGCGCGCGGGTATCGGGGTTGAGAGCGCGTGCGCCGCTGAAGGCGTGGGAGACCGTCGTCGGCGACACGCCGGCGGCAGCGGCGACATCACGAATGCCGACCCTGCGCTTCGGTTCCGCCGTGGCCATAGCGCAACGCTAGTGCACACGCCTTCAGCTCCCCTCGAAAGAGCGGATGACGATACCGGAGAAGCGCGCCGGCCCGCCGTCGGTGTAGAGCGAGATGCCGGTGTCGCCCTCGGTGAAGTGGACCTGCTGTGACAGGACCGTGTGTCCGGCGTTCACGAACACCTCCACGCTCTGCGTGTCGACGAAGATGCGAAGGTGCACCGTGCGCGCGGCGGGATCGATCGGCGCAGCTGCCCGCGTGTAGGGCGCGAGCTCATACCCCGCGAGCTCGGACGGCCCGCGATCGACGTAGAGGTCGCTGCCGTACTTGCCGATGTTCGTATGGCGCGCGCCGTCTGCGGAGCGCCCGACCGAGACGCCGACGTTGGTCGCCGAGTCCCACGAGATGTCCACTTCGAGCTCGTAGGCGCGCCCGCTCCAGGGCAGCACGACACTTCCGTCGACGATCCGATCAGGCAGGGTCGTCTCGGAGGTCACGCGTTCCGCGAGCGTCGCGACGGGACTGCTGAGGAGGCTGTACCAGCCGCCGGCCTGGCGTACGAGGCGCAGTTCGCGCGTGATCGCGTTCTGCCCGTTGTATCCGTCGGTCGCGTCTGTCGGCACATCGCGGGCGGCGTACTTCCAGTTGTTCATCCAGGCTGTCGCATAGCGCCGGGTCTCGGGCGCGTCCGCCTTCGGCCACGTCACCGCTCCGTACCAGTCCCAGCCCCAGTCGAGCCACTGCGGAGTGAGGTCGTCGGCAAGGAACTGCTCGCCGTCCCACGTGCCCATCCAGTACGCGTAGGTCATGGGGAGTCCGACGCCGTACGCGTCCATGCTCGCGCCGAGGATCCAGTGACGAGAGCCGTCGTCGGCCGTCATCTCGAAGAGGTCGGGGCACTCGATGCCGCCGAGCGCGTGGTCCGGGTAGTCGAAGTTGCGTCGCAGGCGCCAGTCGCGCAGGTTCGCCGAGGTGTAGAAGGTCGCGTAGCGCGCACGGCCGATCACGCACACCCACTCGCCCCGTGCAGCATCCCAGTGGATCTTCGGGTCGCGGAACCATTCCGCGTTCGCGATCTCCTCGGGCGTGCTCGCCGTGCGCCCATCCGGGTTGACGATCACGGGGTCCGGCAGGGGAGTGAACGTGTACCCGCCGTCCGTCGACCAGTACAGGTACTGCTCCTGGAAACGGCGCACGCCGTCGGTCGGCTGCGTCGCGAGCGCGACGATCGCCCCTGACCCGAAGCCCGCGGTGTTCGCCGCGTCCACGACGAGCGATCCGGACCAGACCGGGACGTTCTGCCGCAGCGGCATGACCGTCCCGTGGTGCGTGAACGTCACCGCATCCACGGTCGTTGCGTGGTCCCATCCGCCTGGCCCATTGTTCACATCGGAATGCAGGTAGTACAGGTGATAGGCGCCGCCCACGTGGACGGGACGCTGGGGATCGCAGAGCCAGCCGGACGGCGGGGTCAGGTGGTAGATCGCGCGCAGGGACGTCAGCGCGCGCGCAGGCGCTGCGTCGACGGAGCCGACGAGCAGGGCGAGGGCGCCGGCTCCGGCGCCTTGCATGAGTCGGCGGCGGGAGATCGGATGCATCATCGCAGATTCCTCTCTGTGTTCGCGGGCGCGACGGCGCGCCCGCCGTGGCGTGTGCGGACGGCGGCGTTCGAAGGGCAGGGTCAGGCGAGCGCGGCGGCGAGGGTCTCGGTCGGACGATCGGCGGCGAGATGGGCGGCCGAGGCGCGGACGGCGCCCGCACGCTCGGTCTGCAGGCTTGCGACGACTGGGCCGTCGCCGAGCATCACGAGATGTGTGATCGTCGCCGCGCCGTCGTCGGCGAACACTTCGAGCAGGGGGCCGTCGAGGCTGATCAGCAGCCGTCGCGTCGATCCGTCCTCGATCAACCCGGTCGTGCACGCCGATGCGAAGTCAGGATGGACGGCTTCCGCGTCGGGGCCGCCGCGCTCGAAGCGGAGGGTCGCTGTCTCGGGATCGTGGCTCAGCTCCGCGAACGCGTCGGCGTCGCCCGTGAGCCGCAGGCGCAGAGAACCGGTCGTGCGCGGATCCCACTCCAACTCGAGCAGGGAGTGGCCGGTCAGGGCGAGCTCAGCGAATGGTCTCGCGGCGAGGACCACCTTCGACGGCGTATCGGCGAGGTGCTCGCGCACGAAGATCGGGGGTTCCTGGTGCAATCGCACTCGTCCGCGACGGTCTCGGCGGAGCGAGAGTCGACGCGCGAGCGACATCGCTCCCCGCCACGGCGACGACGGGATGGCATGGGCGTAGCGCCAGTTGCTCATCCAGGCGAGCATGACCGCCTCGCCGCCTGGTGCGCTGTCGAACGTGACGCCGGCGTAGAGGTCACGTCCCTCGTCGAGCCGAGCGAACTGGCAGGTGTCGGGTGTGAAGGCGATCCCGTCGAAGGTCCCGGCGATCCAGCTCATCGCCGATCCGCGAGGATCGGCATCGTCGCCGACGGGGTTCGTGCTGAGCAGGAGAACCCAGCGGATGTCATCCGGATCGTCGTCGACGGCGAGCGGGACGAGGTCGGGGCACTCCCAGACCACACCATCGGTTCCGAGTGGCCCGAACGAGCTGAGATGCTCCCACGTGCGAAGATCGTCGGACCCGTAGAAGAGCACCTGACGCGCGTCGGCTTCGACCGCGACGAGGATCCATCGATCGCGGCCGTCGGCCGTCGGGAACCGGACGACCTTCGGATCGCGGAAGGACGTCGTCCCTCGGTCGAGCACGGGGTTCTCGAGGTCGGGCGACCAGGTGAGGCCGCCGTCGTCGCTCACGGCGCGGGACTGCGCTTGCCGGCCGTCGTCGTATGCGCTCGTGTAGTGCGCGATGAGCCGGCCGCCGTCCCGCTCGGCCACCACGGACCCGGAGAAGATCTGTTCACCCGGCCGGTGCCGCAGAGCGACCGGGTGCTCGGTCCAGTGCGCGAGATCCGTGCTGGACGCGTGGCCCCAGCTCATGTTGCCCCAGTCGGACGACTCGGGGTTGTACTGGAAGTAGGCATGCCAGAGGCCGCTGTGATGAACCAGGCCGTTGGGGTCGTTCATCCAGTTGCGCCTCGGCGTGAGGTGGAACGCCGGACGAGGGACGCGGATCATGACCGAGCCTCCGCGATCGACGCGCGCGCGACGGGAGGGCAGGCGATGCGACGCACTCCGTCGGCCGTATCGTCGATGCCGAGCAGAACCCGCACGCCGGCAGCGCCCAGCTCGTAGTGCGGGAGGGCGACCGTCGACAGGGGCGGTCGGAGGTGCGCGGCGATGACCTCCTGGTTGTCGAACCCCATCACAGCGATGTCCTCCGGCACGCGTCGCCCGTGTTCGCGGAGTCCGTCGTAGAGGCCCATCGCCACGCGGTCGTTGTGACAGAACACCGCTGTCGCCTGAGACGCGAGCACCTGCCGCGTGGACGCGTAGCCGCCCTCCTGCTCGGGCGCCGCGGGGAGGACGAGCGCGTCGTCGAAGGGGACGCCGGCCGCCTCGAGGGCTGCGCGATAGCCCGCCAGGCGTCCGCTCTGCGCGGGCGAGGGCGTGGTCGTGTTGATGAAGGCGATCCTCGTGTGCCCCGCTGCGAGCAGGACCTCGGTGGCCGTGCGGCCGCCCTGCTCCTCGTCCGGCACGACCGCGGGGAGGCCGCTGCCCGGCGCGAAGCAGTCGACGAGCACGGTGTCGGTCTGGCGGAGGGTCTCCGGGACGACGATCTCGCGGTGGTACCAGGTCGAGTAGAGGATGCCCTGCACCTGGTGCTCGAGCATCATGGCGATCGCGTCCGTCTCGGCGGCGGTGTTGCCGTCGGTGTTGGCGACGAGCAGCACATAGCCGTGCTTCCAGGCCTCGTCCTGTGCGCCGTGGATGATCTGGCCGGCGAACGGCGTTGTCGCGATCGCATCGGCGACGAGGCCGATGAAGCGCGAGGAGCCTTGCGACAGGGTCTTCGCGAGGGCGTTCGGACGGTAGCCGAGTTCGAGCACGGCCTCTTGCACGCGGCGGCGGGCGTCTTCGCCGATGCGCGCGCCGGGCTTGTCATTCACGACGTGGGAGACGGTCGCCACCGAGACGCCTGCTGCCCTGGCGACGTCTCTCATGGTGACCGGCGAGCGCCCGTGGTCGGTGGTCGTCATCCCTTGGTCGCTCCGCTCTCGAGTCCGCTGATCATCGCCTTGTTGAGCACGAGGAACACGAGGAGCAGCGGAGTCACCGTGACGCACACGGCGGCGAACGTCGCTGTCCAGTCGGTGTTGCCCATCGCCCCGATGTAATTCTGCAGGCCGAGCGGGATGGTCTTGAGACCATCCGACAGCACGAACGTGTTCGCGAAGATGAAGTCGTTCCAGATGAAGATGCTGTTCACGAGGACGACCGTGATGATCGTGTTCGCGGAGAGGGGGAAGGTGATCTTCGCGAAGATCCGATACGGGCCCGCTCCGTCGAGTGAGGCGGCCTCGTACATCTCTCGCGGGATGTACTCGTAGAAGGAGGAGAACAGGTACACCGACATCGGCAGAGAGAACGCCGCGAGCGGAATGATCATCGACATATGGGTGTCGAGCAGGCCCACTTGCGAGTAGTCGATGAACAGCGGAACGAGCGCGATCTGGACCGGCACGATGATGCCGAGGAGGAACAGCGAGCGCACGAGCCCGCTGAAGCGGAAGCCGAGCACCTGCAGGGAGTACGCCGCCATCATCCCGGCGATCACGATGAGCGCGCTCGAGCCGAGCGTCACGATGAGGCTGTTGAGGATGTTCAGCCACAGGTCGCCGGTCGCGAACGCCCGCTCGTAGTTCTCGAGTGTGTACGCCGACGGCAGGGCGAACGGGTTGCCTCCCGCGAAGTCGGACGCCGTGCGGAAGCTCGTCACGAACAGCCAGGCGAGCGGGTAGACCTGCACGACCACGATCAGGGCGACCGTGACGCTCAGCAGTGCGCGGTGGATCGGGAGTCGCTGCGTGCGCGGGGTCCGCGCGCGATCGCGCGGCGGTTCGGTCACGGCGGTCTCCGAAGGTCGGATGAGGGCGGGAGCGGTCACGAGTCGTCCCTTCGACGGAGCAGGAGGATGATGAGGCCGACGGCGACGAGGCACTCGACGACGATGAAGACCGAGATCGCGCTCGCGTACCCGTAGTCCGTGTGCACGAACGCGGTCTTGTACATGTACGTCGTCAGGAGCTCGGAGGCCTGCCCCGGACCTCCTCCTGTCAGGAGGTAGGGGATATCGAACCCCCGCAGGGCGAAGGTCGTCGCCATGATCGTCGTGGTGATCCAGACGGGGCGGATATACGGGAAGCGGATGCGCCAGAAGGTCTGCCACCAGGAGGCGCCGTCGAGACGAGCGGCCTCCTCGAGCTCGCGCGGGACCGCGATCAGGGCCGCGTAGATGATCAGCATGTACAGGCCGGTGAAGCGCCATCCCTCGGGGATCGAGACCGCAGCGAGCACGGTCTGGACGTCCGAGAGCCACGCGGACTGAAGGTCTTCGAGACCGAGCCACGCGAGCGCCTGGTTGAGGAGGCCGACCGGGTCAAGCGAGTAGATGCGCTGGAAGAGGAAGGCGATCGCGACGGTCGAGATCACGGCAGGCAGCAGGTAGAGCGTCTTCACAAGCTCCCGGGCGCGCGGCAGGGTGGTGAGCAGCCCGGCGACCGCGAGCGCGCCGCCCAGCTGCAGCACGAGGCAGATCGCGAGGTAGCCGAGCGCGTTTCCGAACGACGTCCAGAACACGTCGTCACGCGTGAGCATCTTGACGTAGTTGTCGACGCCGACGAAGACCATGTCGGTGATCCCGTCCCAGCGGAACAGACTGAGGACGAGCGACTGGATGATCGGCAGCAGCACAGCGACGCCGTAGAGGAGCAACGGCGGGACGAGGAACACCGCGACCGAGAGCGCCGAACGGCGCGGCAGCATGGACGTCCGCATCGCCGGCCGGGTCCGGGACGGGTGGCGTACGCTCGCCCCGGACGGGGCCATCTCAGCCATCGAGGTTCTCCGCGAGGGTCGCGTCCATCGTCTCGATGAACTGGTCCGGGGTGATCTCGCCCTGTACGAGCAGCGTCAGCTCCTGCTGGAGGCGCGTGTTCGTCGCGGGGTCGAGCTGCGTGTCCCACGGCATCGCGATGGCCTCGCCGACGCCGTCGGCCTGCTCGACCGCGCGCGTGTACAGGTCGGTGGCGCCCTCGGGGATGGCCGTCTTGGCGGTCGTCGTCGGAGACAGTGCGCCCGTGGCCGCGTAGACCTCGGGGTAGCGCTCAAGCGCGAACGCGAGGAAGTCGCGGACGAGCGGGTCGTACGTCTTCGCGTTCACGGCCATCCCGATGCCCGACGGCGTCACGTACTCGTTCTCGGCCGTCACTGCCCCGTCGATCGTCGGCAGCGTGAAGTAGTCGACGGCGTCTCGCACGGCCGGGTCGAGGGCATCGGTCGCGAGGTTGCCGAGCTCCCACGTCCCGATGTTGTAGACGGCCGCGCGCCCCGAGGTGAAGAGCGCCTGCGCGTCCGCGTACCCGGTCGAGGAGAAGCCGTCGGCGAAGCAGCCGGCCCTGCCGAGTGCGTGCATCCACTCGGCAGCGGCGCGACCCGCCGGGTCGGCGAACGAGGCGTCGCCGTTCTTGAGGTCCTGAACGTACTCGGGCCCGGCCATCCGGAACGGGTAGTAGGCGAGGTAGCGCTCGAGCGGCCACTGGTCCGCCCCGTCGAGGGCGATCGGTGTGATGCCGGCGGCGCTCAGCTGCTCGCACATCTGCGGGAAGCCGTCGAGTGTGGCGGGCACCTCGACGCCCGCCTCGGCGAAGAGATCGGCGTTGTACCAGAAGAACTCGAGCTGGAACTCGAACGGCACCATGTACAGCGAGCCGTCGTCGAACCGCTGGTAGGCGAGGGCGGCCTCGCGGTAGTCGTCGGCGAGCCCGAGATCCTCGAGGAGCAGTTCCACGTCGACCATGCGACCCTGATCGGCGAGCTTCTGCGCGAACGGCGTCGCATCGGTGTCGAACAGCTCGGGCAGCTTGTTCGCCGCGGCGAGCGTCTCGTACTTCTGGATGTACGAGGGGCGGTCCGGTGTCGTGATGAGGTTCAGGGCGAACCCGGGGTGCTCATCGGCGTACTCGTCGGCGATCTGCTGCATGGCCGTGATCACGCCGCCGTCTGCTGGTCGGGAGAGGAGCCACGAGATCTCGCGGGCGACGATCTCGCCGTCGGGGTCGACGTCGGCGGGATCGGAGGAGGCAGTCGTGCCGGAGCAGCCGGCGAGGGCGAGAGCGGAAGCGGCGAGGCCGGCGAGCAGCGCCGCGCTGCGGTGAGGGCGGGACATGGTCGTCATCTCCATTGACTGATCGATCGGGTGTGCACGGGAGTCGGCTCAGCGGCCGAGGGAGAGGAGGTTCTCGAGGCGATCCGCAGAGGCGGCGGACTCGGGGACGCGGACGGTGAGTTCGTGCAGGAGTGCGGATCCTTCGCCGACGAAGAAGCCCACGCGGCCCGAGGTGCGGTCGTAGATGCGCGTGCTGAGCACCGTTGCGTCGTCGAGGGTCGCGACGCAGATGTCGCCGTCGACGAGGATGTCGAGCACGTGCGCGCCCAGGTCGATGGTGCACGGCCGCTCGAGCTCGACCGCGAACGGGACGTCGCCCGAGATCTGCCACTGCTCGCCGCCCGTGCGGCGCCTCGGCCAGCGGTCGAAGACGAGGCGGTTGCGTCGAGGCTCCACGCGGATGGCGTAGGCGGCGTCGCCGTCGGCGCTCGTCCGCAGGAGCATGCCGCACTCCGTCGTGCCTTCGCTGATCTCGAACTGAGCAGTGACCCGGAAGGCGTCAGGGGCGTCCTCGTGCGAGAGGATGTGCTGATACCCGTCGGGTGCGGCGAGCGTCTGAGCGTGCATGACGATCCCCGTCGATCCGGTGGAGTAGGCGCTGCGCAGCTCGGCGGGCGGATGGAAGGCGAGCGTGCCGTCCATCCGCTGCTCTGCCTCGAGCACCGAGAGCGTGCCCGCCCACTGCCACGCGCCGTCGTCGCACGCGCCTTCGCGCGTCGCGATCCAGCCGAAGAAGAGGCGTCGTCCGTCGCGCTCGGCCGACTTGGCCGCGTAGTAGGCCCGGCCGTCGAGTGTGTCGTGCTCGGGTACCAGCCACGGGCCGTCGAGACTCCGGGCCATCCGGTACCGGGTGGTGAACGACTCGCTGAACTCCGACGAGACGAGGTACCACCAGTCGCCCCACTGGAACACCTCGGGGCACTCGTGCGCGAGAAAGCGCCGCGGGTCCCAGAACGGCGCTGCGGGTTGCCACGCGCGGAGGTCGCGCGAGACGCACTGCGCGATGACGCCCCGTCGGCGCTGCGGTCCGCTGTCGTGGCGAGCCGTGATGAGCATGCGCCAGAGTCCGGCCTCGTGGTCGCGGAACACGAACGGATCGCGCCAGTCCGAGGTCTCGTAGCCGGGCGTTGCGCCGAAGGCGTCGTCGGGGTGCCGTTGCCACGTGCGCATGCCGTCTGCGCTCGTCGCATGCATGACGACCTGGACGGGAAGGCCGTCGGATCCGAGTACCGCCGGGTTCTGACCCGTGTAGAACGCGTGGTGGAGGCCGCTCTCGTCGCGGACGATGCTGCCGGTGTAGACGTTGAAGTCTGCCGCGTCCGGCCCGCCCGAGGCGAGTGCGACGCCCTTCTCTGAGAACTCGACGAGGTCCGTCGTCTCGATGCGCAGCCACGGCATTCCGGTCTTCGGCTCGCGGCGCTCTTCGTGAAGGTAGAAGAGATGGAAGACGCCATCCTCCTGCCAGGGGATCACGTCCCCCACCCAGGCTCCGTCCGGTCGGTAGAACCCTCGTCGGCTCATCGTCACCCCGTCATTGGTGGTTAATCGGTTGAGCAGGACGTTAGCAGGTCTCGATGGAGATGGTCAATCGGTTAATCAAGAACCAAGGGAACGGGCCCGCCGCGTCTGACGCGGAGGGCCCGTCGTTCGGCGACTGTCGTCAGCGCGCGAGCGCGGCGAACCCGGTGACGCGCTTGGGGCGCGGCGGCGCGTAGGTCCGCACCTTGGACGTGCGAAGGCCCAGGCGCACGAGGCCCTCCGCGACCGCGACCGCCGCCTGCACGCCGTCCACGACGGGCACTCCGCACAGCTGCACGACGCGGTCCTTCAGCTCGGCCATCCCGCCGCAGCCGAGCACGATGACCTCCGCGCGGTCCTGCTCGACGGCGCGCTGCGCCTCCGCCGCGATCGCCTCGACCGCGCGGGCGGGGTCGGACTCGAGCTCCAGCACGCCGAGGCCCGACGACCGCACCGAGGCGCACCGATCGTGCAGCCCGGCGAGGACGAGCCGGTCCTCGATGAGCGGGACCGCCCGGTCGAGCGTTGTGATGACCGAGTACGAACGGCCGACGTACATCGCGGTCGACGCCGCGGCCTCCGTGATGTCGACGACGGGCACGTCGAGGAGCTCCTGCAGGCCCTCTCGCCCGTGCTCGCCGTACCCTGCCTGGATCACGGCGTCATACGGGCCCTCGTACCGCGTCACCTTGTCCATCACGGCGATCGCGGCGAGGTAGCTCTCCACGTTCCCCTCGCATGACTCCGCGCCGAAGTCGGGGGTGAGCCCGATGATCTCGGTGCCCGGAGAGGCGGCCGAGCGCGCGGCCTCCGCGATGCCCTCGGTCATCGACTCCGTCGTGTTCACGTTCGCGACGAGAATGCGCATGTCGGTGCTCCTTCTTCCGGGGCGATCAGTGGGTCGGCGTGACGGCGATGTCGGTGCCGGCGACATCGTGGAAGGGCCCGCGGCGGTCGGCGATCACGGCGTACACGACCGCGGCGAGTCCGGCGGCGAAGAACCACGAGAAGTCGCGGACCGCAGCGAACGCGGGCAGGAACGTGAACAGGAGCGAGATCGCGCCCGAGATCGCGAGGGCGATGACGGCTTGCGGGTTGAAGCCGCGGGTGTACGCGTACTCGCCGACCGGCGAGGTCGAGTACAGCTCGGGCACGTTGATCCGCTGCCGGCGGATGATCCAGTAGTCGACCATGATGATGCCGAAGAGCGGGCCGAGCAGGGCGCCGAGGCCGCCCAGGAAGACGTTGATCACGACGGGCGAGTTGTAGAGGTTCCACGGCAGGATCACGAGGCCGATCACGGCCGACAGGATGGCCGCCTTGCGGAAGTCCAGGTGACGCGGCAGGAGGTTCGTGAACGCGTAGGTCGGGGCGACGAAGTTCGCCATGAGGTTCACCGCGATCGTGAGGGCGATGAGCGCGAGCGAGGCGAGCACGAGCAGGAAGGTGTTCGGGATGGCCGCGACGACGTCGGCGGGCGAGGTGATGAGCGTGCCGTTCAGGCGGAACGTGCCGCCCGAGAGCACGACGACGATCGCGCCGAAGAACAGCATGTTGATCGGGATGCCCCAGAAGTTGCCCTTGACGACGGCCGCGCGCGACTTCGCACCGCGCGTGAAGTCGCAGAAGTTGAGCACGAAGGTGCCGTAGATCGACACCCACAGCGACGCCGCGCCGAGCATCGTGAGCCAGAGCTCGCCGCCCTCGGCAGTGCCGAGCGGCGCCCAGTCGATCTGGAACCCGCTCTGGATGAGAACCCAGACGGCGAGGACGACGAAGGTGCCGAGGATGATCGGCCCGGCCCACGCCTCGTACTTGCGGATCATCTCCATGCCGTAGCTGACGATGACGACCTGGATCGCCCACAGGGCGAGGAACGTGATCCATCCGAGGGTCGACAGGCCGAGGAAGGAGCCGGCCTGCAGTGCGACCGCTCCGGGCGCGACCGCGATGATGACGACCTGCAGCACCTGCGACGCGAGGTACGTCTGGATGCCGAACCATGCGATCGCGACGATGCCGCGGAGCAGGCCGGGGATCTGCGCGCCGTGCACGCCGAAGGCGATGCGGCTCATGACGGGGAAGGGCACGCCCGTCTTCTCGCCCATGAACCCCGACAGCGTCAGGAGCAGGAAGAGGAAGAGCGCCCCGAAGGCGAGTGCCCCGAGGATCGCGCCGCCGCTCAGCCCGAGGGCGAACAGGCCGATCGCGAACGCGTAGTTGCCGAGGCTGTGCACGTCGTTCGCCCAGAGGGTGAAGATGCTGTAGGCGCTCCAGTGGCGGCCCTCGCGGGTCGTGGGTGCGAGGTCGCTGTTGTAGAGGCGCGGGCTGATGCCGGCCTGGACGGCGAAGGTCGCGGATGGCGGGTTCGCGAGCCCCTCGGAGGCGCGGCTCGGGATGTGGACGTACTCTTCGGTCGACATGGACGCTTCTTTCCTCGACTTCGTCGTCAGGGGAGAGGGATGATGAAAGTTCCATAATATGGAACGCCTGTTTCGGGTAAAGGAATTTCACCACGTCGTCGGTCCAGCTGTCAACGGTCTGGCCTGCGCCCGCGCCCTAAGATCGACCCCGTGCCGACCCCCTCGCTCCGCCACCCCCTCGACATCGACGGGATCCCGTACGCGCCCCGCGCGCAGGCGCTGCGCGACGCGCTCGCGACGCGCGTCGTCATCGCCGACGGCGCGATGGGCACGATGCTGCAGCGGTACGAGCCGACGCTCGACGACTACCAGGGGCTCGAGGGGTGCAACGAGATCCTCAACGTCTCGCGCCCCGACATGGTCGGCCGCATCCACGACGACTACCTCGCGACCGGCATCGACGCGATCGAGACGAACACCTTCGGCGCCAACTGGTCGAACCTCTCCGACTACGACATCGACGACCGCATCCACGAGCTCGCCGAGGCGGGCGCCCGCATCGCGCGCGAGCGGGTGGATGCGGCGGAGGCGGCGGATGGCCGGATGCGCTGGGTCCTCGGGTCGATGGGGCCGGGCACGAAGCTGCCCTCGCTCGGGCACACGACCTACGCGCACCTCAAGGAGACCTTCGCGCAGCAGGCCGAGGGCCTGATCGACGGCGGCGCCGACGCCCTCCTCATCGAGACGTCGCAGGACCTGCTCCAGACGAAGGCCGCCGTGAACGCGTGCAAGCAGGCGATCGTCGCCCGCGGCATCCGCCTGCCGATCTTCGTCGAGGTGACCGTCGAGACGACCGGCGCCATGCTCATGGGGTCGGAGATCGGCGCCGCGCTCACGGCTCTCGCACCGCTCGGCGTCGACGCGATCGGCCTGAACTGCGCGACGGGGCCGCAGGAGATGAGCGAGCACCTGCGGCACCTCTCCAAGCACTCGCCCGTCACGGTCATGTGCATGCCGAACGCCGGCCTTCCCGTGCTCACGGCCGATGGCGCGCACTACCCCCTCACGCCCGCCGAGCTCGCCACGGCGCACGAGCAGTTCGTACGGGAGTTCGGCCTCGGCCTCGTCGGCGGATGCTGCGGCACGACGCCCGAGCACATGCAGGCCGTCGTCGACCGGCTGCGCGGGGCATCCGCCGCCGAGCGGTCGGCGCAGATCGAGCCCGGCGTCGCCTCGCTCTATCAGCACGTGCCCTTCGACCAGGACGCGTCCTACCTCGCGATCGGCGAGCGCACGAACGCCAACGGGTCGAAGGCGTTCCGCGAGGCGATGCTCGAGGGCCGGTGGGACGACTGCGTCGAGATCGCGCGCTCGCAGATCCGCGTCGGCGCGCACCTGCTCGACGTGTGCGTCGACTACGTCGGGCGCGATGGCGTCGCCGACATCCGCGAGATCGTCTCGCGCTTCGCCTCGGCCTCCACCCTGCCGCTCGTCGTCGACTCGACGGAGCCCGCCGTCATCCAGGCCGGTCTCGAGCTCATCGGCGGTCGCCCCGTCGTGAACTCGGTCAACTACGAGGACGGCGACGGCCCGACCTCGCGCTTCGGGCGCATCATGCCGCTCGTCAAGGAGCACGGCGCGGCCGTGATCGCGCTCACGATCGACGAGCAGGGGCAGGCGCGCACCGCGGAGGACAAGCTCCGCATCGCCTCGCGCCTCGTCGACGAGCTCGTCGGCGAGTGGGGCATGAAGGTCTCCGACATCATCGTCGACTGCCTCACCTTCCCGATCGCGACCGGCCAGGAGGAGACCCGGCGCGACGCGATCGAGACGATCGAGGCCATCCGCGCCCTCGTCGCGAAGTACCCCGGCATCCACACGACGCTGGGCGTCTCGAACGTCTCGTTCGGGCTCAACCCGGCCGCCCGCTCGGTGCTGAACTCGGTGTTCCTGCACGAGGCGTCGCAGGCGGGTCTCGACTCGGGCATCATCGACGCCGCGAAGATCGTGCCGCTCGCGTCGATCCCGGAGGAGCAGCGCCAGGTCGCGCTCGATCTCGTCTGGGACCGCCGCGCGTACGACGCCGACGGCACCCTGACCTACGACCCGCTCGCCCGCATGCTCGACCTCTTCGCGGGCGTCGACAGCGCCGCCCTCCGCGACCAGCGCGCGGCCGAGCTCGCCGCGCTGCCCACGGGAGAGCGGCTCCAGCGGCGGATCATCGACGGCGAGCTCAAGGGGCTCGAGGAGGACCTCGACCTCGCGCGCGCCGAGGGGATGACCGCACTCGGCATCATCAACGACCACCTGCTCGAGGGCATGAAGGTCGTCGGCGAGCGCTTCGGGTCGGGCCAGATGCAGCTGCCGTTCGTGCTGCAGTCGGCCGAGGTCATGAAGACCGCCGTCGCGCTGCTCGAGCCGCACATGGAGAAGAGCGACGACGCGGGCAAGGGCCGCATCGTCCTCGCGACCGTGCGCGGAGACGTGCACGACATCGGCAAGAACCTCGTCGACATCATCCTCACGAACAACGGGTACGAGGTGATCAACCTCGGCATCAAGCAGCCGATCGCCGACATCATCGCCGCGGCCGAGGAGCACGACGCCGACGTGATCGGCATGAGCGGCCTGCTCGTGAAGTCGACGGTCGTCATGAAGGAGAACCTCGAGGAGCTGCAGGCGCGGGGCCTTGCGAGGCGCTGGCCGGTCATCCTCGGCGGTGCGGCGCTCACGCGCGCCTATGTCGAGGACGACCTCGCGAGCCTGTTCGAGGGCGAGGTGCGCTATGCGAAGGACGCGTTCGAGGGCCTCGCCCTCATGGAGCCGCTCGTCGCGATCGCGCGCGGCGCCTCGCCCGACGAGGTGGGCCTCCCGCCCCTCAAGAAGCGCATCCACCGCAAGGGCGCCGCTCTCACGCTCACCGAGCCGGAGAGCATGCCCGAGCGCTCCGACGTCGCGGCCGACAACCCCGTGCCGGCGCCGCCGTTCTGGGGCACGCGCATCGTGCGCGGCATCGCCCTGGCCGACTTCGCGGCCTTCCTCGACGAGCGCGCGACGTTCATGGGCCAGTGGGGGCTGAAGCCCGGTCGCGGCGACGACGGACTGTCGTACGAGCAGCTCGTCGAGCGCGAGGGCCGGCCGCGCCTGCGGTACTGGCTCGACCGCATCCTCGCGGAGGGCATGCTCGATCCGTCGGTCGCGTACGGGTACTTCCCCGTCGTCTCGGAGGGCGACGACCTCGTCGTGCTCCATCACGGAGACGATCCGGATGGCCGCATCGGCCGCGCGGGGCTGCTCGCGCCCGACGGAGGGTCGGGCGGGCCGGTGGGCTCCGACCGGCTGCGCTTCCACTTCCCGCGCCAGCGTCGTGATCGGCACCTGTGCCTGTCGGACTTCGTGCGCGCACGCGCATCGGGTGAGGTCGACGTGCTGCCCGTGCAGCTCGTGACCGCGGGCGCGAGGATCGACGAGGTGACCGCGCGGATGTTCGCTGAGAACCGGTACCGCGACTACTACGAGCTGAACGGCCTCGTCATGCAGCTCACCGAGGCGCTCGCCGAGTTCTGGCATGCGCGCATCCGCGACGAGCTGGGGTTCTCGGCCGAGGACCCGACGAGCACCGAGGGGCTCTTCAAGCTCGAGTACCGGGGCGCGCGGTTCTCGCTCGGCTACCCCGCGTGCCCCGACATGGAGGACCGCCGCAAGGTCGTCGAGCTGCTGCGGCCCGAGCGGATGGGCGTCGAGCTCAGCGAGGAGCTGCAGCTGCATCCCGAGCAGTCGACGGACGCGTTCGTCTTCCACCACCCGGAGGCGAAGTACTTCTCGGTGTGACGGCCGGCTTCGCGCGCCGCAGCGCGCGCAGGCAGGCGGTGCCGACGAGGGCGAGCCCGACGACGGTCGTGATCGCCCGCAGCGTGTCCCAGCTCAGCGTGGAGGTCACGAGCGAGTACACGAGGAAGCTCGCGAGGTTCTCGGCGAGCGGCGCCCCGGGCGCGTAGGACGCTCCCGTGCCGGCCCCGACCGCGAACGGCCAGAACCACATGTTCATGATGAGCCCGAAGGCGTACGACGCCGCGACGCCGTAGACGCACAGCATCGCGATCTCGGCCCGTCCGCGCACGCGGCGGGGGAGGAGCCCCGCGCCCGCCGCGACCCATCCGCACGCGAACATCTGGAACGGCAGCCACGGGCCGACGCCTCCCCAGAGCAGCGCCGACATCCCGATCGACACGGCGCCCAGCAGCAGGCCGAAGCGCGCCCCGAGCACGCGGCCCGCGAGGATGAGCAGCACGAACAGGGCCTCGACGCCGCCGACGCCCGTCCCGACGATGCGGATGGCCGCGCCCACGGCGCCGAGGACGGCCAGGTGCGCGAGCGTGTGGGCGGAGCGCACCGAGCCGTCGAGGAGGGCGAGCACGGCGATGACCGCGAGCGGCGCGACGGCGACCGCCACGTACGGGACGGCGGCCTGGGCCTCGGTCGGGAGGGCGCTCGCGAAGAGGGGCCACAGGAAGGCCCCCACCGCCACGAGGTTGGCGAGAACGAGGAGCGACCTGCCCCCGGCTCCATCCGCGGGCACCCTGCCCCCGGTCGTTGAGCGAGCGAAGCGAGTCGGTTCGTTCGGGGAGCGCAGCGACCTGCCCCCGGTCGTTGAGCGAGCGAAGCGAGTCGGTTCGTTCGGGGAGCGCAGCGCCCTGCCCCCGGTCGTTGAGCGAGCGGAGCGAGTCGAAACGCCGTGAGCCGAAACGCCGTGAGTCGAAACGCCGTCCCCTTCCGTCGTCGGCGCCCCCACGCGCCCGTCCGCGATCGCCAGCCGGCGGTCCGCGACGAGCTCCGCGAACGCCGCGTCGTGCGTCGCGAGCAGCACGCCGACCCCGGCGTCGGCCTCGACGAGCACAGCGCGTGCGACGAGCGCGCGGGCCGCGGGATCGAGTCCGCGCGTCGGCTCGTCGATGAGCAGCGCCCTCGGGCTGCGCGCGGTCTGGAGGGCGATGGCCAGGCAGCGCCGCTGCCCCGCGGACAGATCTCGCGGGTGCGTGTGGAGGATGCGCGCGAACGCCGGCGCCCCGGGCTCGAGGCCGAGGAACGCCGCGAGCCGTTCGGCGGTGGGCTGCGCGGGGCGGAAGCGCCGGTCGGCCGCCCGGCATTCCGCGGCGACCGTGTCGCGCAGGAGGAGGTCGTCGGACGCATCGGGGACGAGCGCGACGCGGCGGCGCGCCCCGCCCGCGACCGCGACCCCGGGCGCTCCGGTCGCGAGCGCCTCGAGGAGGCTCGACTTGCCCGCCCCGTTGGGACCGGTCAGCACGAGCACCTCGCCCGCGTGCAGCTCGAGGCTCGCCTCGTCGACGGCGATGCGCGTCCCGCGTCGCACGGTGACGTCGTGGGCCGCGAGGGCGACGGCGCCTGCGGGCGGCGGCGTGCGGCGCGGCGCTCTGCTCCGCTCGGGGCCGGAAGGGAGGTCGGAAGGCCCCGCCGCCCCGTCCTCGATCCGCAGCGAGAGGTCGGCGATGGAGGCGAGCTCGGCCATCCGGTGCTCGGCGACGACGACGCACATGCCGTCGCGATGGGCGAGCGCGTCGAGGAGCGCGACGATCCGGCCGCGGAAGTCGGCGTCGAGGTCGGCGAGCGGCTCGTCGATGAGGAGGAGCGCCGGGTCGTCGACGATGGCCGATGCGAGGGCGACGAGGGTCGCCTCGCCCGCCGAGAGTCCGCGCACGGGGCGCTCGAGGAGGTGCGCGATGCCCATCCGCTCCGCGACGTCGGCGACCTTCTTGCGACGGTCCGCTGCGGAGACGCCGCGCAGCTCGAGGGTGAAGCCGATCTCGTCGGCCACGCGAGCCGCCGCGAACGCCTGCCGGGGCTGCTGCAGCACGACGCCGATGTCTCGCGCGAGGTCGCGCGGCGGCACCGCGCTGCGGTCGCGGCCGACGACCTCCGCGCGTCCCGCCATCCATCCGCCGTCGACGTGCGTGTGGAGCCCCGCGATGAGCCGCAGGAGCGTCGACTTGCCGGCGCCGGTCGGCCCCGAGAGGCAGACGACGGATGCCCGCGGCAGCGAGAGCGCATCGACGCGCACGACCTCGACGGGGCCGAACCCCGCGCGGACGCCATCGAGCAGGACGGCCGTCTCGGCGCGTGCGGCGGGGGATGGCCGGCCCGCGTAGCCGCGGAGCTCGAGTGCCGCGCTCAGCGCGGTCGCGCGCTCGAGGGCGCGCTCGAGCACGGGCGCGAGGAGGCGCGCGGCGTTCCGCTCGTCGCGCAGTCGCTGGGCGAATTGCGCGGCGCGGACCGCGTCGGCGAGAGAGGGAACGGTGGCCCACGCGATGGCGAGGGCGCGGCAGATTCCGCCGAGGAAGCGCCCGCGCGCGCCGTGCGCGAGGAGGCGCGGCACGTCGACGAGCGCCGTGAGCACGCCGATCCCGAGGATGACGAGCGCGATCGGAACCGCGCTCAGCGCGGCGTCCGCCAGGCCATCCGCCGTGACCTCGCCGAGCAGGCGCACATGCGCGAAGGGCGGCGGGAGGCGCAGCTCGGGCAGCGCCCAGAGCACGGCGCCGTCGCCGTCGGCGCCGTGGAAGAGGATGCGGTAGACGATCCGGACGACGATGAAGCCCGCGGCCACGACGGCCGCGGTCCTCACCGCCGCGGATCGCGTTGTCACGGTGCCGCGGGTGCGCCGTCCAGCGTGAAGAGGAGCTCGAGGCTCTCGCCCGGTGCGACCTCCTGGGTCGACAGGCCCTCCATCGCGTATCCCCACTCGCCGTCGGCGGGCTGGATCCAGATCGACCAGTAGGCGAACGCGGCGGGCATCGACGCGCACTCCTCGACGTACGCCGGGTCCTCGGTCGAGCCGACCGGCTCGGTCGCCGACGGCAGGCCGTCCACGCGGCAGAGCACCTCGTCGCCGTACTCCTCCGTGCCCTCGGTCTCGACGCCGGCCTCGGCCAGGACGTCGGCCGCGACCTGCGGCTCGTCCGCGAGGACGCAGCGCTCGCTGCGCTCGCCGCCCTCGAGCGCGGTGCTGTCGACGACGAGCGAGATGCCCTCGTCGTCGGCGCACGCGCCGTCGACGACCGTCTCGGCCGCAGGGGTCTCGGCCGGTGCCGACTCGGCCGGCTGCTCGGACGCGGGGCTTGCACAGGAGGCCAGGGCGAGCACGGCGATCACGCCGGCGAGGCCCGAGAGGGCGCGCAGTGTCTTGGTCACCGACTCAGCGTAGGGCGCGCGGCGGCGGTGGTCGGAACCGCGCGTAACAGGAGACCTGTCAGAAGAGCATCACGGCGCGTGCCGGGGGCGGCGCGTTGCGCGAGAGAATGTCCAGGAAGCGCACGTTGATGAAGAGACGGTCCCGGCCGAGCCGCAGATCTCGGAGGACGCCGCCCGCGACGAGCGCGTTCAACCACGAGGCCGCGGTGGGGCGGGAGACACCGCACCGGTCGATCACGTTCGCGATGCGCGCGTACGGATTCTCGAAGAGCACGTCGAGCAGGTCGGAGTTGCTGCCGGCCGTGGTCAGATCGCGGATCTCCTGGCGGACTGTCTCCTGCAGAGATTGGATCTCGTCGATCTTGCCGAGTGTCTCCTGCGCGGTCTGTTCGAGTCCCCGCAGCATGAACCGCACCCAGTCCTCCCACGCGCCGTCCCGGGTGACCGCGAGGAGAAGGCGGTAGTAGTCGTTCTTGTTCCGGATGATGTAGCGGGACAGATAGAGAATCGGAGCGTCGAGGAGCCCCGCTTGCACCAGGTAGAGGACGTTGAGGATGCGGCCTGTGCGGCCGTTGCCGTCCTCGAAGGGGTGAATGGCCTCGAACTGGTAGTGCGAGATCGCCATCCGCACGAGCGGGTCGATCTCATCATCTCGGTGGAGGTACTCAGACCAGTTCGAGAGCTTGTCGCGGATGACGCCTTCTCCGACGGGGGGAGTGTAGATCGCCTCGTGCGTTGCGGGGTTCCCGATGTAGGTGCCAGGAAGAGTCCGGACATCCATCTCCCGCCTGTGGATGGTTGTGCAGACCTCGATGGCGGTTGAGGCGGACAGGGGGCGCCGGGCGATGATCTCCAGACCGGCGAACAGGGCAGCGCGGTAGCTCAGAGTCTCCTTGGTGTCCGGGCTGGCGGCTGCCGCGGGGTCGTGCGCATATCGGAAGAGGTCGTCGGTCGTGGTGACGATATTCTCGATCTCCGAGCTCGCCTGCGCCTCGAGGAGCGAGATCGAGTTCACGAGCACGAGCGGATTGGGCATCCGCTTCGCCGCTTCGTTCAGGCTTGCAAGTGCGGCGCGGGCGCGGATCGTGTCGCGGAGGACCGCCTTCGTCTCGATCTCCGCGTTCGGCGGGAGCAGCGGAAGCGCGTTGTACGGCTCCGAAGGCGACCATGTCATGTGGAAAGCCTACGACGACGTGACCGTAACGTGTAAAAAATACCGCCGAATTTTTACACGTTGCGCGGACGTGTCAACCGAGTTGCCATGAGGTTGGCAGGACCCCTTGTCCTTGCCCCCGGCAGCGCCCGCCTGTCGGTCGTTGCCCGTAGCGTTGGCGATGATGTCCGACGCAGCCTCTCCCGATTCTCCCGCGCCCTCCGGCCCCCGTCGTCCCGCTGACGCGGCGCGGAGCGCATCCGAGCGCCCCGCCTGGCGCCGGCTGGGCTGGCGTCGGCTGGGCGGGCCCGCTGCGTTCGCCGCGATCGTCCTGCTCGTCGCCGGTACGACCGGCCAGGCCGCGGGGACCGTGATCGCGGGGCGCCTCTCGGGCGAACCCACGGTGAACGCGCTGCTCCTCTTCGCCCTGTGCGTCGTCGGCGGCGCGGTCGTCGACAGCGTCGGGCAGGTCCTGTGGGCCGGCGTCGTCGACCGCGCCGAGGGGCGCCTGCGCGGCGATCTGCTCACGGCCGCGATGAGCCAGCCCCTGGCAGTGCTGTCGGAGCAGGCGGTGGGCGAGGTGCTCGACCGCGTCGACGACGACACGCGCGCGGTCGGCTCGCTCGTGCGGCGTCAGCTGTGGGGAGCCGGTCGGACCCTCGTCGGCGTCGTGCCGCTGTGGATCGTGGCGAGCACGACGTGGTGGCCCGCGTGGATCCTCTTCCCCGTCCTCGGCGTGATCGTGGCGCTCGTCGCGCGCCCGCTGCTGCGCGAGATCGCCCTGCGCAAGGTCGCGGAAGAGGAGGCGTGGACCGACCACGCCGCCGCGTTCGAGGAGGCGGTCGCTGCGCGGAACGACCTCCGCACGAGCCTCGGCCAGGCGTTCGCGGTGCGGCGCCTCGCGCAGATCTCGGCCGTCGTGCACGCGCGGCTCCGCGCACTGACGGGCCTCGAGATGCGGCTCATCAACCGGGCGGAGGTGCTGCTGCACGCCCTGCTGGGCGGCGTCGCGGTGACCGGAGCCGTGCTCGCCTTCGGCGGCAGCCTCCCCGTGGAGCAGCTCGTCACGCTCTTCCTCGCGACGGCCCTGCTCGTCGGGTCGGTGTCGAACCTCGTCCACCACCTGCCGGACATCCAGGAGGGCATCGGCGCGCTCATCCGCATCCGGCAGATGCTCGAGGTGGAGCCCGAGCCGGTGGGCGGCCTCGACGTGCCGCCCGGCCAGGTCGGTCTGGAGGTGCGTGACCTCGACTTCGCCTATGAGGAGGGCGCCTTCGCCCTCGCCGGGGTGTCGCTCGACGTGCCGGCCGGGCAGACCGTGGCGCTCGTGGGGCGGACCGGTTCGGGCAAGTCGACGCTCGCCGCGCTGATCTCGCGCGCGCAGGAGCCGCCGCGCGGCACGGTGCTGCTGGGCGGCGTCGATGTGCGCGACCTGGATCTGCAGAGGCTGCGCGCCGCGGTCGGCGTCGTGACGCAGCGCACCGAGATCCTGTCGGGCACGCTCGCGGAGAACATCGCGCTGTTCGCGCCGGTCGACCGGGGCGAGATCGAGGCCGCCGTCGCGGAGCTCGGCATCGCCGACTGGGTCGCCGGGCTGCCCGACGGGCTCGACACCGCTCTCGGGCCGGGGGGAACCGCGCTCTCCGCCGGCGAGGAGCAGCTCGTCGCCTTCGCGCGCCTGCTCGTCCGCCACGTCCAGGTGGTCGTCCTCGACGAGGCGACGGCGCGGATGGACCCGCTCACCGAGGCGCGCGTCGTCGCGGCGTCAGAGCGGCTGCTGCGGGGGCGGACGGGCGTGCTCGTCGCGCACCGCCTCACGACGATCGAGCGCGCCGACCTCGTCGCCGTTCTCGACCATGGGCGCATCGTCCAGCAGGGGCCGCGCGAAGCTCTCGCGGCAGCGGACGGCCCCTTCCGCCGCCTGCGCGAGGCGGCAGCGTCCGACGGTCAGATCGACGACGCCGCGCCCGACGCGCAGCCGGATGGCGCGGAGGCGGATGCCCCGGCGGCGGCTCCCGACGCCGGGGCCAGCGTGGGCACGCGGCGCCGCACCGGCACTCCGCCCGCGCTCTCGGAGCCCGGCGATGGGCCGTCGCTCGCGCGCGGCATCCTGCATGTGCTGTTCGTCCGGCCCCAGTGGGGCATCGCGGGCGCGGCGCTCTTCCTCGTGTCGGCGCTCGCCGCGGCGCAGGGCGCGCTGACCGGCTTCCTCTGGGGGCGGATCGTGGAGGCGCTTCAGGCGGGCGAGCTGCCGTCGGCCCTTCTCATCGGGCTCGTGGTGCTGATGCTCATCAGCCCGCTCGCGCTGGGTCGGGCGATCTACCTCTACCCGAGCTGGTGGGTCGAGAACCTGCTGCGCGTCCGCATGCGCGTCATGTACGGCCAGACCCGCCAGCACCGGCTGCCGACGACTCCCGCGGGCGAGATCGTCGCGCGCGCGATGGACGCCGACCGCTACGTCATGTACGCCGACCGCTGGGTCGACTTCATGAACGGCCTGGTCATCGCCGCGGTCACGGCGCTCGTCTCGCGCTCCTGGCTCGCGGGCGGCGTGCTGCTCGCGGTCATGGTGGTCTCCGCGCTCGCGGCCGCGGTCGGCCGGCCGATCGCCGGTCGCTCGGCGACCCGCTCCTCGGCTGCCCGCGCGCGATTCGGGCGCTCCCTCGTCTCGGCTCTCGATGCCGCGCGCACGGTCAAGCTCGCCGCCCGCACGCCAGAGGTGCACCGTCATCTCCAGGAGGTCGACAGCGGCCGCGTGCGCGCGGCGATCTTCGAGCACCGCGTGCAGGCCGTCCTCGACGGCGTCCCGATCGTCGCCCTGCACATCGGAGCGGTGGCCGCATGGGCGGCATTCCTCTCCGGCGTCTGGGATCTCGCGACCACCCTCCTGGTCGCGAACGCGGTCACGGGCTTCGGATGGTTCGGCGTCGTCGCGGGAGCGGTGGTCACCGAGGCGCCGGGCACGCGCAGCTGGCAGCAGGCGACCGCGCGCTTCGCGGGCGGCGTCGACCTCGTCGATCCGGTGCCTGGTGTCGACCTCGTCGCGGGAACCGCGCCCGAGCCGCCCTCGACGGGTCGCGAGCCGCTCCAGTCGCTGGAGCTGCGCGGCGTGAGCGCGGTGCACGACGACGGCACGCTCGGCGTGACGGATGTCGATCTCGAGGTGCGCCGGGGCGAGCTGGTCCTGCTCCTCGGGCAGGTCGGATCGGGCAAGTCGAGCCTGCTCGCGGCGCTCGCGGGGCTCATGGAGCACACGGGCGAGATCCGGTGGAACGGCGTCGAGATCGCCGATGCGCAGGAGTTCCTCCGCCCCGGCCAGGTCGCGCATGTCGCCCAGGTGCCCCGCGTTCTCAGCGGCACCTTCGCCGACAACGTGCGCCTCGATCACGAGCGCGACGTCGACGGCCCGATCGACAGCGCCCGGCTCAGCGAGGACGTCCGCGACGCGGGCGGCGCCCACGCCCTCGTCGGCCACCGCGGGGTGCGCCTGTCGGGCGGGCAGGTGCAGCGGCTCGCGCTCGCGCGGGCGCTCGCGGCCGACGCCGAGCTCCTGCTCGCGGACGACGTGTCGTCGGCGCTCGATGCGCGCACGGAGATCGAGCTCTGGCAGGCGCTGCGCGATCGTGGTGCGACCGTCATCGGCGCGACCTCCAAGCGTGCCGCGCTGGCCCGAGCGGATCGCGTGGTCGTGCTGTCCGACGGCGAGGTCGCGGCCGTCGGCCCCTGGCGCGAGCTGGCGCCGCGGTGGGGGCACCTGGCGGGGTGAGACGCGCGCGGCGACAGCGAGATGTAGTCGCCGTCAGGCCGGTCCGCCCGGCGGGGCGCCGCATCAGCAAGCCAGCTGCCGCGGCTTCCATCAGTGCATCGGTGCTGGTCACGTCTTCCGGGAATGGCCATCGTGTCGCGTTCACGTCAGTTCTTCTGGAATGCGTGTAACGAGTAAGATCTGTTACATGATGGATGTCGGCGCCTTGTCCGCGGCGGAGCTCCTGTTGCTACGAAGCAGTGTGCTCCGTGAGATCCGTCACCGGAGCACTCCGCAGCGTGTCTGCGAGCGTTGCACGCACAAATTCGTTGGCCGCGCTGATGCCCGGTACTGTTCACCGAAATGCCGCACGGCCGCACACCGCGGGCGCAACAAGAAGGAGGCCCCCAGATGAGCACCATTCTCGGCGTCGGCTACGAAGGACAGAGCCCGGAGGCGTTCGTCTCGAGGCTGCGCCTGCACGGGGTCGAGACCCTCGTGGACGTCCGGTTGAACGCGATCTCCCGCAAGCGTGGGTTCTCCAAAACCGCGCTCTCCGAGGCCCTGCGTGCAGCTGGCATCGAGTACGTGCACATGCCGGAGCTCGGGAACAAGCGCGACAACCGGGACGGCTACGCGACGGTCGATACCATCGAAGCCCACGAGGCGCGCGACCGGTTCCGCGACGTCCTTGCATCCGATAGAGCTGCTTCGGCGCTGAAGCAGCTCGCGTCACTCGCGAGGAGTCGAACGATTGCCTTGTTCTGCTTTGAAGCGGACGAGGACCATTGCCATCGTCAGCAGGTGCGCGAAGCGCTGCGGAATCTGATGATCCGTGAGCTCGCCGCCGCCTAGATTCATTGATCCGGATCGTCGTCGATGTCCGGCTGATCCGGGCCCGTACGGTCCGGCGCAGGCCGACCGCGACCTGCCTGTTTGACAGCCGTGATGAGCACGATCACGAGAGGGCGCGTGGCCGCTCGAATGGCTACGGCAGCGCGCATGCCGCAGTCGACGACCCCTAGAACAAAGTGGGGACAGCATCCGCCTGTGTCGGGGCGTAGACGCCCAGGACACTGAAGCTTCCGCGCTTTACCTTGTCCCCGAAGTTGCCTACGAAGAACGACGTTTGACGGTTCGGAGCGAACTTCTGTGTGAGGAACTTCCTCTCGATTTCGCGCTTCGCGTCTACTTCGGGCAGACTCCGGAGGTGCCGGCGCTGTAGCTCGCCGAGCTCCCAGTCCAGGAGTTGGGCGGTGTGTGACGGGCAGTCGCTGGCCGTGCAACGGTACTGATACCGGACCGTGAAGCGGGGCGCCTTCAGTTCTGGGGGTGTGTCTATCCCGTCTCCAAATAGATCGAGTGGGGCGAGGTTCTCTGCGTCCGCGATGCGCTTGAGCTGGGCTTCACTCCACCCCGAAAATGGAACGATTTCGAGTTTCTCGACGTGCGCAACTGGTACAAGACCGAGAGAAGGGGCCTGACTATCAGTGGTCGCCGCTCGCCGCAGTGCGCAAGTGGTAGTGGAGGTCACCTTCCCGAGAATCTCGTGCCGATGCTTCCACTTATCGAGGTGTCTGATGATGTTGATCGACTGAATGTCCGGACGAAAGCTTTCTCGACGGTCATCCGTCGCGCTGTGGTGGACGTCGACCTCGATAATGTCGTACTTCTTGAACCGCACCCGCTCCGGCATCCATCGAAATGGGAACGGGTAGAGGCGGATCCATTCCGCACGACCGCCGTCGATCCGGATCCCAGCCACGCACACAGTGTCTCCGTACTTCGACGACGGCTCGGGTGCGGCCTTCACTGAGATGAGTACTTGCGCACGCTCTACCCCGGATGTCATGCCCGTTACGATAGCGGCCTACGCGGGTCCGGAATCCCCCTTCTCGCTTCGGGCGGTGGAGGAGCGGCTCGTCTCGTTGTGAGTAAGAGGCTCAGCCCGGTGTGTGAGACTCGATTTATCAGCGAGGAGCAACAGTGGACACCATTGAGGACATCATCGGGGTCAATCGATCACTGCGAATCTCGTTCGACAGCGCTTCGCGTGAACTGGACGCCGAGAGCTGGTTCGCGGAGCTTCGAGCTGTCGAGTACGACGACGTGACAGATGACTCATACGAGGGTCGCACCTTAGCCAGCGCGAGGATCGTTCGTGTGAACTTGCAGAGCGAGAATTGGTTGGACTCGCTCGATGCTGAATCCGGAGATCTGGTCGCCGTCGGAGAGGCGTTGCGAGATCCTGGCGCCCTCGCCGAAGTCGATGAGAACGCCCTCTTCGCGGATAGCTTGTTAGTACTGGACTTCGTCGGTGTGCCATCGGATCTGCGCGGTTCTCGGCTGAGTCACGCCCTAGTACGTGGCGTCGCTCACATCTTCCGAAGCGACGTCGTCGCGCTCCTCGTCTCCTCGTTGTCGACTGGTCCGGATGGCAAGCTTTCATACGACGCCGAGAAGCGGAACGGACTGCTCCGGCACTGGCAACGCATCGGCTTCGTGTCGGTCCCCGATACAGACGTGATGGTGTTCCCGCTCGGCGACCGCTGATCCCATGGTTCACGACCGGGGTTCCTTGAGCTTGTGGGAGCCAGCCCGCTTCGCGTCCGGCGCCTCTCGATCTGTCAACCGACTTCTCGTCGCGCCAGCGGCGCTGACATGTAACGAGCTCCCAATTAGGGCGCAACGTGCGCGGATGGATGTAGAAGATGCCTCGAGCAATCGTGAATTGGTCGTGAAGCACAATCGCGTATCTCTGGGGGTTGCAGTCTGCGTCGCCTCTAACAGCACTCGCCTCGCTTCCCGCCACCTGCGAGGTGCGGATGTCGCGCGCGGCCGCTCGGGCCAGTCGAGGAGGTCCTATGAACACCGCTCACATGGAAGCGCTAACCGGGTTGCGCAGGGGTTTCTCCTCGCTCTCAAGGTGGGCGTGAAAGCGTTCGTCCAGAAACAGTAAGCGCCGCACGGTTCGTGCCCTCTTTCGATCGGCCGCTGCCAGCCCGCCGAGAATGGCACCCAGTGCCAACGTTGCGAGGCTAAAGGCTGTCGTAACAGAGGAGATCAAGAGGGCCATGTCGAACAACCCACTCGTATCGGTAGAGGACGTGACCATGACGCCCGCTGCCGCGTCTAACGCGACTTGAGACGGCGGGGCCAACGCGACGAAGTAAGTGAGCACGGCGACTGTGAATGCTGCCAGACTGAAAAGCAGCGCGACCACGGTAATGGAGAACCGCGCGTCCCGCTCATGGTTATCCGCGCTTCCCGAGAAGACATCGAGTACGTACCGCGCTTCGACTCGGCGCCGAGGAGACAGCGGACGCCATGAAGACGTGGAGCCGAGCCACTCCTCAAAGAGCAGGTTTCGTTGCCGTCGCCGTTTGAAGGCTAGGTCTGAAATCCCCGGGCTGTCCACGTGATGACGATAGCGGAGCGCGACGCCGCGCCCGCGACACAACTCCACCCGCGGCTCGTTCCCTCTGGGACATCGGCGTCACGGAGAAGATGGCGATGCAATTCGGCGAGCCCGACTTGCCCGCACCACTCATTCGCGGCAGAGGATGGTCATTTGCATCGACGTCGCCGAACCGTGACGGAACCGGGTCTAGGTCGCCCCGCCCCAGTTCTTCAGCCACTGGTTGCCGGTCGAACTCCAGATCATCTTGGTGGCCGCGGTCTGCTCGAACGAGATCGTCATGAGGTGATAGAGGCTGAGTACGGCCTCCTGCAGTGCCTGATCGGCCTCGAGTTCCTCAATTATCAGTCCTTGCGCCGCGGCTTCGTCGCGGCCGATGCGTCGCCCGTGGGACTTGTGATGCCCGTTGTCGGCGAAGTACTTTGCGATATCCGCAGCCCTGGTCCCGGCGTCGGCATCGCCCGCCAGCATGTACTTTTCCAGCCAGTTGGCGACCATGTGCTCGGAGTAAGCAAGTGCGTTCGACGACTCCTTCAGCAGGGCGGGACCCAGGCTCGCCAGAACGGGTGCCCACGCGTGGGCGAAGATCGGGTCGCTCGCGATGTCCATCTTTGCCGCGTCGAACTGATCGACGATGGTCTGTGCGGAGTAGCTGCGTCCGGCGACCGTAGGAATCTGAGGGTCGATCGGGCCCAACTGGCTGTGGTGGCCCATGATGATGCGGTCGGCGGCCATCGAGATCATCGTCCCCGCCGACATGGCGAATGTGGGGACGATCACTTCGATTGATGGGAACTTAGCCCGAAGGTAGTCCACGAGGGACTCGGTTGCGTTCGTTACACCACCCGGTGTGTGGAGAATCAGAGTGAGCCCGCGGTCGAACTGCATCCCCTTGATGACGGCCATCAGGCCGTTAAGGTCCTCGTGCGTGATGCTGACGAACGATGCAGGCACGTCCTGCTTCTGTAGGAATGCGGACCCGTAGAGGAGCACATTTTTGTTGTTACGTAGCCGCGAGACCGTACCCATCCATGTTGCGAAACGAGCGGCGATCCAGGCTGGCTTGTCTGCGACAGGGACCGCGTCGAATTCGCTGAGCAGTTGGTTTCAGGTCGGCACTATGCCGTACCAAAAGTCATGGATCCTGACATCGGCTTCGGCGCAAAGAACTCAGGGAGACCAGCGGACGACGGGTTCGCAGCGAGGACGTCGAGAGCCAGTTCCCGGTACGTCGAGTAGTCCGCGGGGGTGAAGGTTGGCATGACCGGCAGTGTTGCAGGGGATTGCGTCACGTCGCGCTCTTTCCTCGGTGGGTACTCGGATCTTATATGGAGCAGCCTTGGTGGTAAATGGAAGCTCGCGAGGTGTTCCGTTCGCCTATTGGCACGAGGCCGGTACGGAACGCCCTCCGGTAGGCGTGCCCTGATCGGAGCGGGTCCCGCCGAAGTAGTGTGTGACCAGGGATGACCTTGTGGAGGGGCTGACGGGAATCGAACCCGCGCTGTCTGCTTGGGAAGCAGAAGTTCTGCCATTGAACTACAGCCCCGCGCGCGTGGAGCACGCGACTCCGCCAGCATAACAGGGGCTGCGGGCGCCCCGGGATCCCCCGACAGCAAGTAGCGTCGGCTTCATGGGACGCGACGACCGGTACACCGAGACCTTCACCTCGGTGCCCGAAGGGCATCAGGGGCCCTACGTCATCCCGCCTCTCGACGAGATGCGGCGTCGCGGGACGCGCCCGCCGACCCCGCAGCCCTCCCGACCCCGACGGCGCGGACGCGGGTGGCTCGTCCTCCCGATCCTCGTCGTGATCGTGGTGGCGGCGTTCGAGACACGGCTCTTCGGGCTGTGGCCGGTCGTCGTGGAGACCGTCGAGACGTGGATCAGCGGCGCGCCGGACGAGCCCGAGCCCGTCGTGCCGACCGCGGATGCCGATGCCGATGCCGATGCCGAGCCATCCGCCCCGCCCGCGCCGCAGCCATCCGAGTTCCCTCTCGTCGATGCGGCCCGGCTCGCGGCCATCCTGGATGCCCCCGAAGCGCACGTGGGCGAGGGGTTCGTCGCGTACGCGGAGATCCTCGCGCCCGACACGCCGGAGGCTGACGTGCCCGCCGACGCCGCTGCGCACCTCGTCACGCTGAGCGCGCGCCAGCCCGCGACCGCGTACGAGTACGTCGGCGACAACCAGACGGTCATCGTCGACCCCGAGGGGCGCCCGGTCGAGACGGGCGACGTGCTCCTCGTCTCGCTCGCCGTGCCCGATCCCGAGAGCTTCGACTCGTACTACGACCTCGCGGGGATCGACTCCGCGCGGTTCGACGTCGTCGAGCTCGAGGTCGTCGGCCTCTACGACCTCGCGCAGGACGTGACCCTCGGCGAGCTGAGGCTCGACGGCGACGAGCCCGTCCTGCCCGTCAGCGTCCGGAACTCCGCCGACGTGCCGATGGAGTACGCGATCGACATCACGGCCCTGAACCCCGACGGGTCGGAGGCGGCCACGTCGATCGCCTGGTCCGCCGACATCGCGCCGGGGGAGACCGGCGCGGCCGACGTCACGCTGTACGGGGCGGTCCCGGATGGCGTCACGTTCCGCATCGACAGCGTCTCGCGCTACGCGCACTGAGGCGGATGGCCACGGCCGACTACGCTGGCACCGTGCTGCTCTCGGATCGCGACATCAAGGCCCAGCTCGACGCCGACCGCATCAGGCTCGACCCGCTCGATCTCGCGATGGTGCAGCCCTCGAGCGTCGACGTGCGCCTCGACCGGTACTTCCGTCTCTTCGACAACCACAAGTACCCCTTCATCGACCCCGCCGAGGACCAGCCCGAGCTCACCCGCCTCATCGAGGTCAAGCCCGACGAGCCCTTCATCCTGCACCCCGGCGAGTTCGCGCTCGGCGCGACGTTCGAGCAGGTCACGCTCCCGGATGACATCGCGGCCCGCCTCGAGGGCAAGTCGTCGCTCGGTCGCCTCGGCCTCATCACGCACTCGACGGCGGGCTTCATCGACCCGGGCTTCACCGGCCACGTCACGCTCGAGCTCGCGAACGTCGCGACGCTGCCGATCAAGCTCTGGCCGGGAATGAAGATCGGCCAGCTCTGCTTCTTCCAGCTGACCTCGGCGGCCGAGAACGCCTACGGCTCGGGCCCCTACGGCAACCGCTACCAGGGGCAGCGCGGGCCGACCGCCTCCCGCTCGTTCCAGAACTTCCACCGGACGGACGTGTCGGTGAGCGACGCGGGCGCGAGCGGGGCCTGACCTACAGCCGCTTCAGATGCACCGCCGCCATCGCGAGCGCCGCGATCGACTCGCCGTCTGAGATCTCCCCGGACACGGACATCCGCAGCGCCTCGTCGAGCGGCACCCACCGCGAGGCGGTGATGCCCTCCTCGGCCTGATGCGCGGCCGCGTCGCGAGCGGACGTGAGCCCGCGGGCGAGGAACACCGTCTCGGGGGCGACGCAGATGCCGTTGAGCGCGTTCATCCGCCCCACCTCGATCCACTCCGCCGCCTCGAGCCCGCTCTCCTCGAGCAGCTCTCGGCGCGCGGCCTGCTCGGCCGGCTCGCCGTCGCTGCCGCCCGCGACGACCTCCCACGATCGTCCGACCGTGTAGCGGTCGACCTCGACGAGCAGCACGCGGTCCTCCTCGTCGAGCGCCACGACGAAGACCGCCGGATGCCGCAGCTCGACGACGCCGTAGATGCCCTCGCCGCCGTCCGGCCGGGCGACCTCGTCCTCCCGCACGCGGATCCACGGATTCTCGTACACGGTGCGCGTGCGCTTCGTCTGCCAGGCCATGGCCCCATCGTAGGAAGGCGACCCGCGTGTCGCCGATCGGTGCCAGGATCGACTCTCGTGGCATCACTGGGTGAGATCGTCGCGCCGCGGCGGATGGGGCGCGACTTCCGATGGCTCCTCGCGTCGTCGTGGACGAGCAACATCGGCGACGGCATCGCGCTCGCGGCAGGGCCGCTGCTCGTCGCGTCGCTGACCGACTCCCCGTTCCTCGTGGCCTCGGCGGCACTGCTGCAGTACCTGCCGTGGCTGCTGTTCGGCCTGCACGCCGGCGCGATCGCCGACCGATTCGACCGCCGCACGCTCGTCATGATCGCGAACGCGCTCCGCGCGCTGGTCGTGGCGATGCTCTGCGTGTTCATCGTCACCGGCGCCGTGAACATCGGCATCGTGCTCGTCACGATGTTCGCCTACGGGGTCGCCGAGGTCTTCGTCGACTCCGCGAGCAGCACGCTGCTGCCGATGCTCGTCGACCACGACGACCTCGGCATCGGCAACGCGCGCATGCAGGGCGGCTACCTCGTCGCGAACCAGTTCGCGGGGCCGCCCCTCGGCGCCTTCCTCTTCGCCGCCGGCTTTGCCTGGCCGTTCGCCGCGCAGATCGTCTGCGTCCTGCTCGCGATCCTCCTCGTCTCGCGCATCGCCCTCCCGCCGCTCCCACCGCGCGAGGGCGGCCATCCGCCCGTCCGCCGCGACATCGCGGAGGGCCTGCGCTGGACGTGGCGCAACCCGCCCATGCGCACCCTCGCGATCGTCATCCTCGTCTTCAACATCACGTGGGCGGCGCCGTGGGGCGTGCTCGTCCTCTACGCGACCGAGCACCTGCACATGGGCGCCGTCGGCTACGGGATGCTCACGACGGCATCCGCCGCGGGCGGTCTGCTCTCGACGATGGCGTTCGGATGGCTCGAGCGGCATGTCTCGTTCGCCACGCTCATGCGCGTGTGCCTGTCGCTCGAGGTGGTCATGCACCTCGCCTTCGCGCTCACGACCGAGGGATGGCTCGCGCTCGTCATCATGGGAGTGTTCGGCGCGTACGCGTTCGTGTGGGGCACGATCTCGACGACGGTGCGCCAGCGGGTCGTGCCGAACGAGCTCCAGGGGCGCGCGAGCTCGCTGAACATGGTGTGCGTGTTCGGCGGGATGGTCGTGGGCCAGGCGCTCGGCGGCGTGATCGCGCAGCTGTGGGGCCTGACCGCCCCGTGGTGGTTCGCGTTCGGCGGCGCCGGCATCACGCTGCTGCTCGTCTGGCGGCAGCTCGGCCACATCGCCGCCGCGAAGCGCGCGCCGGCGTGATCGCACGGCGGGCGCCGGGCGGACCGTCAGGAGACTGCGGCACGCTGAGGGCGTGAGCAGGCGCCGGAGGAGCACGACGCAGGCCGCCGCGGTCGTCGTGAGCGGCGTCGTGGGTGCGGGCGTGCTCGTCGGGCTGATCGCCCTGGCCGTGCGGACCGCGGAACTCGCTCCGCCGGCACCCACCTCGGCCGCCGCGCTCGCGACGCCGTCGTCGGACGGCGCCACGGTCGACGCCGAGTGGCTCGCGGCGACGGCCGCGTCGCAGGGGATCCCCGAACGCGCGCTCGCGGCATACGGGGCGGCCGACCTCGGCGCGCGGGCGACCTACGGCTGCGCGGTCGGATGGAACACGCTCGCCGGCATCGGATGGGTCGAGAGCCGGCACGGGGCGCTCAACGGCGGAGCTGTGGACGGCGACGGCGTCGCCCGCCCGGCGATCATCGGCATCCCGCTCGACGGCACGAACCGCACCATGGCCATCCCCGACACCGACGGCGGAGCTCTCGACGGGGACGCGGTCTGGGATCGCGCGGTCGGGCCTCTGCAGTTCATCCCGGAGACCTGGGCCATCTGGGCCGTCGACGCCGACGGCGACGGCCGCACGGACCCGCACGACATCGACGACGCCGCGGCGACGGCCGCACACTACCTCTGCCAGGCGCGCGGGACGCTCGATTCGCCCGAGGCCTGGATCGGCGCCATCCGCTCGTACAACGACACCGATGACTACCAGCGGCAGGTCGCCGAGGCTGCGACGCGGTATGCCGAAGGCGGGTGAGCCCGATGTCGCCCGCTCGCGCTAAGGTCGCGCCGTGATGCGCGACTCCCTGCCGCCTCCTCCGTCGCGTCGCCCCGACGTCGAGGACGACTTCGCCGAGGGCCCCGATCCCGCCCTCTGGATCGCGCACTACCTGCCGCACTGGACGACGCCCGACCGCTCCGCGGCGCGGTTCGACGTCGCCGCGGATGGCCTGCGCCTCCGGATCGATGAGGACCAGCTCGACTGGCGCCCCGAGGACGCGCCGCTGCGCGTCTCGAATCTGCAGACCGGGGTCTTCTCGGGGCCGCTCGGGTCGACGCGCGGCACGCATCGGCATCGCCCCGATGGCCTGACGGTTCGAACCGAGACACCGGCGCGCCTGCTGTGGGCGCCGCGCTCGGGCCGCGTCGACATCACCGTGAGTGCGAGCACGGATGAGGGCGCGATGCTCGCCGCGTGGCTCGTCGGGACGGAGCATGAGCGCGCAGAGGACGCGGGCGAGATCTGCATCTTCGAGATCGACGCGGAGGCTGTGGGGTCATCGACCGTCGCCCGCACGGGCATCAAGGCCCACGGCGACCCGGGGCTGCGCACCGACATGGCCGAGGTGACGCTGCCGTTCGACGCCGCGAGACCGCACACGTGGACCGCGATCTGGGGCGCAGGCGAGACCGTCATCGGATGCGAGGGCGTGGTCGTGCGCCGGATCCCGCAGGCCCCCGACTGCCCCCTGTTCCTGCTCGTCGACCTGTTCGAGGTCGGCGGGCGCGGCGGCTCCTACCCGAAGACGGCGCGGCTGCACCGCGTGCGCGGCTGGAGCGGCGCGTGACTCAGCCGGCGACGTCGCCGTCGACGTAGACCCAGCGGCCGCCGCGGCGCGCGAAACGGGAGCGCTCCTCGAGCCGGCCGGGGCCATCCGCCGTCGTGAAGTGCGCGACGAACGCGACCTCGTCGCCCGCAGCCTCGAGGATCTCGAGGCGCGTCCATGTCGTGCTGTCGTCGAGGGCGAGGTCGGCGGGGCGTGTGCGCGGGTGCCAGGTGCGCGCGAGGTAGTCGACATCGCCCTTCGCGAAGGCGCTGTATCGCGAGCGCATGAGCTCTTCCGGGGTATCCGCGAGGCGCGCGCCGGAGTGGAGGGCGCCGCAGCACGACGGATACGGCCGCCCGCTCCCGCACGGGCAGGTCTCGGCGAAGCTCATGACTCGAGCCTACGGTCCGGGGCCGAGACCGCCCGTGCGCGGGGAGACCGCGTCACGACGCGTCGCGGTGGTCGTGGTGGAAGCCGCGCGCGCCGAAGCGGTGGGGCCCGAAGCCGTGGCCGTGGCCGTGGGGCCCGAACCCGTGGCCGTGGGGCCCGAACCCGTGGGGCCCGAAGCCGTGGCCGTGCGGGCCGAAGCCGTGGCCGTGTCGGCCGCGGGGACGCTTGCGGCGGGGCAGGGGCTTGCCCTCCTCCCAGCCGAGCTCGCGCGCGATGGCCTCGAGTGAGGCGAGGGTCGTGGCGAAGTCCTCGGGAGAGACCGCGGCGGCGACGCGCTCGCGCACGGCGGCGACCCGGGGCGCGAGCTGATCGAGCGTCGTGCGCCCCTCGTCGGTCAGGGTCCATTCGCCGTCGACGAGCTCGACCCATCCGTGCTCGGCGAGCATCGTGACGCGGTGGGGCTTGCGGGCGAGTCGGTCGTGCAGACCCGGCGCGTCGGCCGTGCCCGCGAGTGCGTTCAGCAGCCGCCAGTCGCGGTGGTCGATGCCCTCGCTCTCGAGCGCGGCGTCGATCTGCTGGGAGAGCAGGGAGTCGACGGCCTTCAGCCAGAAGCCGAGGGGGCGGCCGTCGTCCTGCGGGGTGCGGTGTGTGGTGTCGGTGTTCATGGAGGTCTCCAAATCAATGTCATCGTGCATGTATATGCAGGATGACATGCATCGGATCTCCATGTCAAGTGTCATGTACTTTAGAGGGGTGGCAGAGCCGACCGATCCCGCAGCCCGCATCGCCGCCGCCCTCGCGCGGCTGCGGCTCGGGCGCCGCGGCGGGGAGGGGCCGTTCGAGCACGGGCATCCGCTTCACGGCGGCCCGTTCGGAGGCCCCCACGCCGGGCCGCACGGCGGTCCGCTCGGTGCGCACCACGGGCACGGCGGCCCGCACGGCGATCACCCGCGCGGTCCGTTCGGACGCTCGATCGCACGTCTGCGGCTGCTGGAGATCCTCGCCACGGCGGATGGTCCGCTGTCGGTCGGGCAGATCGGCGAGCGCCTCGGCGTCGATCAGCCTCGCGCGAGCCGGCTCGTGCAGGCCGTCGTGGAATCGGGACACGCTCGCCGGGAGGCCGATCCTGCCGATGCGCGTCGGACGCTCATCGCGCTCACCGACGAGGGCCGCGCGATCGCGGCGCGCACGCACGGCGCGCGCACGGAGGCCGTCGAGCAGGCACTGGCCGGCTTCACCGCCGAGGAGCGCGCGCAGCTCGCGGATCTCCTGGGGCGCCTCGCCGACGCGTGGCCCGACCCGCGCCGTCCGCAGGGCTGAGCCGGCCCGGGCTCCGAGCCGAGCCATCCCGCTCCCGCCCCGGGACACACCGCAGGAGTTCCTTGCCACCGCGCGCTGACCATCCGCGGGATCACGCGCCTCGGGCGCGCACGCGTGCGAGATTCTCCTGCGTCGTGTCCCGCTCGCAGCCCCGCTGACGCGGAGAGGCCGGGCCGCCCGGAGGGGCGACCCGGCCTCGGTGTCGTGCCGTCGTCAGGACCCGGCGTTGACCTCGATGGTCATCGTGCCCTCGCGGCGGTCAGCGCCCACGACCTGGATGGTCGTGCCCGTGCCGCCGACGATGACCGAGTTCTGCGGGTTGGCCTCGTCGTAGTAGGCGTACGGGTCGGAGTCGTCGAAGAGCGACACCGGCTTCTGCTTCTTGAGCTCGAGGGTGGTCATGCCCTCCTCGGTCTCGCGGTGCAGCGACAGCTTGTCGGTCTTGTCGAGCCCGAACGTCGCGTCGAACGTCTGGATGCGGTTGCGCGCGATCGTCCCGTCCGTCCAGGTCAGCGCCTGCGCACGCGCGTCGACCGGCAGGGCCTGGCCGCCGCCCGGGTGCGCCGAGGTGTTGTTGTCCTCGTAGAGCCCGTTCACGTACCAGATGAGCAGGCCGTCCTGGAACGGGAAGTGCTCGACCCGGTTCGGGTTGGTCTGCGACCAGCCGAAGTTGTACGGGCCCTCGGCGAGCGTCGCGTCGTAGCCGCCGTACACGCGGTTCTCCGCGATGTAGCGGTGGTCGTACTGCACGGTGTACCCGCCGTCCTCGATGAGCTCGAAGCCCGCGCGCTCCCAGTCCGCTGCGCCGTCCTCGACGTCGGTCGACAGCGCGTCGCCCACGGCGATGTCGTCGACCTTGAAGCCGGGGTTGTTGACCGCGCCGTCGGTGACGTACCGGAAGCGGATCTGCGCGGTCTGCCCCGCGTAGGCCGCAAGGTCGGCGGTGAGGGCCGTCCAGCCCTCGGTCGCGCCCGTGATGCCGTTGCCGAGGTTCGCCCCGTTCGGGTCCTCGGTCGTCGAGTGGTCGGTCGCGAGCGGCGTCCAGCTGGCCCCTGCGTCGGTCGAGATCTCGGCGTAGGCGTAGTCCCAGTCGGCTTCGATGTCGTAGTCGACCTGTGCGGTCAGCGCGGCGCCTGCCGGCACCTCGAACGCAGGGCTCGTGACGGTGCTGTCGAGCCCAGCGCCGCTGCCCGAGAAGAAGTACTTCGTGCCGGATGCCGCGGGCCCGGTCTCGACGAACTGCTCGCCGGGAGGCAGATTGACGATCACGGCCTGCGGGCGCGTCGTCGCGTGGAAGGCCGGTCCGAGGTTGACGGTCGCCGACCCGCCCGCCTCGACCGTCTCGTAGTCGAGCCAGCCGAGGAACAGCTTCTCGGTCGCGCCCATGTGGTTCGGGGTCGTGCCGATCGTGCCGTCGCCGTGCCCGAGCCACGAGCCCGAGCTCATCAGCGTCCAGAAGGCGGTGCCGTTGTCGCCGCCGTCGGTGTCGTAGTAGTCGGGAAGGCCCAGGTCGTGCCCGAACTCATGGGCGAAGACGCCGAGGCCGCCGTTCTCGGGCTCGGTCGTGTAGTCGCGGATCCAGATGTCCGTGTCGCCGATGCGGACGCCGCCCGCCTTCGGGTGGTCGGCCGGTCCGTCGACGCCGAGGCCTGCCTGGTTCGCCGCCCAGCGGTGCGACCAGATCGCCCACTCGGGAGCGCCCGCCTCCTCGCCCTCGCCGGCGTGGATCGCCTGGAAGTGGTCGATGTAGCCGTCGGGCTCGTTCGTGATGCCGTCGCCGTCGAGGTCGTACCGGTCCCACACGTCGAACGTCTGGAGGTACGCCACGATCTCGTCGTGCGTCTTGCCCTGTGCGAGCTGGTCGGCGTACCAGGCGTCCGCGGAGTCCTGGATGAAGCGCGTCATGTCGTCCTGCGACTCGGTCTGCCCGTACGACGCCTCCGCGTACGGCACGGTGACCCAGTCGGACACGTCGCCCTGCAGATCGAAGCGGCCGGACGACATCTCGTCGTAGACGCCGCGGAACGACTCCCCGCCCTGGTCCTCGAGGCCCGTGAAGAACATCTCGAGGAAGTGCTCGCGCGAGAAGTCCTCCTCCCAGTAGGTCGAGTTGTCGTCGGCGGCGGGCTCCGGGATCTCGTTGTGCAGCGGACCCGCGGCCGGCGCCTCGGGGAACCGCTCGTCGGGGGTGTCGCCGAACTCCACGAGGATCGAGAACAGCTGGGCCGTCTCCTCGACGCCGTACTCCACCCAGTCATCGGGGGCGATCTCCACGACGCGGGTCTTGTTCTTGCCCTTGCCGCGCTCGGTGACCTCGGCCTGGCCCGTCGCGACCAGCTCGGCCGCCCGCATCTTCTCCGCCGTGCGCTTCTCGGCGAGCGGATCGGGGCGGTCGTCCTGCTGTGCGGGGACGGTCGGGTCGAGCGGCGGAGCCGTGTCGGTGTCGCTCGGTGCCGCGGTGGCGGCCGTCGGTGCGAGCGCCCCGGCGAGCAGGATCGCTGCTCCCAGTGCGCATGCGGTGCGTGACTTCACTCTTCCTCCAGGTTTCACGCGTCGACCGCGAGGTCGGCGCCCGGATGCCTGCGACACGGCGTCGTCGCCGTGCGCAGACGGATGAACCCAACCTAGAGACCCAGGTGTTTCACAGAAATGACATTCTGTAGAACCGCGATGGGGAGTTCTGCCCATGAGGTGCCCATTCGGTGCGTCGTTCCGCTCATCCACGCGGATGCGGACGATCGGTCGGATGGCCCGGACGCGCGGTCGGGCAGCGAGCGCCGGGCCCCGCGACGCTGGAGGGCATGACGAACACCGCCTCGCTTCCGACCGTCGACGAACGCCTCTCACCTCCGCGCGAGCGCCTCCGCTACGGCGCGCTCGTGACGATGATGGTCATGAGCTTCGTGCTGGTGACCGCGGAGTTCCTTCCGAACGGCGTGCTCACCGAGTTCGCGCGCGACCTCGGTGTGACGGCGGGCCAGGCGGGACAGGCGGTCACCGTGACCGCCCTCGTCGGATTCCTCGTCGCCCCGACGATCGGCCTCCTCGTGCCGCGCCTCGACCGCAGGGACCTGCTCGTGTGGCTCGCGGTCGCGGCCGCCGTGTCGAACCTGCTCGTCGCGCTCGCGCCGTCCCTGGGCATCGTGCTCGCGTCGCGGGTGCTGCTCGGCGCGGCGCTCAGCGGGTTCTGGTCGATGTCGCTCACGGTGGCGTCGCGCATCGCCGGCCCGGAGCGGCTCGGGCGCGCGGTCATGTTCACGACCGCCGGGACGTCGCTGGCGACAGTGCTCGGGGTTCCGCTCGGCGTGCTCCTCAGCACGTTCGCCGACTGGCGCGCCGTCTTCGCGGGCGCCGCCGTCGTCACGGCCGCCGTCGCCGTCGCGCTCCGCGTGCTCCTGCCGAAGGTGCCGGCGCAGAGCGCAGCGAGCCTCGCCATCCTCGGCAGCACGCTCCGCCGACCCGGGATCGCACTGGGCCTCGCCGGCCACGTGCTCACGGTTCTCGGCCACTTCACCGCGTACACCTACATCCGGCTCGCACTCGAGCGGATCACGGAGGGCCCCCAGCGCACGCCGCTCGACGAGGGGGCGATCGTGCTCCTCCTCGCCCTCTTCGGCGTCGGCGGGCTCGTCGGCAACGTCGTCACCGGCGTGATCGTCGACCGCCACCTCGGCCTGCTCTCGGCTGCCGTGCCGGTGCTCGTCGGCGCGCCGATCGTCGCGGTCATCCTGTGGCCGACCTCGCTCGCGGTCGTCGGCGTCGCCGTGGTCGTGTGGGGTGTCGCGTTCTCGGCGTGGCTCATCGTGCTGAACGCCTGGATCGGCCGCCGCCTGCCCGACCGCCTCGAGGCCGGCGGAGGCCTGGTCGTCGCGGGATTCCAGCTCGCGATCATGCTCGCGGCCGGCATCGGCGGGGTGCTCGTCGACGCCGCGGGAGTCGACGCGGCCTACATCACGGGAGCCGTCGCGGTCGCCCTCGGCGCCGTGCTGTTCGGCCTCGCCGGTCGCCGGTAGGGCCGGTCGCGGCTACGCGCGGACGAGCGCTCGCGCACGCCACGCCGACGGCGTGACACCCGTGTGGCGCCGGAATGCGCGGCTGAAGCCCTCGTCCGACGCGTAGCCGAGGCGGCGGGAGACCTCGGAGACCCCGGCACCGCCCGCGAGCAGGTCCTGCGCGGCCGCCATGCGCACCTCCGTCAGGTATCCGAGCGGCGACCGTCCGACGACCGAGCGGAACCGCTCGGCGAAGACCGAGCGAGACATGGCCGCGATCGCGGCCATCCGCTCGACCGTCCAGTCGCGCCCGGGCTCCGCGTGGATGGCCTCGATCACGCGCGCGAGGAACGGATCCGCGGTGCGCGCGGGCCATCCGTCGGGTGCGCAGCCGGCGACGGCCCACGCGCGCAGCGTCGCGAGAGCGAGCGTCGTCGCCATGAGGCGGCAGATCACGGGAGCCGCCCCGGCGTACGGGCTCGTCACCGCGGGGAGGCCGAGGTGGGCTGCGAGCGCCGCGGCGGCGGGCTCGATGCGCGAGAATCCGCTGACCGACACGAGATCCGGCACGATCGCGAGCTGCCGCTGGACGGACTCGGATGCGCTCAGCCGCGAGACGATCACGAAGGCTCCGTCGCCGCGGATCCGCATCGGCTCGCGGCCCAGGGAGAGAAGCGTGTCGCCCGCGACGAGCTCCGTCGGCGGGGCTCCGTCGCGCGCACCGCAGTCGTAGGCGCGCGGCGGCAGGGCCAGTGCCCCCTCGAGCACGTACACGAGCGCGGCATCGCCCGTGCCGAGGGCGATCTCCCGCTCGATGCGGAGCCGGTCGGTGCTGCGCACCTCCCACTCGAGCGACGACAGCAGGCGCTCGAGCGCATCGCCGTCGCGCAGTGCGGGGAGCGGGGTCAGCAGCGTCACACCGGCGTGAACCGCGGTCGGCGCGCCCCTATTCCGTCTGCGTCAGAGGAGACCGTGCCGCGCGAAGGCCTTCGCGAGGCCGTCCTCGTCGATCGGAGCGGTCACCTCGTCTGCCGCCTCCTTCGCCTGCAGCGTGCCGTTGCCCATCGCGATGCCGACGCCCGCGAGCTCGAGCATCTCGAGATCGTTGTTGTTGTCGCCGATCGCGATCGCGTCGGCGAGGTCCATCCCGATCCGATCGACCAGCTCGCGGATCGCGCTGCCCTTGGTCACCGCGGGCATCGACACCTCCCCGCTCGCCGTGCCCATGCCGGGGATCGTGCCCGTGATGACCGTGAACTCGGCGCCCACGGCACGCTGCACGGCGTCGTAGGCCCCGAGGTCGTCGCCCGAGAACACGGCCTTCGCCGTGCGGTCGTGGCGCAGCGGCGGGATCTCGCCGAGGTACCGGCCGAGCCCGCGATCCGAGACGCCCTCGCCATCCGAGACGCCGAGCTGACGGCGCAGGTGCCGCTGCATGCCCGTGGTGGCATAGAAGTACTCGCGCCCCTGGAGCACGTAGTCCAGCCCGAGCGCGTCGAACTCCTCGCGCAGCCTCCGGCAGGACGCCTCGGGCATGAGGCGCTCGATGATCCACTCGCCGTCGTACTCGACGAACGCGCCGGCGCCCGCGACGATGCCGTCGAACCCGATGTCGGTCACCTGCACGTCGACCTCGTACGGCGTCCGCCCCGTCGCGAGCAGCACGAGGTGGCCGTTGGCGCGAGCGCGGCGGATGGCATCGGGCGTCGAGGGCGGGATGGTCCCATCGTGGTCGAGGATCGTCCCGTCGATGTCGAGGAACACGATGCGACGGCGGGCGGTGCGGGGCATGCTCCCGACGCTACCCGCCCCGGATCACCGCGCGGCCTTCACGGGCAGCAGCAGGAGGAATCCGAGCAGGAGGACGAGCACGAGGCCGAGGATGCCGAACGTCGTCTGGTGCGTGACGGTGATGAGGAGCGCCCACGCGGCCGAGGCCATCCAGCTCGCGGCGCGCCCCGTCGTCGCGTAGAGGCCGAAGATCTCGCCCTCGCGGCCCGCGGGCGTGACCCGGGCGAGGAACGACCTCGACGCCGCCTGGGCCGGTCCGACGAACACGCACAGGATGAGCCCGCCGATCCAGAACACGGTGCGCCCGGCATCGGCGAGTGCGAAGACCGCGAGCCCCGCGAGGGTCATCGCGCCGAGCGAGAAGAGGATGATGCGCTTGGGCCCGAACCGGTCGTCGAGGCGACCCGAGATGATCGTCGAGACGCCCGCGATGACGTTAGCGGCGACGCCGAAGATCATGAGCTCGAGCGTGCCGAAGCCGAAGACGGTCGCAGCGATCACCGCGCCGAACGTGAACACCCCGGCGAGGCCGTCGCGGAAGACCGCGCTCGCGAGGAGGAACCAGAAGGTCGGGCGCGTGGCGGGGGAGCGGTAGAGGCCGGCGACATCCTTCACGAGCAGCGCGTACGACTGCACGAAGCCCACGCGGCGCTCGGGGCGCCCGAGCGAGGGCTCGGGCACCTTCACGAAGATCGGGATGGCGAACGCGATCGTCCACAGCGCGCAGCCGACCGCGATGACGCGGAACGGGAGGCCGCCCTCCGACGAGAGCCCGAACCAGTCGCCCAGGTAGAAGACGATGACGAGAGCGAGGGCGACGATGCCGCCGAGGTACCCGAACCCCCAGCCGAGGCCCGAGATGCGCCCGATCGTCTTCGGCGTCGCGATGCCGACGAGGATGGCGTTGGAGTTGACGGCCGCGATCTCGCCGAACACCATGCCCGCTGAGATCAGCGCGACCCCCAGCCAGAACAGGGTCGGGGTGGGCTCGACGAACCACAGGCCGAGCATGCAGACGATGAGCGCCCCCGTGCCGATCCCGAGCCACAGCTTCTGCCGGCCCGCGGCATCCGCCTGCTGTCCGAGAACCGGCGCGAGCAGGAGGATGAGGAGGCCCGCGACCGTGGTGCCCCATCCGAGGCCCGACGCGAGGTCGGCGAGAGCCGCGACCTTGACCGGGTCCTCGTCGGCGAGACCCTGCACATCGGGCGGAAGGAAGGCGTCTGTCGTCAGGTAGAGCGCCGTGAAGATGAACGTGAGGATGACCGTGTTGAACGGCTGGGTCGCCCAGTCCCAGAGCGCCCAGGCGAAGACGGTGCCGCGCGATGCGGGAGCGCGCTGAGGGAGCTCGAGCCCCATCACGGTCAGCGCGGCGGTGTCGGCGGCCGCGGGCGGCGCGGAGGGGCGGGCGGGCTCGGGCATGTCGGTCACGCTAGGCCTCCTCGGTGAACGCGCGGTGGCGCGCCGTCGCGCCGTCTGCCGCCCGTTCTCCCGCTGAGACTAGTGTCCGGCGTCGAGACCTGTGTTCCCGACACCGGTCTCGACGACCGGCGCTAGTCTCGGACGCCCGCTACACCGGTCTCGACGACCGGCGCTAGTCTCGGACGCCCGCTACACCGGTCTCGACGACCGGCGCTAGTCTCGAGGGCGCGGGGTGAAGTTGAGTCGGGCTGTATCAAGTTTCTTGACTTCCCCCGGCTGTCGCCGTACGCTTGAGTCAGCGCGACTCAAGATCGCGCGCAGACTTCAGGCAGCGACAGAAGGAGAAGCAACATGGCACGTGCTGTGGGTATCGACCTCGGGACGACCAACTCGGTCGTCTCGGTCCTCGAGGGCGGCGAGCCGAAGGTCATCGCCAACGCCGAGGGCTTCCGCACGACCCCGTCGGTCGTCGCGTTCACCAAGGACGGCGAGGTGCTCGTCGGCGAGACCGCGAAGCGCCAGGCCGTCACCAACGTCGACCGCACCCTCGCGTCGGTCAAGCGCCACATGGGCACCGACTGGACGTTCAAGGTGGACGACAAGTCGTACACGCCGCAGGAGATCTCGGCGCGCATCCTCCAGAAGCTGAAGCGCGACGCCGAGCAGTACCTGGGCGACACGGTGACCGACGCCGTCATCACCGTGCCCGCGTACTTCAACGACGCCGAGCGCCAGGCCACGAAGGAGGCCGGCGAGATCGCGGGCCTCAACGTCCTGCGCATCATCAACGAGCCCACGGCCGCCGCCCTCGCGTACGGTCTCGACAAGGGCAAGGAGGACGAGCTCATCCTCGTCTTCGACCTCGGCGGCGGAACCTTCGACGTCTCGCTGCTCGAGGTGGGCAAGGACGACGACTTCTCGACCATCCAAGTGCGTGCCACGGCGGGCGACAACCGCCTCGGTGGCGACGACTGGGACCAGCGCCTCGTCGACTACCTCATCAAGCAGTTCAAGGACTCCACGGGCGTCGACGTCTCGAACGACAAGATCGCCCTGCAGCGCCTCAAGGAGGCTGCGGAGCAGGCGAAGAAGGAGCTCTCGAGCTCGACGTCGACGAGCGTCAACCTGCCGTACCTGTCGCTCACGGAGAACGGCCCCGTGTCGCTGTCCGAGACGATCTCGCGCGCGAAGTTCGAGGACCTCACGAAGGACCTCCTCGAGCGCACGAAGAAGCCGTTCCAGGACGTCATCCGCGAGGCGGGCATCAAGGTCTCCGACATCGCGCACGTCGTGCTCGTCGGCGGCTCGACCCGCATGCCCGCGGTCAGCGAGCTCGTGAAGAGCGAGACGAACCAGGAGCCCAACAAGGGCGTCAACCCGGACGAGGTCGTCGCCGTCGGCGCCGCCATCCAGGCGGGCGTGCTGAAGGGCGAGCGCAAGGACGTCCTCCTCATCGACGTCACCCCGCTGAGCCTCGGCATCGAGACCAAGGGCGGCGTGATGACCAAGCTCATCGAGCGCAACACGGCCATCCCGACCAAGCGCAGCGAGACTTTCACGACCGCAGACGACAACCAGCCGTCGGTGGCCATCCAGGTCTTCCAGGGCGAGCGCGAGTTCACCCGCGACAACAAGCCGCTCGGCACCTTCGAGCTCACCGGCATCGCGCCGGCGCCCCGCGGCGTGCCGCAGGTCGAGGTCACGTTCGACATCGACGCGAATGGCATCGTGCACGTGTCCGCCAAGGACAAGGGCACGGGCAAGGAGCAGTCGATGACCATCACGGGCGGCTCGTCGCTCTCGAAGGAGGACATCGAGCGGATGGTCCGCGACGCCGAGGAGCACGCGGCCGAGGACAAGAAGCGCCGCGAGGCTGCGGATGTCCGCAACCAGGCCGAGACGCTCGCGTACTCGATCGAGAAGCTCATCTCGGAGAACGACGACAAGCTCCCCGCCGACGTGAAGGACTCGGTCAAGGCCGACGTCGACGCGCTCAAGACCGCGCTCGCGGGCGAGGACGACGACGCCGTGAAGGCCGCGTTCGAGAAGCTCAACGAGAGCCAGACCAAGCTCGGCGAGGCGATCTACCAGCAGGCTCAGGCCGCGCAGGAGCAGGCGCCGCAGGACGCCCCGGCCGGCGAGCAGAGCTCGGCGGATGAGGACGTCATCGACGCCGAGGTCGTGGACGACGAGGACGAGAAGAAGAGCTGATGACGGACAAGGACTTCGAGGAGCCCCAGGGCGAGCAGCCCGACGGCGACGAGGTCCAGCCGGACGCCGAGGGGTCGGAAGCCGCCGCTTCCGACCCCGCGGCGCAGCCGGCTGAGACCGCGGAGGAGGGCGACGGCCTGACGGTCGACGACATCCTCGGCGCCGAGCAGACCGACGAGGCGGCGGAGGCGGAGAAGAGCGACTACGAGACGCAGCTCCTGCACGACCTCAAGCGCCTCCAGGCGGAGTACGCGAACTACCGTCGCCGCACCGAGGAGCAGCGCGAGATCGAGATCTCCCGCGCGAGGGGCGAGGCCGTGAAGGGCCTCCTCCCCGTGCTCGACGACCTCGACCGCGCCGAGAAGCACGGCGACCTCGCCGAGGGCAGCCCGTTCTCGGCCGTCGCGGCCAAGGTGCGCGGCGTCGCCGAGCGCCTGGGCGTCGTCGCGTTCGGCGCGACCGGCGAGACGTTCGACCCGCAGCGCCACGAGGCGATCTTCCAGCAGCCGGTCCCCGGCACGACCGAGAGCACGATCCTCGAGGTCGTCGAGGTCGGCTACCTGCTGGGCGACGTCGAGCTGCGCCCCGCCAAGGTCGTCGTCGCCGTCCCGGCGGAATGACTCCCGGTCGGCCCCGCTGCGGCGGGGCCGACCGCTTTCCGGATCACGCGTAGAGCATTCGCAAGAAGAAGGTGCAGATGGCCAGTCAGGACTGGTTCGACAAGGACTTCTACAAGATCCTCGGCGTCGACAAGAACGTGAGCGACGCGGATCTGAAGAAGACCTACCGCAAGCTCGCGCGCAGGTACCACCCTGACTCGAACCCGGGCGACGCGGCTGCGGAGTCGCGGTTCAAGGAGATCAGCGAGGCGTACTCGGTGCTCTCCGACCCCGAGCAGCGCAAGGAGTACGACGAGCTGCGCGCGATGGGCTCGGGTGCGCGGTTCACCGCGCCCGGCGGCGCCGGCGGCGGGTTCGACGACGTCTTCAGCCGGTTCACGCAGCAGCGCACGGCGTCCCCCGGCGACTTCGACGACATCTTCTCGATGTTCTCCGGCGGGGGCGGAGGCTTCGGCTCCGGCCGCTTCGGGCAGTCGACGGGCGGGTACCGCGGCTTCGGCGGCCCCCAGCGCGGCGCCGACGTGCGTGCGCGCACGACGATCGACTTCACGACGGCCGCCAAGGGCGAGACCATCACGCTCCAGGGCGAGGACGGCAAGCCGTTCAAGGTCAAGATCCCCGCGGGCGTCGCGGATGGCCAGAAGATCCGCCTGCGCGGGCGCGGGCGTCCCTCGCCGGACGGAGGGGAGAGCGGCGACATCGTCGTCGAGGTCGCCGTCCGATCGCACCCCGTCTTCACGCGCGACGGCCTGAACGTCCGCGTGACCGTGCCGATCACGTTCACCGAGGCGGTGTTCGGCGCGACCATCGAGGTTCCGACGCTCGGTGGCGACCCCGTGAAGCTGCGCGTCGCCCCCGGCACGCCCTCCGGCCGCGTGCTCCGCGTCAAGGGACGCGGCATCGCGTCCAGCAAGGGCACGGGCGATCTCCTCGCCGAGGTGCAGGTGGCTGTGCCGTCGCATCTCGACGACGCCGCGCGCGAGGCGCTCCTCGCCTACCGCGAGGCCGAGCCGAAGGAGAACCCCCGCGCTGAGATGATGGCGAAGGCGAAGCAGTAACCCGCTGCCGCCATCCGCCCCCGACACCTTCAGGAGGTGAGCACCATGCCGATCCCGGTCGACCCGGCCGACATCGACCCCGATGCGCCGATCTTCCCCATCGCGGCGGCTGCCGAGCTCGCCGCCATGCACCCGCAGACCCTGCGGCAGTACGACCGCATGGGCCTCGTCGTCCCCGGGCGCACGCGCGGCGGATCGCGGCGCTACTCCCTGCGCGACATCGAGCAGCTGCGCGAGGTCGCGCGGCTGTCGTCCGAGGGTGTGCGCCTCGCCGTCATCGAGCGCATCCTGCACATGGAGAACGAGGTGCAGGAGCTGCGCGGCCGTGTCCGGGAGCTCGAGCGCGAGCTGCGCGCCGAGCGCGAGCAGCGTCCGGGCGCGCGCGTGTTCGCGACGAGCGCGAACGGCGCAGTCGTGACGCTGCGCGCGGGCACCCGCGTGCGCCGGCAGACCGACGTGGTGCTCTGGCGTCCCACCGACTGACGCCCGCAGGCGTGCGCGGCCCCGCGCTACACGAGGCGCTTGTCGGCGTCGGGATGCGGGACGGTCCGGTATGCCCAGACCGAAGCAGCGAGCAGCCAGGCGAAGCTGATGACGACGGCGAGCCACAGGAGGGCGACCCCCACGGGCGCGGTCGCAAGCGCCGCCCCGGCCAGGAACGCGGCGACGACGGCGATGCCTGCGATGCGCGAGAGCAGAGCGTGTCGCCGCTCTCCGCGTGCTCGGAAGAGCCGCGCGAGCAGGAGGGCGGCGACCGCGAACGCGGCGAACTCGAGCGCGCCGAGGACGAGATGCAGGATGCCGCTCGCGCTCATGCTCATCTCCGAGCCCGGCGGGAATCCGCCTGCGGGATCGGGCCGGAAGATGCCCGCCAGCGCGATCGAAGCCCCGGCGACGATCACGGCGACCCCGACGCCGCGAGCGCGACCATCGGGCGTGCGAAGGAGGCCCCAGCCTGCGATGACCACCATGAGGCCGGTGAGGGCGAAGTTCACGACCTGAAGCCAGCCGACGTCGCCGAGGGTCAGCAGGCTCAGGGCGTGCCGCGAGAGGTCGAACCCTTCACGGGTGAGAGCCAGGGTCAGGCCGAAAAGCAGATAGAACGGCCCTGCGACAGCACCCCAGCCGAGCATCGATCGGGTGACCGCCGCGCGTGCATCGAAACCGTTGGTCATGATCGAACCGTAGCGGATTGCTACGAAAACCGAAAGACTTCTCCGCGGGAACGGACACGGGGCCCTGCGAGGATGAGACGGTGTCCGAATCCGTGCCCGATATCAACAGCGGCGATTCCGGGGTGTGGCGCGTGCTCGACCGCTACCGGGAGCTGGAGCTCCAGCTTGCGATTCTGGGGCACCATCTCAGTGCGCAGGTCGGACTCCGCCCGGTCGAGCTGCAGTGCTTCAACCTCGTTCACCGCCACGGACCTGTCCCGATCGGCGAGCTGTCGCGCATGCTGGCTCTCCCACCGGCGACGACGACCGGGATCGTCCGTCGTCTGGTCGAGCAGGGATGGGTGGCGCGCGAGCGCGCGGAGGCCGATCGCCGGACGGTGCTCGTGCGGCCTCTCCCCGATCACCTCCCGAGGCTGTTCGGTCTGCTCGCACCCCTCGGCGAAGACCTGAACTCGGCACTGGCGGGGCTCGACGAGCACGCGCTCGGGGTCATCGCCGATTTCCTCGGCCACGCCGCTGCGGCGACGGAGCGGGCGAATGCCCGGTCCGTCTGATCCGCCCGCTCACGCGGGATCCAGGCCCCGAGCGTGTCGACGCCCAACGATCGAGGACGACGCCGTCAGGGCTCGATGCGCGAGTGCTCGCCGAGGCGGTGCCACGTGCGGTTGTGATAGACCAGCGCGTCGCCGACGTCGCCCGGGTGGATGTCGCGCTCGATGTGCGACTGCAGTGCGTGGGCCGCGACGACCGTCGACGTGCCCGCATCCATCCGGTCGATGACCGCGCAGCGCACCCACGCGCGCACGCCCTCGTACACGGGCTCGCCCGTGGCGAGGCGCGTCCACGGGTGCTCCTGGGCGAAGCGGTCGACGCCGCTCGCGGCGCCGAGCTTCGCCACCTCCAGATCGTGAGCGTCGAGGAAGTGCACGACGACGGTCTCGGCGCGCGAGAGAACGTCCGACGCCGACGACAGCGCCGAGATCGAGAACACCAGGAGCGGGGGCTCGGCGCTCACCGACGCGACCGAGGTCGCCGTCAGGGCGACGGGCCCGTCGCCGGCATCCGCCGTGATGACGGTGACGCCCCCGGGGTGCCCCCGGAAGAGGGCCTTGAAGTCGTCGGGCGACAGCGACGGCGCGAAGCCGTGACGCGGGGTCTCGGCAGGCACGTCGGCGGGTGACGCCTCAGACGCGCGCATCGGCCAGCTCCTCGCGCAGGATGGCCGCGCCCGCGCTGAGCGCGCTGAGCTTGCGCAGCGCGACCTCCCGGGGGAACGGCGCCATGCCGCAGTTCGTGCTGGGCACGAGCTTGTCCGCGTCGACGTAGGCGAGCGCACGGCGGAGGGTGTCGGCGACCTCCTCGGGGGTCTCGACCGTCTCATCCGCGACGTCGATCGCGCCGAGCATGACCTTCTTGCCGCGGACGAGCTCGACGAGCTCGAGCGGGACGCGGGAGTGGTGGCACTCGAGCGAGACGATGTCGACGGCCGACCGCTGCAGAAGCGGGAACGACTCCTCGTAGTGGCGCCACTGCGAGCCGAGCGTCGCCTTCCAGTCGGTGTTCGCCTTGATCCCGTAGCCGTAGCAGATGTGCACGGCGGTCTCGGCGCGCAGCCCCTCGCACGCGCGCTCGAGGGCGGCGACGCCCCAGTCCTTGACCTCGTCGAGGAAGACGTTGAAGGCGGGCTCGTCGAACTGGATGATGTCGACGCCCGCGGCCTCGAGCTCCCTGGCCTCCTGGTTGAGGATGGTCGCGAACTCCCACGCCAGTTTCTCGCGGCTGCGGTAATGAGCGTCGTAGAGCGTGTCGACCATCGTCATCGGGCCCGGCAGCGTCCACTTGATCGGGCGGTCGGTGCTCGCACGGAGGAACGCCGCGTCGTCGACGAACACGGGGTGCTCGCGGTGCACCGCGCCGACGACCGTCGGAACGCTCGCGTCGTAGCGGTCGCGGATGCGCACGGTCCTGCGCTGTGCGAAGTCGACGCCGTCGAGGTGCTCGATGAACGTCGTCACGAAGTGCTGGCGCGTCTGCTCCCCGTCGCCGATGATGTCGATGCCGCGGCGCGTCTGCTCCTGGACGGCGATGCGCATCGCATCCTGCTTGCCCTCGGTCAGCGCGGCGCCCTCGAGCTTCCAGGGGGACCAGAGCGTCTCCGGCTCGGCGAGCCACGACGGCTTGGGAAGGCTGCCGACGATCGAGGTCGGCAGGAGCGCGGGGGTCATGGATGGTCCTCCGGGGGTCATGCGACGAGAACGGGGTCGCCGGCGGTCCACTGCTCCAGCAGCTCGCGGTTCGGCTCGATGAAGTGCTCCTGCGCGTACTTCCCCTGCGTGACGGCGAGCTGGCTGCGCTCCTCGCGGTCGTAGGAGATCTGCGTCCGCGAGAAGTCCTGCGCACCCAGGCTCGGGCGGTAGACGGCGGCGGCGGCCGAGTTCGCGTTGTAGATCTCGGGGCGGTAGATCTTCTGGAACGTCTCCATCGTGCTGATCGTGCTGATGAGCTGCAGGTTCGAGTAGTCGTTCAGCAGGTCGCCGCGGAAGTAGAACGCGAGCGGCGCGACGCTTCCGCGCGGCATGAAGTAGCGCACCCGGAGCCCCATCTTGCCGAAGTACTCGTCGGTCAGGGAGTGCTCGTCCTGCTGGTACTCGACGCCGAGGACGGGGTGGCTGTTGCCGGTCTGGTGGTAGGTCTTGCTCGTCGAGACGCTGATGCAGATGACGGGCGCCTGCGGGAAGCGCTGCCGGTAGACATCCGAGTCGAGGAAGTGCTGGAAGAGCCTGCCATGGAGGACGCCGAAGTCGCGGGGGAGCGCGGGCGCCCCCGCGCCATCCTTCGCCGCGGGCAGGACGACGCTGAAGTCGTAGTCACGGATGTAGGACGAGAAGTTGTTGCCGACGATCCCGTGGTGGCGGGCGCCCGTGTGCCGGTCGATGATCCGCGTGTCGAGGACCTCCAGCAGCGGGAACGGCTGAGCCTCGTCATCCGCCGACGTGCGCAGCTGCACGGAGACGATCTCGAGTTCGAGGGTGTAGCGGTCGCGGGTCGGGTTGTCCCAGTGCGCGAGGTCGTTGAACCGCCGGTCGATCATGGTCAGGGTGCTGCGGAGGTTCTCCTGACGGCGCTCGCCGCGCGCGAGGTTGGCGAAGTTGGTCGTGATCCGGGAGCTCTCCGATGGCGTGTAGTCCTCGTCGAAGGGGGTGGTCGTGATGCTGAACTCGAATGCGCTCGCCATGGGCCAATCCAGGGGTGATGAGGGTCGGGTCGATCCTCGGTCGTCGGAGCCTCCATCGTGCCGGGATTCGGGCGATATCGGGTAAGAAGACGACGCTATCCCTCCATATAGTCTTTGGCTATGGCACAGGGAACGAGCGGTCTCACGCTGCAGCAGCTCCGCTACTTCATCGAGGTCGCCGCCGAGGGCTCGATCTCGGGTGCCGCCGACCTGCTCTACGTCGCGCAGCCGACGATGTCGGCGGCGATGAAGGAGCTCGAGGCGCGCGTGGGGCGCACGCTCCTCGTGCGCTCGGCACGCGGCGTGACGCTCACCCTCGACGGGGCGGAGTTCCTCGGCTATGCGAGGCAGGTCGTCGAGCAGGTGGAGCTCCTCGAGCAGCGCTACCTCGACCGGCCCCCGTCGCGGCGTCTGCTCGGCATCTCGGCGCAGCACTACTCGTTCGCGGTCGACGCGTTCGTGCGGATGGTCCAGGCGAGCGGGGCGGCCGAGTACGAGTTCTCCCTGCGGGAGACCCGGACGGGCGACATCATCGAGGATGTCCGCACGCTCCGCAGCGAGATCGGCATCCTCTACCGGAACGACTTCAACCGGAAGGTGATCGACAAGCTGCTCCGGGACTCGGGGCTCGCGTTCCATCCGCTGTTCCTCGCCGAGCCGCACATCTTCATCTCACGGCGCAACCCGCTCGCCTCCCGGAAGCGCGCGACTCTCGCCGACCTCGAGGATCTGCCGCGACTCACCTTCGACCAGGGGGCGGACAACTCCTTCTACTTCGCCGAGGAGATCCTCTCCACCATGTCGAGCAGGCGCGAGATCCGGGTCTCCGATCGGGCGACGATCTTCAACCTCATGATCGGCCTCGGCGGGTACACGATCTCGACCGGCATCATCAGCGACGAGCTCGATCCGGAGATCGTCGCGATCCCGCTCGACGTCGACGAGCGCATCGAGATCGGGTGGATCGATCACGCCGCGATCCCGCTGACGGAGCAGGCGCAGCGCTACCTCGACGAGGTGCGCGCGGTCGTCGCCGGGTTCGGTGTGGAGGTGCTGGGATAGTAGCGAGGAGGAAGAAGGCCTCTTGACACCCGCCCTCCGCACCCCTAACGTACAACCAAATGGTTGCACAAACGGAGTTGAGCGAGACGGAGATCGACCGTGTCTTCCACGCACTGGCGGCGGCAACGCGGCGCGACATCCTGCGTCGGACGATCGAGCGTGAGCAGTCCGTCTCCGCACTGGCCCGCGACTACGACATGTCGTTCGCCGCGGTCCAGAAGCACGTGGCCGTGCTCGAAGAGGCGCGGCTCATCGTCAAGCGCGCGGAGGGGCGCGAGCGGCTCGTCCGCGCGAACCCCGAGATGATCGCGCGCGCCAGGGCCCTGCTGGGTCGATACGAGCAGCTGTGGCGCGCCCGCATCGCGCGCCTCGACGACCTGCTGGCCGAACCGCACGACACCACTGGATCAGGAGATTGACATGCCCGTCACCGATGTCACCACCGACGCCGAGAGTCTCACGATGACCGTCGTCGCAGACTTCGCAGCGCCCATCGAGCGCGTGTGGAGCGCCTACGCCGACCCGCGCCAGCTCGAGCGCTTCTGGGGTCCTCCCGGCTGGCCCGCGACGTTCACGGCCTTCGACCACACGGTCGGGGGAATGGCGCAGTACACGATGGCCGGCCCGCGCGGTGAGCGCTCCTCGGGGTCGTGGGAGTTCCTCGAGATCGACGAGCCGCGGGGGTTCGCGGTGATCGACCGGTTCGTCGACGACGAGGGCCGTCCGCTCGAGGGCTTTCCCTCCCTGCGCATGACGTTCTCCTTCGAGGAAGCGGGCGACGGCACGCGGATGGTCACCACGAGCCACTTCGACTCGATCCAGGCGCTCGAGCAGGTCGTCGAGATGGGCGCGATCGAGGGCACGCGGATGGCCATGGCTCAGCTGGACGCCGTGCTCCAGGACCTGCGCGCCTACGCGCAGGGGAAGGGGACACGCGTCGAGGAACTCGACGACACCCATGTGCGGATCACGCGCCTCGTGGAGGGCCCGCGGGAGCTCGTGTGGCGGGCCCACCACGACCCCGACCTGCTGCGGCAGTGGATGCTCGGTCCCGACGGGTGGGAGATGACCGAGTGCGTCGTCGCGCTCGCTCCCGGTGACCGGCACAGCACGTCGTGGGCGCCGGTCGGCGAGACCGAGGGCGAGGCCTTCGGGTTCGAGGGGGAGGCGCTGCTCGTCGACGCGCCTCGGCGCGCCGTCTCGACGGAGCGCATGAAGGGCACCGACGGGCCCGAGACGCTCAACGACCTCAACCTGTACGAAGAGGATGGCGCGACCCTCATCACGCTCCTCATCGAGTACCCCGACAAGGAGACGCGCGACATGATCCTCGCGACCGGGATGGCCGACGGCATGGAGGCCTCGTACGCCCGCCTCGAGAGGGACGTGCTCGTCGCCTCCGGTCGCTGACTCGCCGCGGCCGCGTCACCCGAGGTGGCGCGGCCGCGTTCTGGGGTCGGCCCGTTCCGGGAATCGGATGGCTGTGGCTGGTGTGCGCGTGTCGTCCTCGCCCGGCGACACACGCACCGGCGATCCGAATCCCGGTACGCGATAGCGTGGCGAGGTGACTCAGATCGTCGTCCTCGGCAGCGCCAACATGGACCTCGTCACGCGGCAGCCGCGTCTCCCCGAGCCGGGCGAGACGATGGCCGGCTCCGACTTCTCGACGGGCGCCGGCGGCAAGGGCCTCAACCAGGCCGTCGCCGCCCGCCGCGCCGGAGCCGATGTCGCGTTCGCGGGCGCGGTCGGCGACGACGGGTTCGGGCGCGAGCTCCGCGCCTTCCTGGAGGGCGAGCGCATCGCGACCGCCGCGCTGCGGACATCCGCTGCGCCGACGGGCATCGCCCAGGTCAGCGTGCTCGACGGCGGCGAGAACAGCATCGTCATCGTCGCGGGCGCGAACGGCGAGGAAGAGCTGACGGATGGCGACCGCGCGCTGATCGCGTCGGCTGCGGCCCTCGTCGTGCAGCTCGAGCGCCCGCTCGCCCTCGTCGAGCGCGCCCTCGCCGCGGGTCGTCAGGCCGAGGCGCTCACGGTGCTCACCCCCGCCCCGGTCGACGCCGAGGCGGCGCGCCTGCTGCCGCTCGTGGACATCCTCGTGCCGAACGAGTCGGAGGCGCTCGCCCTGTCGGGCGCGTCCGATGTCGAGACCGCGGCACGGCGCCTGAGCGAGCAGGCGTCGACGGTCATCGTCACGCGCGGGTCGGCGGGCGCCCTCATCGCACGCGGCGGCGACATCGTCGCCGCGGTGCCGGCGCACGAGGTGGAAGCCGTCGACACGACGGGCGCCGGTGACACGTTCGTCGGCGTGCTCGTCGCGTGGCTCACCCGCGGCGAGCCGCTCGAGGCGGCGGTCGAGGCGGCGACGGCGGCTGCCGCGATCGCGGTGACCCGGCCCGGGGCCGCGCCCGCGATGCCGACGCGCGAGGAGATCGATGCCGCGCTCGGGTGACCGGCGCGCATTGTGTCCGTACTGTGGCCATCCGGTTACCGGAACGGCGGGTTCTGTCATCTGAGCCTGGGACAATCGCCCTGTGAGCCCGGAGATCTGGACCCGCATGGGTGAGACAGCCGCCATCTGGCCAGGACGCAACTGGCCGCTCGGAGCGACCTGGAGCGAGGAGTCGACGAACTTCGCGGTCTACGCGCCCAACGCGACGCGCGTGTGGCTGTGCCTGTTCGACGAGAACAACTCCGAGACGCGGCACGAGCTCACCGAGCACTCCCAGAGCATCTGGCACGGCGCCCTTCCCGGCATCCGCCCCGGGCAACGCTACGGCTACCGCGTCGACGGCCCGTGGGATCCGGCGCAGGGCCTCCGGCACAACCCGCAGAAGCTCCTCCTCGATCCGTACGGTCTCGCCACGAGCGGCACGATCATCGCCGAGCAGCCGATCTTCGGCGTCCGCGAGGACGACCCGGCCGTGCGCGACGACACCGACTCGGCCGCGTACACGGCGCGGAGCGTCGTCGTGGACCCGTCGTTCGACTGGGGCGACGACGAGCCGATGAAGACGCGCTGGCGCGACACGGTCATCTACGAGCTGCACGTGAAGGGGTTCACGAAGCTGCACGACCGCGTCCCCGAGCACCTGCGCGGCACCTACGCGGGCCTCGCCGAGCCGGCGGTCGTCGAGTACCTCCGCGACCTCGGCGTCACGGCCGTCGAGCTGCTGCCCGTGCAGCAGTTCTTCTCGGAGCCGGGCCTCCTCGAGCGCGGGCTCGTCAACTACTGGGGCTACAACACCCTGTCCTACTTCGCGCCCGATGCGGCGTACTCGTCGTCGGGCGATCGCGGCGAGCAGGTCGACGAGTTCAAGCGGATGGTGAAGGCGCTGCACGGAGCGGGGATCGAGGTCATCCTCGACGTCGTCTACAACCACACGGCCGAGGCCGGTCCGCACGGGCCGACCCTCTCGTTCCGCGGGCTCGACGACCGCGGCTTCTACAAGCGGCTGATCCCGGGGAACGGCGGGTTCGACGACACCTACTGGGATGTCACGGGCTGCGGCAACACCGTCAACACGGGCGACCCCTACGCGCTGCGCCTCATCCTCGACTCGCTGCGCTACTGGGTCACCGAGATGCACGTCGACGGGTTCCGGTTCGACCTCACCTCGGCGCTCACGCGCACGGGCTACGACATCGACTTCGCGTGCGCGTTCCTCATCGCGGTCGACCAGGACCCGGTGCTGCGTCATGTCAAGCTCATCGCCGAGCCGTGGGACGCGTCGATGGACGGCTACCTCGTCGGCCGGCTGCCGCAGCCGTGGGTCGAGTGGAACGACAAGTACCGCGACACCATCCGCGACTTCTGGCGCGGGCACGCGCAGATCAAGGACGTCGCGACGCGGCTCGCGGGCTCGAGCGACCTCTACGCCGACGACGGCCGCTCCGCGTACAACTCGGTGAACTTCATCACGGCGCACGACGGCTTCACCGTGCGCGACCTCGTCAGCTACGACCACAAGCACAACGAGGCGAACGGCGAGGACAACCGCGACGGCACCGACAACAACCGGTCCTGGAACCACGGCGTCGAGGGCGAGACCGACGACGCCGAGATCGTCGCGCTGCGCCGTCGCCAGGCCGCGAACCTCATGATGACGCTGTGCCTGTCGAACGGCGTGCCGATGATCACGGCCGGCGACGAGCGCGGCCGCACGCAGCGCGGCAACAACAACGCCTACTGCCAGGACAACGAGATCTCGTGGATGGACTGGCGCCCCGACGACGCGTGGCTCGACGTGTACGAGCTCACCAAGGCGGCGCTCAGGCTCCGGCGCGAGCACCTGGCGCTGCGGCAGCGGCACTGGTTCGAGGGCTCGCCGACGATCAAGGGCGGCCCGGCCGACCTCGTCTGGCTGCACCCCGAGGGGCGCCGCATGCGCACGGCCGACTGGGCGGATGGCGGGCTCAGGACCATCGGGATGTTCCTGTCCGGCGGTCCGCTGCGCGAGCCGGGCCCGCACGGCGAGCAGCTCGTCGACCACTCGTTCCTGTTCTGGTTCAACGCGGGCGAGACCGAGGTGACGATCACTTTCCCCGAGAACGAGTGGATCAGCATGGGCGACGTCGTGCTCTCGACCGATGAGGCGGTGCCCCCGGGCACGCGCGTCACGGTGGAGGCGCCGCTCGTCATGGCGCCGCGCACCGTGGTCGTGATGCAGTCGCTGCAGGCTCCGCTCTGACGCGGGCCGGGCCGCTCGACCCTACGCGGTGACGACCAGGCCCAGCTCGGCGACCGAGGCGAGGTGCTCCTCCTGGGGCACGACGCGCACGGTGTACCCGAACGCGCCCGATCGGTCGAGGGTGATCCCGCCCGCGAAGCAGACCCGTCCGCCCTCGTAGCTCTCCACCGGCGAGAGCGCCGTGTACGTCGGGTCCGCGATCTCGTCCTCGCCGACCGCGCGCCCCGAGACGAGCTGCACCGCGACATCCGCCGGCCGAAGGTCGCCCAGCGCGACGAACGCGCGCACCGACAGCTCGCCGCCGACCTCGGCGGCGTCGCCAGGGCCACTCGACTCGACGTGCTCGACGCGCACCGCGTGCCATCCGGCCGCGACGTGCGCCTTCCAGGCCGCGAGGTCGATCGCCGCGGCGAAGCCGTCGTCGAGCGCCCGCCCCGACACTGCGGCCGGCGCGTAGAGCTCGGTGACGTAGTCGCGCACCATGCGGGTCGCGAGCACCTTCGGGGCGAGCGACACGAGCGTGTGCCGCACCATCTCGAGCCAGCGGATGGGCAGGCCGTCGCCGTCGCGGTCGTAGAAGCGCGGCGCGATCTCGCGCTCGACGAGGTCGTAGAGCGCAGCGGCCTCGAGGTCGTCGCGCTTGTCGGGGTCGTCGAGGCCGTCGGCCGACGGGATGGCCCAGCCGTTGTCCCCGTCGAACCACTCGTCCCACCATCCGTCGAGGATCGAGAGATTGAGCCCGCCGTTCAGCGCGGCCTTCATGCCGCTCGTGCCGCAGGCCTCGTAGGGGCGCAGCGGGTTGTTGAGCCAGACGTCGCAGCCGGGGTAGAGCGGCAGGGCCATCGCGATGTCGTAGTTGGGCAGGAACACGATGCGGTGGCGGACCTCGGGGTCGTCGGCGAAGCGCACGAGATCCTGGATGAGCTTCTTGCCGCCGTCGTCGGCGGGGTGCGCCTTGCCCGCGACGACGAGCTGGATGGGCCGCTCGGGGTCGAGAAGGAGGCGCTTGAGCCGCGCGGGGTCGCGGAGCATGAGGGTGAGGCGCTTGTACGAGGGCACGCGCCGCGCGAAGCCGATCGTGAGCACATCCGGATCGAGCGCGTCGTCGATCCAGCCGAGCTCGGCCTCCGCTGCGCCGCGCTTGCGCCACGAGGCGCGCAGCCGATCGCGCGCATCGAGGACGAGCCGCTCGCGCATCGCGCGCTTGAGCTCCCACATGCGACGCGACGGCGCGGTGTCGATCGCCTGCGCGAACTCCGCGGGGTCGCCGTCGGGGTCGGCGCCGAGCTCGGCCACGAGCTGCTGGAACTCGCGAGCCACCCACGTCGGGGCGTGCACGCCGTTCGTGATGGAGGTGATCGGCACCTCCGCCTCGTCGAACGCGGGCCACAGGCCGTGGAACATCTCGCGGCTCACGTGCCCGTGCAGCTGCGAGACGCCGTTCGCGCGCTGCGCGAGGCGGAAGCCCATCACGGCCATGTTGAACACGCCGGGGTCGCCGCCCGGGTAGCTCTCGGCGCCGAGCGCGAGGACCCGGTCGAGCGGCACGCCCGGCGTCGCACCGTCGGATGCGAAGTACTGCTCGATGAGCGTGCGGGGGAAGCGGTCGATGCCCGCGGGCACGGGCGTGTGCGTCGTGAACACGGTCGAGGCGCGGCACACCTCGAGCGCCGCGTCGATGTCGAGGCGCGGGCCCGCGGCGTCGACCGTGAGCTCGCGGATGCGCTCGAGCCCCTGGAACCCGGCATGGCCCTCGTTGGTGTGGTACACCTCGGGCACGGGCGCGCCGGTCAGGCGGCTGTAGGCCCGCAGGGCACGCACGCCGCCGACACCGAGCAGCAGCTCCTGCCGGAGCCGGTGCTCGCTGTTGCCGCCGTACAGGCGGTCGGTGACGGCGACGTGATGATCGGGGGCGCCCTCGACCGCCGTGTCGAGCATGAGCAGCGGCACGCGGCCGACCTTCGCGACCCAGATGCGCGCGACGAGATCGCGGTCGCCGGGCTGGGCGATCGAGATCGTCGCGGGCGTGCCGTCCGGCTCGCGCAGAGCCGTGATCGGCAGCTCGTCGGGGTCGAGCAGCGGGTAGCTCTCCTGCTGCCAGCCCTCGCGCGACAGGGCCTGCGAGAAGTAGCCGTGTCGGTAGAGCAGGCCCACGCCGACGATCGGGACGCCCAGGTCGCTCGCCGCCTTGAGGTGATCGCCCGCGAGGATGCCGAGGCCCCCGGAGTACTGCGGCAGCACCGCCGTGATCCCGAACTCGGGGGAGAAGTACGCGATCGCGCGCGGGCCATCCGCGACCTGGCGCTGGTACCAGCGGTCCTCGGCGAGGTAGCGCTCGAGGCTCGCCTCCGCCTGCCCGAGGCGCGCGAGGAAGCCGTCGTCGCCGGCGAGCTCCTCGAGCCGCTCGCGCGAGACCGATCCGAGCACGTGCACGGGATCGTGGGTCGCGGCCCACGCGTCCGGCGCGACCTCGGCGAAGACATCCTGCGTGGCGGGATGCCAGGACCATCTGAGGTTCCCGGCGAGGCTGCCGAGCGCCGCGATCGGGGCGGGGAGGACGGGGCGAACGGTGAAGCGACGGATGGCGCGCATGCGCACACGGTAGTGCATGGACGTAGCCATGTCAGCACAAGGGGGTTGACACGAGGTGTCGGAGCGTGCGGGACCGTGAGCCCCTCCGCACACATTCTGCGGGGCGAAGGGCGCCCCTGCGGGCGAGCCCATGTGCGGTGGTCGAGAGCAGCGCTGGATGATGTGGAAAATATCCTATAGGATCGTGCTCGACCACGGATGACGACGTCCACGAGGAGGCGGCGCGATGACGCGACTGTTCAACGACCCTGCGGCGTTCGCCGACGAGATGACGGAGGGCTTCGCCGATGCGGCCGCGCGCTGGGTGCAGCGCGTGCCGGGCGGCGTGGTCCGCGCCACGGCGGCCGATGAGCCGACCGTCGCGCTCGTCGTCGGCGGCGGCAGCGGTCACTATCCGGCCTTCGGCGGCCTGGTCGGGCCCGGCCTGGCGCACGGAGCGGCCATGGGCAACCTGTTCGCCTCGCCCTCGGCGCAGCAGGTGTACTCGGTGGCCAAGGCCGCCGATCAGGGCCGCGGCGTCCTGCTGTCGTACGGCAACTACGCCGGCGACGTGCTGCACTTCACGCAGGCGCAGGACCGCCTGAACGCCGAGGGGCACGACGTGCGCACGGTGCTCGTGACCGACGACGTCTGGAGCGCCCCGGCCGATCAGCAGGAGAAGCGCCGCGGCATCGCCGGCGACCTCGTCGTGTTCAAGATCGCGGGTGCCGCGGCCGAGGCCGGCATGGACCTCGACGACGTCGAGCGCCTCGCCCGGCACGCCAACGCCCGCACGCGCTCGTTCGGCGTCGCGTTCGGCGGGTGCACGATGCCGGGGGCCGACGCCCCGCTCTTCGAGGTGCCGAAGGGGCGGATGGCCGTGGGCCTCGGCATCCACGGCGAGCCCGGGATCGACGAGGTGGACATCCCGACGGCCGAGGGCCTGGCCGGGATGTTCGTCGCGAAGCTGCTCGAGGAGCTGCCCGACGGCGTGACCGTCGCCGGCTCGCGCGTGGTGCCGCTGCTGAACGGCCTCGGAAGCGTGAAGAGCGAGGAGCTCTTCGTTGTCTACCGCACCGTGCACCGCCTGCTCGACGAGGCGGGCGCGACCGTGGTCGAACCCGAGGTCGGCGAGCTCTGCACGAGCTTCGACATGGCGGGCTGCTCGCTGACCCTGCTGTGGCTGGACGACGAGCTCGAGCGCCTGTGGGCGGCGCCCGCCGACAGCCACGGGTACCGGAAGGGAGCGGTCGCTCCGCAGCGTCGCGTCGAGGTCCACGTCGACGAGGAGGATGCGCAGCTGCCGATCGGCCCCGCGTCCGAGGCCTCGCGGGCCCTGGGCGACGTGATCGCGAGCGCCCTCGCCGATGTCGCGCAGGCCCTGGACGACGCCGCCGACGAGCTCGGCCGCATCGATCGGGTGGCCGGCGACGGCGACCACGGCATCGGCATGCAGCGCGGGTCGCATGCTGCTCGCGACGCCGGTCACCGCGCGAGCGAGGCCGGCGCCGGCGCCCAGACGGTGCTCGCGCATGCCGCCGAGGCCTGGAGCGACAAGGCGGGCGGGACCTCGGGGGCGATCTGGGCCGAGATCCTGAAGACCGTCGGCACGGCCCTGACCGACGACGAGGCCGTCACCGCGCAGCGGGTCGCCGACGGCGTGCGCGCCGCGAGTGACGCCGTGCGGGCGTTCGGCAAGGCCGAGGTGGGTGACAAGACGATGGTCGACGCCATCGTGCCCTTCGCCGAGACGCTGAGCGCCGAGGTCGCCGCCGGCCGCCGCCTCGGCGACGCATGGGCCGCCGCGACCGACGCCGCCGAGGCGGCTGCCCGGTCGACCGCCGACCTCGTCGCGACGCTGGGCCGCGCTCGCTCGCACGGCGAGAAGTCGATCGGCACGCCCGACCCGGGCGCGGTGTCGTTCGCGCTCGTCTGCCGCACCGTCCACCGCGCCTTCGTCGACGCACCCGCGACGACGTGATCCCCACGAGACCGAAGGAGTGACCATGGCCCTGCGCCTCATCGTCGGCTGCGACGACGCCGGCTACCAGTACAAGGAGATCCTCAAGGGAGACCTCGAGGCGAGCGACCTCGTCGAGAGCGTCGCCGACGTCGGCGTCGACGCCGACGGGCACACGTCCTACCCCCGGATCGCGATCGAGGCGGCCGAGCGCATCGCGCGCGGCGAAGCCGACCGGGCCATCCTGATCTGCGGCACGGGGCTCGGTGTCGCGATCGCCGCCAACAAGGTCAAGGGCATCCGCGCCGTGACCGCGCACGACTCGTTCTCGGTCGAGCGCTCGATCCTGTCGAACAACGCGCAGGTGCTCTGCATGGGCCAGCGCGTGGTGGGCATCGAGCTGGCGCGCCGTCTCGCCGCGGAGTGGCTGACGTACACGTTCGACCCGTCCAGCGCGTCGAACGACAAGGTCAACGACATCTGCGCGTACGAGGGCGACTGAACGGTGGCGCGCTTCGTCGTCGGCGCGAGCCTGAAGGCCTACTTCGGGCGCGAGCGCACGATGGCCTGGGCCCGCGCCGTGGATGAGCTGAGCAGAGCGCATCCCGCCGTGCGCTCGGGGGCGGTCGAGCCGTTCGCGATCCCGGGGTTCCTGTCGATCGCGGAGGTCGCGGCGGTCGCCGCCGACGGGCCGCTGCGCGTCGGCGCGCAGGACGCGCACTGGGACGACGGCGCGTTCACAGGGGAGGTGTCGCCGCGGCAGCTCGCCGAGTTCGGGGTGAGCCTCGTCGAGGTCGGCCATGCCGAGCGGCGTCGCCACTTCGGCGAGACCGACGAGACCGTCGCGCGGAAGACGGACGCCATCCTCGCCGCGGGGATGACGCCGCTCGTGTGCGTCGGTGAGGAGAGCGAGGGGGCACCGCAGGATGCGGCGCGTGCGGCCGTGCGGCAGCTCCAGGCGTCGCTCGCCCCCGCGCTCGCCGCAGGACGCGACGGGCGGGTGCTCGTGGCATACGAGCCGGTCTGGGCGATCGGAGCGCCGGAGCCGGCGCCCGACGAGCACATCCGCGTCGTGTGCGCGGAGCTGCGCGCGGCGCTGCGGGCGATGGGGATGGCCGTCGATTCGGCCGTCCTCTACGGCGGCAGCGCCGGGCCGGGGCTGCTCTCGCGCATCGGCGCGGCCGTCGACGGGCTCTTCCTCGGTCGCTTCGCACATGATCCCGAGGCGTTCGGCCGTATTCTCGACGAAGCGGGATCCCTCGCCCAGAGCGACGGGGTCCGGCGGCCGGGAACGGAGTGAGCACCGAGGAGGAGCACGCGTGAGCAGTCTGCCGCTGGGACGCGTCGTCGAGATCGAGCGGCGCGGTCTGCGAGACCGTGTCTACGATCTGATCCTCGAGATGCTGCTGACCGGCGAGGTCGAGCCGGGTGCGCGCCTGTCGATCGACTCGATGGCCCGCCTTCTCGACGTGTCGCCGACGCCCGTGCGGGAGGCGATGGTCCAGCTGGAGCGCACCGGCCTCGTGACCCGCGAGGCGCTGCGCGGCTACCGCGTGGCTCCTCCGCTCGCGCCCGAGGAGCTCGAGCAGCTGTTCGACGCGCGCCTGGTCATCGAGACGGCTGCCGCTGGCGGCGCCGTCAGGGGAGGCGCTGCCGCGGTGACCGCGCTGCGCGCAGCGCACGGGGGGCACGTCGACGCGGCCGAGGCGGTCATCGCCGCCCACGACGACGCGGGCGTGCCGCTCGAGGTGACGAAGGCCTATTTCGCCGCGGACGGCGAGTTCCACCGGCAGCTGTTCCTCGCGAACGGGAATCACTACCTGCTGGAGATGCACGACGGGCTCGGCGCCCTGACGCATCGGATGCGCCAGGCCGTCATGGGCGGGCCCGACGACGTCCGCGAGGCGGTCGCCGAGCACGAGACGATCCTCGACGCGGTCGAGCGCGGCGACGCCGAGGCGGCCGTCGCCTGCATGCGCGCGCACCTCGAGAAGGTGCGGGCGCGCTCCCTGCGCGACACCGACCGCTGATCCCGCGCGCACGGTCGCGCAGCCGCCGCGTCTGACGGCGGGGTCTCCGCTGATCCCTCGGATCCTCGGATCCGGCCTTGACGCGTCCTAGCAAAGATCCTATAGGATCGATGATGCGCCGCCGATGGCGCAAGAACGCAACGGAGCACACCACATGGCGACTGCATACGAGTACACCCGCGAGGGATGGCCGATCGCGACCTGCCTGCACGGATTCCCCACGGTGGGGCGCGACGGCACGGCCCTGCACGACGCGGCCCCCGAGGTGTGGGACGACATGTTCGAGCAGATCGAGGAGGTCGGCTTCGACCTCGCCGAGCTCGCCGACAGCCACGTGCGCCCCGCCGATCTCGAGCCGAGCCGCCGCGACGAGCTCCTCGCGATCGCCCGATCGCACGGCGTGCGCATCCCCAGCGTGCACCTGCAGCGCCGGAGCGTGATCTGGCCGGGGCGCGAGGACGAGAACCTCGCGTACGCACACCGCACGATCGATGCCGCGGCCGAGTGGGGCATGGACGTCTTCTCGACCGGTCTCCACCAGCCCTTCAGCGAGGCCCAGCGGAACGCGCTGTGGTTCTGGACCGCGCAGGGTCCGAAGGACCCGGATGACCCGGAGGTCTGGAAGGCGGCCGTGTCGCGTCTGCGGGAGCTGGGCCGGCACGCGGCAGAGGTCGGCCTGCAGATGTCGCTCGAGATGTACGAGGACACCTACGTCGGCACAGCCGACAGCGCCGTCCGGCTCATCGAGGACATCGGCCTCGACAACGTCGGCATCAATCCCGACATCGCGAACCTCATCCGCCTGCATCGCCCGATCGAGGACTGGCGCGAGATGTTCGCCAAGACCCTGCCGTACACGAACTACTGGCACGTCAAGAACTACACGCGCGACGAGGCGGGCGACGGATCGTGGGCCACGTCGGTCCCGACGAGCATGGAGCTCGGCCTCATCAACTACCGCCAGGTCGTGCGCGAGGCCATCAACGAGATCGGCTTCCGCGGCATCTTCCTCATGGAGCAGTACGGCGGCGACTCGCTCGGCGTCTGCGCCACGAACGCGCGATACCTCCGCACCCTCATCCCCCGCAACATCAAGGAGCGTCAGCAGTGACCACCATCGCCATCGTCGGATCGGGCTACATGGGCGGCGGCATCGCCCAGGTGCTCGCGCTCGCCGGCTACGACGTCCGCATCGCCGACGTCTCGGCGGAGATCGCCGCCGCCAACCTCGAGCGCCTCCTCACCGAGGCCGGGCAGTTCGTCGCAGACGGACTGTTCCCGGCGGACGCCGTCGAGCGGATCCAGGCGCGCCTCACAGCCGCCGCATCCATCGAGGAGGCCGTGGCGGGCGCCGACCTCATCGAGGAGGCCGTGCCCGAGAAGATCGAGATCAAGCACGCCACCCTGTCCCGCATCTCCGCCGCAGCCCGGCCCGACGCCGTCATTGGATCCAACACGTCGACGATCCTGATCGCGTCGCTCGCGACCGCCGTGGAGCATCCCGAGCGCTTCCTCGGGGTGCACTTCTCGAACCCCGCTCCGTTCATCCCGGGTGTCGAGATCATCCCCCACGAGGGCACCGACGAGGCCATCCTGCCGTTCGTCGAGGAGGTCGTGCGGGCCACGGGCAAGCAGACCGCGCGCGTGAAGGACTCGACGGGCTTCGTGCTCAACCGCCTTCAGTACGCGCTGTTCGCCGAGGCGTCGCAGCTCGTCGAGGAGGGCGTCGCGTCGGCCTCCGACGTCGACACGATCGTGCGCACGACGTTCGGCTTCCGCCTTCCGTTCTTCGGCCCGTTCGCGATCGCCGACATGGCCGGGCTCGACGTCTACGCCTTCTGCTACGAGTCGCTGCAGACCCGGTGGCCCGAGCGCTTCGCCACCCCGGCCGCCCTGCAGGAGCTCGTCGACGCCGGCAAGCTCGGCACGAAGTCGGGCGGGGGATTCCTCGACGTCCCCGCCGAGCGCACGCCCGAGCTGGTGGCCTACCGCAACAGGGCGTACGTCGCGATGCAGAAGCTGCTCGACGAGCTGGGCCCCGCCCCGATCGAGCCCGCGGCGCAGGCCTCGGAGGTCGTCCGATGAGCGCGTTCCCGGCAGAGCGCACCGTGATCCTGACCGGCGCGGCGTCGCCGCGCGGCATCGGCCGGGCCACGGCGCACTACCTCGCCGAGCGGGGCTGGAGCATCGGCATCATCGACCTCGACGAGGCGGCCGCGCAGGGCGTCGCCGACGAGATCGCCGAGCAGCACGGCGTCACAGCCGCGGGAGCCGGGGCCGACGTCGCCGACGAGGTGCAGGTGCGCGCCGCCTTCGATGCGCTCGAGCCGCGGCTGCCGACGCTCGTCGCGCTCGTGAACCTCGCGGGCGTCTCGTCGCCGGATCCGTACCTCGAGGTCACGCCCGAGGAGTGGAACCGCGTCATCGCGATCAACCTCAACGGCGTGCACTACGCCACACGGCGGGCCGCGGAGACGATGACCGCGAACGGGCTCGGCCGCATCGTGAGCATGTCGTCGATCTCGGCACAGCGCGGCGGCGGCACGTTCTCGAAGACCGCGTACTCCGCGGCCAAGGCCGGGGTCATCGGCTTCACCCGATCGGTCGCGCGCGAGCTCGGGCGTCTCGGCGTGACCGTGAACGCGATCGCTCCTGGCCCCATCGACACCGACATCATGGGCGGCACCCTCACCGAGGAGCGGAAGACGGCCATGGCCGCCGACGGCGTGCTGCCCCGCATCGGCTCCCCTCGCGACATCGCCGCGGGCGTCGCCTACCTGATCAGCGAAGACGCCGGCTATGTGACGGGCCAGACCCTGAACATCGACGGCGGCACCTACATGCACTGAGGAGTCCTCCATGACCACCGGCAGCTGGAGCAAGTCCCGCCTGGCGTTCCTCGCCCTCGGCATCGTCCTCGTCGGCATCGGGATCTGGCAGATCCTCGCGGTCTGACCCGCACCGACGACCTCGACCCGACACCCCCCAACCCGTCCGTAGCCATGCTCGAAGGAGAGTCCATCTATGGCTGACACCGCCACCCTGAGGACGGAGCCGCTCGCCAGCGCCGTCCGCAAGGCGACCCGGCACCTCATGCCGATGCTCGTCATCCTGTACTTCGTCGCGTTCCTCGACCGCACCAACGTCGGCTTCGCCGAGGCCGCGCTGCAGACCGACCGCGGCATCTCCGCGGGAGCGTTCGCGCTCGGCGCCGGCATCTTCTTCATCGGCTACGCGATCTTCGAGATCCCGTCGAACCTCGCGCTCAAGAGGTTCGGCGCCCGATGGTGGCTCGCGCGGATCGCGATCACGTGGGGCCTCGTCGCGGCGGCGTTCGCGTTCACGACGAACGACACGATGTTCATCATCCTGCGGTTCCTGCTCGGCGTCACCGAGGCCGGGCTCTTCCCCGGCGTCATCATGTTCCTGGCCGAGTGGTTCCCGAACAAGGTGCGCGTGCGCATGTTCGCGATCTTCTACCTCGCTCAGCCGTTCTCGCAGATGCTCGGCGCTCCGCTCTCCGGCGGCCTGATCAGCTTCGGCGACCAGTACACGCCGTGGGCGGGCTGGCAGGTGATGTTCTTCAGCGAGGGCATGCTCGCGGTCATCGCCGGTGTGGCGGCGATCTTCCTGCTCATCGACACGCCGCAGAAGGCCAAGTGGCTGAACGACGACGAGAAGCGCGCCCTCATCGACGTGATGGCGCGTGAGGACGCTGTGCGCCAGGAGGACGGCCCGACCGGCATCTGGCGCGCGATGGCCAACTGGAAGGTCTGGTACTTCACGGTCATCTACTTCTGCCTGCAGATCGCGGTGTACGGCACCACCTTCTACCTGCCGCAGCAGGTGGCCGGGCTCCTGGGCCAGGACGTCGGATGGCAGGTCGGCCTCGTCACGGCGATCCCGTGGCTCGTGGGCCTGTTCGCCTGCTACTACTTCGGCAACAAGGCCGACACGGTGAGGCGCCGTCGCAACTGGGGCGCCACGTTCTACGTCCTCACGGGGGCGTTCATCGTCGGATCCGCGTGGGCGGGGGCGACGGACCAGCCGCTCCTCGGCATCCTCTTCATCACCGTCGCGGTCGCGAGCTTCCTCTCGGTGGGCCCGATCACGTGGTCCTTCCCGACGGCGTTCCTCACCGGCACCGCGGCCGCGGCCGGCATCGGCCTCATCAACTCCCTCGGCAACCTCGGCGGCTTCGTCGCCCCGCTCATGCGCACGGCCTTCAACGAGGCGATGCCGACCGAGAGCGGCGCCTGGGGCGTGGTCTCGCTCGGGGTGTTCGCGTTCCTCGCGGCCGCCATGATGCTCGGCACGCGCTTCTTCCGCGCGAAGGCCGACGACCTGCTCGACGACGCGCCCGCGCAGACCCCGGCCCACTGAGGAGGACCCCACGCCCCGCCCTGTCATCGTCCTCGACGACGACCCCACCGGCACGCAGACGATCCGCGGCGTCCCCGTCCTGACGCGGACGGACCCCGACGATCTGCGGTGGGCGTTCGATCAGGGCGGGGAGGGGTTCTTCATCCTCACCAACACCCGCAGCCTCGGACCCGCCGAGGCCGCGGAGCGCGTGGCCGGCGTGGCCGCCGCCGTTCGCGGAGTCGCGGCCGAGCTCGGCGTCGATCCCGTGTTCATGGCGCGCGGCGACTCGACCCTGCGCGGGCACTTCCCGCTCGAGACCGACGTGCTCGCGGCCTCCGAGCCGCGGCCCGTCAACGCCGTGCTGCTCGTCCCCGCCTACATCGACGCCGGGCGCATCACGGTCGACGGCGTGCACCTCGTCGTCGGCTCCGACGGCACGCGCACGCCCGTCGGCGAGACCGAGTTCGCGCGCGACGCGACGTTCGGCTTCCGCGAGTCGGCGCTGCCGCGCTGGGTCGAGGAGCAGACGGGCGGGCGCGTGCGCGCATCCGACGTCGCGCAGATCCGCCTGTCCGACATCCGCGAGGGCGGGCCGGATCGCGTGCGCACCATCCTCGACGAGGCGCGGGACGGGCGGGTCGTGGCCGTCGACGCCGAGCACGACGACGACCTGCGCGTCGTGGCGGAGGCGGTGCAGCGCGCGGAGGCGGACGGCCGGAGGCTCGTCTACCGGTCGGGGCCGTCCTTCGTGCGGGCGCGGCTCGGCCAGCGCGCGAGCAGCCCCGTGGCGGACCACGAGCTCGCGGCGCCCGAGGGCGGCGCACCAGGCGGGCTCGTGGTGGTCGGATCGCACGTCGCGATGACGACCCGCCAGCTCGAACGGCTGGTCGCGAACCGCGAGCTGCCGATCGTCGAGCTCGACGCGGCGCGCCCGTCGGACGCCGCGCACCGGCGCGCCCTCGCCGACGCGATCGTCGCGGCGCTCGAGCGCGGCACGGTCGTCTTCCGGACGAGCCGCGCCCTGCGGCGCGGCGACGACGCCGAGGGCAGCCTCGCGATCGCCCGCGAGGTGAGCGCCGCGGTCGTCGACGTCGTGCGCGAGGTGCTCGAGCGCCGGCAGCCCGCCTTCCTCGTCGCGAAGGGAGGCATCACGTCGTCCGACGTCGCGACCGAGGCGCTCGGGATGAGCCGCGCCGAGGTCGTGGGCACGGTGCTGCCCGGCATCGTCTCCGTGTGGCGCCCCGTCGACGGCCGCGCGCCGGGGCTGCCGTACGTCGTGTTCGCCGGCAACGTCGGCGGCGACGACGGCCTCGTGCGCGTCGTCGGCCGCCTCGAGCAGGCGGCCGCGCGGACCGGCCGCCGCTCCGCGGGCTGAGCGGCGCACTCTACCGTGTCGACCGAACGCGGTCGGGAACTCTCCGGACACCGTCGACACGCGCGGGAACGCGGGTAGTCGCCGGGTGCTCCGGATGGCTAGGTTGGGTGCCATGGTCGGACGCATTCCCGTGATCGACGTCCATCCGCTCATCGAGGGCGGCGAGCTGCCGGCGAAGGCGACTCGGGGCGAGCCCCTTCCCGTGCGCGCGACGGTCTTCCGCGAAGGCCATGACCGTCTCGGCGCCGAGGTGGTGCTGATCGATCCGGATGGCGCCCGGCGCCCGCCGGTGCGCATGCGCGAGATCGCGAAGGGCACCGACCGCTACGAGGCGTGGGTCACCCCCGACGTCGAGGGCGCGTGGACCTTCGAGGTGCACGGATGGTCCGACCCGCTCGCGACGTGGGAGCACGCGGCGAGCGTGAAGATCGCCGCCGGCGTCGACGTCGACCTCATGTTCCTGGAGGGGCGGCTGCTGCTCGAGCGCATCGACGCGGCGGCGCTGTCGGCCGCCGAGCGCGAGGTGCTGCAGGGCGCGCTCGAGGCCGCGACGGATGCGTCGCGGCCGGCGGAGGCGCGGATGGCCCAGCTCGCGAGCGAGGAGGTGCTCGCGCTGTTCCGCGCCCATCCGCTTCGCGACCTGATGACGGTCGCGGGGCCCTACCCGCTGTACGCCGACCGTCCGCGCGCGCTGTTCGGCAGCTGGTATGAGTTCTTCCCCCGCTCCGAGGGCGCGAAGGTCGACAGGAAGACCGGCAAGGTCGTCAGCGGCACGTTCAAGACCGCGGCCAAGCGCCTTCCCGCGGTGGCCGCGATGGGCTTCGACGTGCTGTACCTGCCGCCCATCCATCCGATCGGCGAGATCAACCGCAAGGGGCCGAACAACACGCTCACGCCCGGGCCGGACGACGTCGGATCGCCCTGGGCGATCGGCTCGAAGGACGGCGGGCACGACGCCATCCACCCCGATCTCGGGACCTTCGCGGACTTCGACGCGTTCGTGAAGAAGGCGAACAAGCTCGGCCTCGAGGTCGCGCTCGACCTCGCGCTCCAGGCCGCCCCCGACCATCCGTGGGTGAAGGAGCATCCGGAGTTCTTCACGACGCGGGCCGACGGGTCGATCGCGTACGCGGAGAACCCGCCCAAGAAGTACCAGGACATCTACCCGATCAACTTCGACAACGACTTCGACGGCATCTACGCCGAGGTGCTGCGCGTCGTCCGGCTGTGGATGAGCCACGGCGTGCGGATCTTCCGCGTGGACAACCCGCACACGAAGACCGTGCAGTTCTGGGAGAAGCTCCTCGGCGAGATCCGCCGCACCGACCCCGACGTGCTCTTCCTCTCGGAGGCGTTCACGCGCCCCGCGATGATGCACACGCTCGGCGCGGTCGGGTTCCATCAGTCGTACACGTACTTCACGTGGCGCACGGCGAAGGGCGAGATCGAGGACTACCTGCGCGAGGTCGCGACCGAGAGCGACCACCTCATGCGGCCGAACTTCTTCGTGAACACCCCCGACATCCTCCACGGGTTCCTCCAGTACGGCGGGCCCGCGGCGTTCCGACTGCGGGCGGCGCTCGCCGCGACGGGCTCGCCCTCGTGGGGCGTGTACGCGGGCTACGAGCTCTTCGAGCACGTCGCGGTCAAGCCCGGCAGCGAGGAGTACCTCGACAGCGAGAAGTACCAGATCCGCATCCGCGACTGGGAGGGCGCGGAGCGCGAGGGGCGCACGCTCGCGCCGTACCTCACGCGGCTCAACGAGATCCGTCGGGCGCACCCCGCCCTCCAGCAGCTGCGCAGCCTCGTCATCCACTGGACGGACGATGACCACGTGATCTGCTTCTCGAAGTCCGATCGCCAGGGCGACACGGTCATCGTCGTCATCAACCTCGATCCGCACGGGACGCGCGAGACGATGGTCCACCTCGACCTCGCGGCGGCCGGCCTCCCCGAGACGTTCGCCGTCCGCGACGAGATCACCGGCAGCGAGTGGACGTGGGGGCGCGACGCGTACGTGCGGCTCGACCCCGGCCACGAGGTGGCCCACATCCTCGCCGTGCGCGACCCGCACGCCGAGCCGGCGCCGAGCCCCGCCGCCGACATCCCGAGGGGAGCGTCATGACCGCGTCATCGCCATCCGTCCTGCCCATCGATCCGGCGATCCTCGCGCAGATCGCCCACGGCGAGCACGGCGATCCGCACGCCGTCCTCGGGCCGCACCCGCACGACGGCGGCGTCACGGTCCGGGTGCTGAAGCCGCTCGCGAAGTCGGTCACGGTGCGCTATCGCCTGCCCGCGCCGACACGCAAGAACCCCGACGGATGGGCGGCGGTCGACCTCGCGCACGAGCACGAGGGCGTCTGGGCCGGGGTGCTGCCCGTGGCCGACGTCCCGGCGTATCGGCTCGAGGTCGCCTACGAGGGGTCGGAGCCGATCGAGTGCGACGACCCGTACCGGTTCCTGCCGACGCTCGGCGAGGTCGACCTCCACCTCATCGGCGAGGGGCGGCACGAGCAGCTGTGGACCGTGCTCGGCGCGCACGTGCACCGCTACGACGGCCTCGGCGTCGCGCCCGACGTCACCGGCACGGCGTTCGCGGTCTGGGCGCCGCGCGCCCGCGCCGTGCGGCTCAAGGCCGACTTCAACAGCTGGGATGGCCGCGAGCACCCGATGCGCCAGCTCGGCAGCTCGGGCATCTGGGAGCTGTTCGTGCCGGACGTCGGCAGCGGCACGACCTACAAGTACGTCATCCTCGGCGCCGACGGCGTGTGGCGCGAGAAGGCCGACCCGATGGCCGCATGGGCCGAGGTGCCGCCGCAGACCGCGTCGCGTGTGTTCGACTCGGCGTACGAGTGGGGCGACGACGAGTGGATGGCGGCGCGCGCGTCGCGCGGCCAGGTCGACGCGCCGATGTCGATCTACGAGATGCACCTCGCCTCCTGGCGCCGCGACCGGTCGTACGCGCAGCTGGCCGACGAGCTCGTGCCGTACCTCTCCGACCTCGGTTTCACGCACGTCGAGCTCATGCCGGTCATGCAGCATCCGTTCGGCGGATCGTGGGGCTACCACGTGACGGGCTACTACGCGCCCGACAGCCGGTTCGGCGATCCCGACGGCCTGCGCCTGCTCATCGACCGCCTGCACCAGGCGGGCATCGGGGTCATCCTCGACTGGGTGCCCGGCCACTTCGCGACCGACCCCTGGGCGCTCGTCCAGTTCGACGGCGCACCGCTCTACGAGGACCCGAACCCCCAGCGCGGATGGCACAAGGAGTGGGGATCGCACATCTTCGACTTCGGGCGCCGCGAGGTGCGGAACTTCCTCTACGGCAACGCGCTGTACTGGCTCGAGGAGTTCCACGCCGACGGGCTCCGGGTCGACGGCGTCGCATCGATGCTCTACCTCGACTACGCGCGCGAGCCGGGGGAGTGGACCCCGAACATCCACGGCGGCCACGAGAACCTCGAGGCCGTGCAGTTCCTGCAGGAGCTGAACGCGACCGCCTACAAGCGCGTGCCGGGCATCTCGATGATCGCCGAGGAGTCGACCGCGTGGCCCGGCGTCACGCAGCCGACGAGCGCGGGCGGCCTCGGATTCGGCTTCAAGTGGAACATGGGATGGATGCACGACACGCTGCAGTACCTGCAGCGCGACCCCATCCACCGTGCGTACCACCACGGCGAGATGACCTTCTCGCTGGTCTACGCGTGGAGCGAGAACTACGTCCTGCCGCTGTCGCACGACGAGGTCGTGCACGGCAAGGGCTCGCTGCTGCGCAAGATGCCCGGCGACCGCTGGCGTCAGCTCGCGACGCTGCGCGCGTACTACGCGTTCATGTGGGCCCACCCCGGCAAGCAGATGCTCTTCATGGGCTCGGAGTTCGGCCAGGAGGCGGAGTGGGCCGAGTCGCGCGAGCTCGACTGGTGGCTGCTCGACCACCCCGAGCACCGAGGCCTGCGTGACGCGCTCCGCGACATCAATGCGCGGTACCGCGAGTCGCCCGCGATCTGGCGATCCGACGCCGACCCCGGCTCGTTCGCGTGGGTCGAGGCCGACGATGCGGCGGGGAACGTGTTCGCGTTCGTGCGCCGCAGCGGGGACGACGAGATCCTCTCGGCGACGAACTTCGCGGCCATGCCGCACCACGGCTACCGCCTCGGCTTCCCGGGTGACGGGGAGTGGGAGGAGTGCCTCAACACCGACGCCGAGGCGTACGGCGGCTCTGGCGTGGGCAACCTCGGCGCGGTCACGGCGGTCGCCGGCGAGCACAAGGGATGGCCCGCGCACGCGGAGGTCGTGCTGCCGCCGCTGTCGACGGTGTGGTTCCGGCGCAAGCGCTGACGCGGGGTCGGCCGGGGTGGGCCCGGTGGGGTGGGCGTGTCTCGGTTGCCGTGGGTTTGGGCGGGGTATTCCGGCGTGGCGTGAGACATCGTGTGCCCGGTGGGGTGGGCGTGTCTCAACCGCGGTGGGTATGGGCGGGGTATTCCCGCGTGTCGTGAGACATGGTGTGCCCGGCGGGGTGGGCGTGTCTCAACCGCGGTGGGTATGGGCGGGGTATTCCCGCGTGTCGTGAGACATGGTGTGCCCGCGGCCACGCAAGCGTGTCTCACTCGTCGCGGGTATCCGGAGGCGGAACCCGCGACGAGTGAGACACGTGGGGCGGCGTCAGCCGCGCTGGAGCCAGACGGTCGTCGCGCCGGGGAGCTCGTCGCCCTCGAGCGGCCAGCTCGAGAGGAGCACCTCGCCCTCAGGCAGCGGAACCGGGGTGTCGCCGAAGTTCGTGACGCTCGTCCAGCCGCCCGGGCGCGAGAACGCCAGCACGTCGCCCGTGGTGAGCTTCTCATCCCACGTCAGCGCCTCCGCCGCCTGGAGCTCGTGCCGCAGGCGGAGCGCCTCGCGGTAGAGGTTCAGCGTCGACGCGGGGTCGTCGTCCTGCGCCTCGACCGAGACCTCGGCGAACCAGGCCGGCTGGGGCAGGTGCGCGCCGTTCGGGCCGAAGCCGAACGACGAGCCGCTCGTCGTCCAGGGCAGCGGCACGCGGCATCCGTCGCGGCCCACCTCGACGCCCTTGTTACGGAAGAACGACGGGTCCTGCCGCGCCTCGTCGGGGATGTCGCCGACCTCGTGCAGACCCAGCTCCTCGCCCTGATACAGGTACGCCGAGCCGGGAAGCGCGAACTCGAGCAGCGTCGCCGCGCGTGCACGGCGCACGCCGAGCTCGCGGTCGAGCTCCTCCTCGGGGGCGCCGCGGAGCAGCCAGTCCTTGCTGGGGATGGCCATGATCTCCGACGTCTCGACCTTCTCGGTCGGCGTCGGCAGGCCGTAGCGGGTCGCGTGCCGGACGACGTCGTGGTTCGAGAACACCCACGTCGTCGACGAGCCCGACGCCGCCGACAGGGCGAGATTCTCGGCGATGATCGTCCGGAACTGCGCGGCGTCGAAGTCGGCCTGCAGCAGGTCGAAGTTGAACGCCTGGCCGAGTCCCTCGGCGCTCGCGTACCGCGGGCGGCGCGACGTCTCGACCCATGCCTCCGCGACGGCGATGCGCGGCGGGTCGTACTCGTCGAAGACCTTCCGCCAGTCGGCGTAGATGTCGTGCACCTCGTCGCGGTCCCACAGGGGGTGCTGACCGGGCTCGGTGATCGCCTTCATCTCCTCCTTGGAGGGCAGCTCATCGGGGAGGTGCTTGGCGAGGCCGTGCGCGACGTCGACGCGGAACCCGTCGACGCCCCGGTCGGCCCAGAAGCGCAGCGTCGCGCGGAAGTCGGCGCGGACCTCCTCGTTGTCCCAGTTGAGGTCGGGCTGCTCCTTCGCGAAGAGGTGCAGGTACCACTGCCCGTCCTCGACGCGCGTCCACGACGGGCCGCCGAAGATGCTCTCCCAGTCGGCGGGCGGCAGCTCGCCGTTCTCGCCGCGTCCGTCGCGGAAGATGTAGCGGTCGCGCGCGGGCGACCCCTTGGGCGAGCGCAGCGCCTCCTGGAACCACGCGTGGCGGTCGGAGGAGTGGTTCGGGACGAGGTCGACGATGAGGCGGATGCCCGCGGCATGGAGCTCGCGGACCATCTCGTCGAACTCCTCGAGGGTCCCGATCTTCGGGTCGACGTCGCGGTAGTCGTCGACGTCGTAGCCGCCGTCGGCGAGGGCCGACGGATAGAACGGGCTGAGCCACACCGCATCGATCCCGAGGGCGCGCAGGTACGGGATGCGCGAGATGATGCCGCGCAGGTCGCCGATGCCGTCGCCGTTCGCGTCCGCGAAGGAGCGGGGGTAGATCTGGTACACGGCGGCCTGGCGCCACCAGTCGGCCTCGCCGAGGAGGGTGGGTTCGGATGTCGCGGTGAGCGTGGTCAAGGGATGTCTCTCCTCAATGCGGTGCGGATCGCGGGTCGTGCGGTGTGCGGATGGCGGGTCATGCGCGGGTCAGCCAGGCTGTCGCCGCGCCGGGGAGGAGGTCGCCGTCGAGCGGTGCGCTCGCGAGGACGACCTTCCCGTCGGGAAGGGCGACGGGAGCGTCGCCGAAGTTGGTCACGCTCACCCACCCGCCGGGGCGGGAGAAGGCGAGCACATCGTCTCGTCCGAGCTCATCGTGCCATGCGAGCGTCTCGTCCGACTGGAGCTCGCGGCGCAGTCTCAGGGCCGCGCGGTACAGGCTGAGGGTCGAGGCGGGATCGCCCTCCTGCGCCTCGACGGAGACGTCGCCGAACCAGGCCGGCTGCGGCAGATGCGCGCCGTCGGAGCCGAACCCGAACGATGAGCCCGAGCGTGCCCAGGGGAGCGGCACGCGGCATCCGTCGCGCCCGAGCCCGTCGTAGCTCCAGGCCGGCTGTCCGACGGACCGGTGGTACGCGGGATCCTGCCGCTGCTCGGCGGGGATCTCGCCGACCTCGTGCAGACCGAGCTCCTCGCCCTGATAGAGGTACGCGCTGCCGGGGAGGGCGAGCAGGAAGAGCGTGGCGGCGCGCGCTCGACGCAACCCGAGCGCGAGGTCGACGCCATCGGCGGGCGCGCCCGCGAGCATCCACTCGACGCCCTGCTTCACGCGGCGTCCGTTCAGCGGAGGCAGGCCGTAGCGCGTCGCGTGGCGCGTCACGTCGTGGTTCGAGAGGACCCACGTCGACGACGAGCCCGTGGCCGCGGACTGCGCGAGGTTGTCGGCGACGATGCGGCGGAACGCGCCGGCGTCGAAGTCGGCCGTGAGCAGATCGAAGTTGAACGCCTGGCCGAGGCCGGCGGGGGAGGCGTAGCGCGCGCGGCGAGCGGGGGAGTCGACCCACGCCTCGGCGACCGCCGTGCGCGGCGGGTCGTACTCGTCGAAGACCGCGCGCCACTGCGCGTAGACCTCGTGCACCTCGTCGCGGTCGAGCAGCGGATGGCGTCCGGAATCGCGGTCGAGGGCGTCGAGCTCCGCCTGCGAGGGCAGCGGGTCGGCGAGCTCCTTCACGAGCAGGTGCGCGACGTCGATGCGGAAGCCGTCGACACCGCGATCCGACCAGAAGCGCAGCGTCGTGAGGAAGTCCTCGCGCACCTCCGCGTTGTCCCAGTTGAAGTCGGGCTGCTCCCTCGCGAACGTGTGGAGGTACCACTGGCCGTCGCCGACCGGCTCCCATGCGGATCCGCCGAACACCGACGGCCAGTCGGCGGGCGGGAGCTCGCCGTTCTCGCCGAGACCGTCGCGGAAGATGTAGCGGTCGCGCGCAGGCGAGCCCTTCGGCGCGGTCAGGGCCTCGCGGAACCACGTGTGCTGGTCGGACGAGTGGTTCGGCACGATGTCGACGACGACGCGGATGCCGGCCTCGTGCAGCGCGGCGACCATCTCGTCGAACTCGGCGAGCGTGCCGATGCGCGGGTCGACGTCGCGGTAGTCGGCCACGTCGTATCCGCCGTCGGCGAGCGCCGACGGATAGAACGGGCTCAGCCACACGGCGTCGACCCCGAGCGCGCGGAGATACGGCACGCGCGAGACGATGCCGCGGAGGTCGCCGATCCCGTCGCCGTTCGCGTCGGCGAACGACCGCGGGTAGATCTGGTAGACGGCGGCCTGGCGCCACCAGTCGGCGCCGGCGGGCGCGATCTGCTCTGACATGACGTGGGATCCCCCCTGGGAGCAAGGGGCGGATGAGCGGGCGCGGCCCGCTCATCCGCCCGTGGACGGTTCGGCGCTCAGCCCTTGACGGCGCCCTGCGTGACGCCCTCCATGACCCAGCGCTGCGCGAACAGGTAGGCGATGATCGCGGGCGCCATCGCCATGAGGTACGACGCGAACGCGACGTTGTAGTTGCTGCTGAACTGCGTCTGGAACAGGTTCTGGCGCACCGGCAGCGTCTGCAGGTTCGCGTCGGAGATGATGAGCGACGGCATCATGAAGTCGTTCCACGCGTAGAGGAACGCGAAGATGCCGACCGTGGCGCTCATCGGGGCGAGGAGCGGGAAGATGAGCTTCCAGAACGTCTGCCACGTCGAGGCGCCGTCGATGCGCGCGCTCTCCTCGAGCTCGAGCGGGATCGATCGCAGGAACGCGGTGAACAGCAGCACGCTGAAGCTCAGCTGGAACATCGTCGCGAGCAGGATGACCCCGAGCGGGTTGTCGAGGCCGACCCGGCCCGTGAGCTGGATCTGCGGGAGGGCGACGACGGGGAACGGGATGAACATGGCCGCGAGCAGGTAGAAGAACGACCAGCGGAACAGCTTGCGGTCCCAGTTGCGGACGATCGCGTAGGACGCGAACGCCGCGAGGATGATCGTCGCGACGACGGTGCCCGCGGTCACGATGAGCGACATCGCGAAGCCGACCGGGAACTTCGTGAGCTGCCAGGCGTCGATGAACCCCTGGATGCTGAACGGCATCGGCAGCGAGAACGCGTTGCCGTCGACCGCCTGCGAGCTCGTCTTGAACGCCATCGAGACGGTGACGTAGAGGGGCAGGAGCACGGTGATCGCGCACAGGAACAGGATGACGGTGGCCGACCAGTTCACGCGCTCCATGCGGAAGCGCGGGGCCTTGCCGGCGGCGCTCGTGACGATGGCTCTCGTGCTGCCGGTGGGGGCGGTGTACGTGGACATCAGAGTGCGCTCCTTCCGCGCGTCACCGACAGCTGCAGGACGGCGATGATGACGGTGATGATGAAGAACAGCGTCGCTGTCGCCATCTGGTAGGCGTAGTCGCCCGTCTGGAAGCCGCGGATGATCGTCATCGCGATCGTGCGGGTGGAGGTGCCGGGGCCGCCGTTCGTGAGGCCGACCACGATGTCGTACGAGTTCAGGAAGTTCTTGAAGCCGAGGATGACGTTGATGACGACGTAGCCCGCGACGAGGGGGAGCGTGATCCGCAGCAGCTGCTGCGGCTTGGACGCGCCGTCGATGTCGGCGGCCTCGTAGACCTCGCCGGGGATCGACAGGAGCCCCGCGATGTAGATGAGGAGCGTGCCGGGGATCGACTGCCACGCGGTCACGATGACGATGCCGAGCCAGGCGAGGTCGGGGTTCGCGAGGATGCTCTCCTCGAGGAACGGGATGCCGAGCGCGGCGCCGGCGCCGGGCAGCGAGTTCTGGAACAGGAACTGGAAGACGTACGCGATGATGATGCCCGACACGACCATCGGGATGACGAAGATCGCGCGGAGCCCCATCTTGAAGCGGATGCGCGCCGTGAGTCCCACCGCGAGGAGGAACGCGATCACGTTCACGACGACGACCGTCACGAGCGAGAACCCGAAGGTGAACAGGAAGCTCGAGAGGATGGCCGGGTCGCTGAAGGCCGCGATGTAGTTGGTGAAGCCGATGAACTTCCAGTCGCCGAGCCCGATGGAGTCGGTGAAGCTGAAGACGATGCCGATGACGCCGGGAAGCGTGATCGCGAGCGTGAACAGCAGCAGCGACGGCAGCAGGAAGAGGTAGTAGATCGGCTCGACCCGCTTGCGGCTGCGGCGCACGCGGCGGTCGCCGCCGGTCACGATCGTCGTGGTGGTGCTCATTCTGCCGTCTCCTCGGTCGAGACCGCCGGCTGGCGGAAGGCGAGGCGGGCCCAGTCGGCGTCCATGGTCTGCAGGACCGAGGAGGCGTCGGCACCGAGGACGAGCGACTGCGCGTAGTTCTCGGTCGGGATGGCCCGCGGGTTGAGGACGCCGGGGCCCTGGTAGACCGCGCCCTCGTTGTAGTAGCCGATCATCCCCTCGACGCGGGGGTCGCTCGGGTCGTCGCCGGTCGTCGTCGGCACGAAGCCGAGCTGCGACTCGTTGTACTCCTGGATGAGCTCGGGCTGGAAGAGGTGCTCGAGGAACGCGAACGCGCCCTCCTTGTTCTCCGCCTCCTCGGGGATCATCGTGACGAGGTCCATGTTGACGCGCACCTTGAGGTCGGCCGGGTCCTCGGTCATCGGGAGCGGGAAGGTGCCCAGCTCGAGGTCGGGGTTCGTCTTCGCGATCTCGCTGAAGGCCCACGGCCCCTGCAGGTACATCGCGCCCTCGCCGTTCGCGAAGGCGACATTGCCCGCGTCGTAGCCGCGGCTGCTCGCGTTCGGCTGCGTGTAGGTGCTCGCGAGGAGCTGCATCTTCTCGATCGGCTCGAGGAAGTCCTTCTGGAAGGACACCGGCGAATCCGGGCCGACGTCGGTGCCCTGCGCGGCGAGCTGGTCGTAGAAGTCGAGCACGTCGAGGGATCCGCCGATCGCGTAGTCGAACCATCCCTGGTTCGCCGTCCAGGCATCCGCGAACGTCGCGTAGAACGGCGCGACGCCCGCGGCCTGCAGGGTGTCGCAGACCTCGATGAGCTCGCTCCACGTCTGCGGGACATCGAGGTCGTGCTCCGCGAAGATCTCCTTGTTGTAGATGACCGATGCGGCCATCACCGAGTACGGGAGCGCGGTCGTGCGGCCCTCGCAGACGCCGTACTGGTCGAGGAGGGGCTGCATCTCGGGGCGGATGTCGGCGGCCGCCTCGGTCTCGGACAGGTCCGTGAGCGCGCAGCGCTGCACGAAGCGCGCGACCTCCTGATTGTAGTTCGCGAGCATGAGGTCGGGCGGATTGCCGCGGACGAAGCTCGCGGCGATGACGTCGGGGCCCGACGTGTCCATGACCACCTCGTACTCGTCCTGTGACGCGTTGAACTCGTCGACCACCTCGGTCATGAACGAGATCGCCTCGCGCTTGCTGAACGTGAAGTGGACGGTCTCCCGTCCGCCGGCGGAGCAGCCGGCGAGCAGCGACGCGGTCACGGCGACGCCGATCCCGGCCGCGGCGACCCTCGTCGCTCTTCTCAGTCCCAAAGACATCGTCGTCCTCTCCTGCGTCTCGATTTATTCAGCGAGTAAATCTAGACTGCGAATATAACGGGGACACTCTCTCACCGCCAGTCGGGCGGCGTCAAGACCCCCAGTAAGGTCGAGGACATGGCTCACGGCACGGCGAACTCGCCCCAGGTGCTGCGCCGGATGAACTCCGGCGCGGTGGTGCGCTTCGCCCTGCGCGTCGCGGAGTTCACGGCGGCCGAGGTGATGGCGGAGACATCGCTCACCCGCGCGACGGTGCTCGGCGTGTGCGACGACCTCGTCGAGGCCGGATGGCTCGTCGAGCTCGAGGACAGCCGGGCCGCCGGCCTGACGAGCAAGGGGCGCCCGGCGCGGCGCTACCGTCTGCGCGACGAGGCGGGGGTCGTCGCCGGCATCGACGCGGGCGAGCACCGCTTCACCGCCATCGTCGCCGACCTCCGCGGGAAGGTGCTCGGCGAGGTCGGCGCCGACGCGCCCGCCGTCGATCGCCGCCCCGGTACCGCGGCCGAGCGCAGTCGCGCCGAGGCGGCGGACGAGCGCCGCGCGCTCGCCGTGCGCCTGCTCGACGAGGCCCTCGCGGCGGCGGGGGCCCGGCGTGACGATCTGCTCGTCGTCGTCGTCGGCGTTCCGGCGCCCGTCGACGCCGACGGGCGCTCGCCCGCGGGAGATCGGGACTACTGGAAGATGATGAACCCGGGCTTCGCGGACGCGATCCCCGGCCCGTCCGTGGTCGTCGAGAACGACGCCAACCTCGCGGCGGTCGCCGAGCAGAGCCAGGACGGGCAGGCCCACACGGCGAACGTCGCGACGCTGCTCTCGGGGGAGCGCCTCGGCGCGGGCGTCATCGTCGACGGCCGGCTGCTGCGCGGAGCGCGCGGCGGAGCGGGCGAGATGCGCTTCCTCGACATCGTGGAGGGAGCGGGGAGCCCCGACGGCGTCGGCGCGCTCGCCCGGATGTGGGCGCAGGACGCCGTGGCGCACGGGGAGCGGAGCGCCCTGGCCGAGCTCCCCGTCGACGAGATCACGGCGCGCGACGTCTTCCGCGCGGCCGCCGACGGCGACGCGCTCGCCGCGGCCATCCTCGATCGGCTCGGCGACCGCATCGCGCGGGTCGCGCTCGTCCTCGCGAGTCTCCTCGACATCGAGCGGATCGTCATCGCCGGCGCGATCGCGGAGGCGGTCGAGCCGGTCCTCGCGCGTGCGCGGACGGTGCTCGCGGAGGAGTTCTACCCGCCCGTGCCCGAGCTCGTCGCGAGCACGCTGGGTCGCGACATCGTCGTCCGAGGCGCGGTCGAGTCGGCTCGCGCCCGCATCCGCGAGGAGCCGCTCGCCTTCGAGCCGCGCCGCTGACACGGCGATGGCCGGCGCATCCCCCGACGCGCCGGCCACCTGTGCCGCTCGATTCCCGGCACGCTCACATGCCGTGCACGCTCACACTCAGTTCGTCTTGCGTCGACCCGTGATGAGTCCCCAGATGAGGAGGACGATGATCGCTCCGCCGATCGCGAGCAGCCAGCTGCCGAGATCCCAGAACTGGTCGACACCCACTCCGAAGAGGGCCGTTCCGATCCATCCGCCGAGCAAGGCTCCGACCACGCCGAGGATGAGGGTGGCGATCCAGCCGCCGCCCTGGTTGCCCGGCAGGATGGCCTTCGCGATGGCTCCGGCGATGAGGCCGAGGATGAGGAATGCGATGAAGCCCATGACTGCTCCCTTCTCAAAGCGGTGCGCGGATGTGCGCCGCTGATGCAAACCTAGGGGCGACGGCGGCAGCGGCGCATGGGCTTGACAGCGATGACTCGGCGGCGGTAACCGGGCCTCAGCAGTGCGCGAACACGTGCGCGGGGTCGCCGCGCGGGGTCGCGTCGCGGTCGCGGAGGGTGATCGGATGGTCGCCCGAGCGACGGGCGCACGCCCATTCGAACGCGGTCCGCGTGATGCCGTCGCGCTCGACGGCGCCCGTGTCGTCGTACTCGATCTCGAGGACGCGGCCCGGGTAGCGGTAGTCGGCGCACTCGTCGTGGAGCTCGCACTCCTCGGCGACGGCGAAGTCGAAGCCGAGCTCGGGGCCGGACGCCCCGAGCTCGGCGGTGTTCTTCTGCGCGACAGCCAGCCCGAGCCGGTGCGCGAGGGGGATGACCTCCGCCATGTAGGCGAGTGCGTGGTCGAGGGTCTGCAGCCCGTGCGAGCGCTCGTGCTGATCGAGGTTGTCGGGCTCCACGGCGTCGTACCCGTCGTCGGCGCACCCGCGCAGCCACGCCGACTGGATGGCGAGCAGCGCCTCGCGCGTGGCGGCGGTCCGGATGTCGAACAGGGCCTCGTTCCACTCCTCGTCGACCACGAGGGTGCCGTCCGCGTCGCGCAGCAGCAGCTCGGGGTGGACCGCGTCCCACCACGCGGTCGTGCCCTCGAGGGCGGGGTCGGGCCCCGACGCGGGGTCCGGCTGGGTCTGGAAGAGGTTGACGTAGCAGACGCCGTAGGCCCCGGCCGCGGGCGCCTCGGTGCGGTCGCGCACGACGATCGTCACCTCCGGGGCGGGCGCGTACGCGCCGCCGAGCTGGTAGTCGAGCACGCCGTCCGGAGGGGGAAGGCGGATGCCGTCGTCGGCCGCCGCGCATCCCGCGACGAGCGCGGCGGCCGCGAGCAGCGCGGCGGCTCCGCCGGTCCGCCGCATCAGGCGGGCGGGAGCCGGAGGATGTTCGACTCGCCGACCTCGAGGTCGTCCGAGAGGCGGATGGTCCGGGCGAGGTCCTCGATCGCCGGCAGCAGCGTGCGGAAGCGCTCGCGGTCGGGCGAGGCCGCCTGCAGCGTGACGAGCTGCGTGCCGGTGTCCCACGTGTAGGTCGCCGAGAGGAGGGAGCGCTCGCCCTGCGGCATGTCGATGACGAGCTTCTCGCCCTGCCCGAGGAACGGCGACCGGAAGTCCTCGGTGTCGTCGTACTCGATCGGCATCATGGCGCGGGCGGTCCGCAGCTGCGCCGTGAGCTCCTGGACCTGGGCGATCGCGACGAGGAGCTCGGGGTCGTCCTTCCAGACCCACGCGAGGATCCGGCCATCCGATCGGCGCATCATCGCGCGCGCCGCGCGATTGGCGATCCACGCGAGGAATCCCGACCCGGGAGCGCCCTGCGGGAGGCCGGCGCTCCCGAGGAGCATGCGGATGGCCGCCTTCCGGTGGCGGCCGCCGCGGAGTCCGCGCCCGGTCACGGGCACCCAGCGGGTCGAGTCGGCGTCGGCGAGCAGGCGCGTCATGGGTCCAGGGTAGGGGCTCGGATAGCGTGGATGCCTGTGAACGGTCAGGTGCTCCCCGCTGTCGTCGCCGTCCTGCTCGGGGCGGTGTTCGCGGTGCTGCTGTTCGTGCCGTTCGTCGCCGTGCAGTATCGGCGGGAGGGCCGGCTCACCCTCCGGCAGCTGCTGCTGTGGGGCGCCTTCCTCGTCTACGGCCTCGCGCTGTGGACGTACACGCTGCTTCCGCTCCCCGACCCCGACGCGATCCGCTGCGCGGCGCCGCAGCTGCGGCCGTTCCAGTTCGTCGACGACATCCTCGACTACCCGGTCGGCTCGCTCTCCGCCCTGCGGCACAATCCCGCGGTCATGCAGGTCGCGCTCAACGTGCTCCTGTTCGTGCCGCTGGGGTTCTTCCTGCGCCTCATCTGGCGGCGCGGCGTGCTCGTCTCGACGCTCGTCGGGTTCGGGCTGTCGCTCGCGATCGAGACGACCCAGGTCACGGGCGTCTGGGGCATCTACCCCTGCGGGTACCGTCTGTTCGACGTCGACGACCTGCTCGCCAACACCGCGGGAGCCCTGCTCGGCGGTGCCCTGTCGCTCGCGGTGCGCCCGCTTCTCGCCCGCCGCGACGCACGGCCCGCGGCAGACGCCCCGCGCCCGGTGACGATCTGGCGGCGCCTGCTCGGCATGCTGTGCGACGTGCTCGCGGTCGCGCTGACCGGCGGCGCGGCGGGGATCGCGGTGAACGCGTGGCAGCTCTACGTCGTCGGCGCCCCGGCTGCGCAGCTGGATCCCGCCGCCCCGAACGCCGCGGCGACCGCCGTGCCCTTCGTCCTCCTGGGGGCAATCGTCCTCGTGACGGGCGGCACGGTGGGCGACCACGCCGTCCTCGTCCGGTGGGAGGGCGGGGTCGGGCCCGCGCCGGCGGCCCGCGCGCTGCGCTATCTCGCGGGCATCGGCGGCTGGCAGCTCCTCGGCATGCTGACGTCGCCGCTCGACGCGCTGTTCGCCGTGGCGAGCATCGTCGCGCTCGTCATCGCGACCGAGCGCGGCGGACTGCCGGGCGTCGTCTCCAGGATGCGCCCGGTGGATGCGCGCGCAGGGGCTCGGGTCTAGGCGGCCCCGCGCGTCACTGCCGGCGGCGGAGGACCAGGAGCCCGGCGCCCGCGAGCACGAGCACCACGGCGCCGCCCACGATCCAGGGCACGAGGTCGTTGCCGGTGCTCGCCAGCGCGGTCGAAGCGGAGAGGAGGGTCGTCGTCACGCGCCCAGTCTGCCTCATGCCCGCCCCGAACCGGGAGCACCGCACCCGCGGCCGTCCAGGCGGCGCCGGTAGCCTGGGCAGGTGAACGACGCCCTCGCCCGTGCCGAATCGCTCATCGACCTCACCCCGGACTACCCGGAGCCGGGCATCCTGTTCCGCGACATCTCGCCGCTGCTGGCCGACCCCGAGGCCCTCCGCGTCGCGTGCGCCGCGCTCGTCGAGCCGTTCGAGGGCCGGTTCGACATCGTCGGCGGCATCGAGGCGCGCGGGTTCCTGCTCGCGGGGTATGTCGCGGCCGTTGCCGGAGTCGGGGTGCTGCCGATCCGCAAGGCCGGGAAGCTGCCCAAGCCGGCGGCCGCCGTGTCGTACGACCTCGAGTACGGGTCGGCGGCGATCGAGGCGCCGGGCGTCCTCAAGCCGGGGGAGCGCGTCCTGCTCCTCGACGACGTGCTCGCGACCGGCGGGACACTCGCGGCCGCCCAGCAGCTCATCCGGGACCTCGGCGCCGAGGTGGCCGGGTCGGCCGTCGTGCTCGAGCTCGTCGATCTGGGCGGCCGGGCCGTCGCGGGCGACGTGCACACGCTCTTCACGGCGCACGAGTCCGCCTGACGCGGCCCGTGAGGCGCTCGTCATGAAGTGACTCCTTCACGAAACGCCCGGGCAACACCGCGTCATTAGCGTCGCGGCATGACGACCTCCTCCCGCGACGCGAACACCGTCGACTCGATCCCGCCGCTCGCGCGGCTGTTCCCTCTCGGCCTCCAGCACGTGCTCGCGATGTACGCGGGCGCCGTCGCCGTCCCGCTCATCGTCGGCGGCGCGATCGGCCTCGGCGGCGCCGACCTCGCGTACCTGATCAGCGCCGACCTCTTCGTCGCGGGCATCGCGACGATCGTGCAGTCGATCGGGTTCTGGCGGTTCGGCGTGCGCCTGCCGCTCATGCAGGGCGTCACCTTCGCCGCGGTCGGCCCCATGATCGCGATCGGAACGCAGCACGGCATCACGGCGATCTACGGTGCGACCATCGCCTGCGGCCTCTTCATGATCCTCGTCGCGCCGTTCTTCTCGCAGCTCCTGCGCTTCTTCCCGCCGCTCGTCACCGGCACCGTCATCCTCATCATCGGCCTGTCCCTCATGGACGTCGCGGCCGGCTGGGTGATCGACGGCGCGGAGGACGGCGCTGCCGACCCGCTGAACCTCGCCTTCGCGGCTGGGACCCTGCTCTTCATCGTCCTCGTCGAGCGGTTCGCTCCGCGGGCGCTCGCCCGCATCTCCGTGCTCCTGGGGCTCGTCGTCGGCACCCTCGCCGCACTCGCCGTCCCCGGGATGGTCGACTGGTCGGGCGTGGCCGACACGGCGTGGTTCGGCATCGTCACGCCGTTCCACTTCGGACTGCCGACCTTCGAGATCGCCTCGGTCGTCTCGATGCTCGTCGTGGGCCTCGTCATCATGACCGAGACGACGGGCGACATGATCGCCGTCGGCGAGATCGTGGAGCGCCCCGTGGGCCGTCGTCAGCTCGCCGACGGGCTGCGCGCCGACGGGCTCGGCACCGTCATCGGCGGTGTCTTCAACACCTTCCCCTACACCGCGTTCGCCCAGAACGTGGGGCTCGTCTCGCTCACGGGCGTGCGCTCGCGCTGGGTCGCGACGATGGCGGGCGGGATCCTCGTCGTCCTCGGCCTGCTGCCGCCGGTCTCGGCGATCGTCGAGGGCGTCCCGCGGGCCGTGCTCGGCGGCGCGGGGATCGCGCTGTTCGGGATGGTCGCGGCCAGCGGCATCCGGACGCTCGCGAAGGTCCGCTTCGACAACCGCAACGTGCTCGTCGTCGCGGTCTCGGTCGGCGTCGCCCTGCTGCCGACGGTCGCGCCGGAGATCTACGCGCGCTTCCCCGACGCGTTCACGCTCATCTTCGACTCGGGCATCTCTGCGGGCGCGATCGCGGCCATCCTCCTCAACCTCCTGCTGAACTCGCGGTCGGCGAAGGAGAAGTACGGCGCCGACCCGGTCGTGGGGTCCTACGACGGCGTGCGCTCGACCGCCGCGATCGCCCTCGTCTCCTCCGAGGCCGTGGGGGCGGGTCTCACCCCTGTGCGGTTCCGCGACGAGAGCGGTCAGGAGCTGCCGGCCGTCGACAAGGACGGCAACCCCGTCGAGGCGCACGTCGCGGCGCCCGAGGGCGACCCCGGCCGCTGAACGGCCGCCCTCCCCGACACCTGGGCGAGCAGGGTCTCGCCGGGGTCGCACTTCGCGTCCGTAAGGGGGCTTTTGGGGACGCGGAGTGCGACCTGGGCGAGGAGGGTCTTGTCCGGGTCGCAGTTCGCGTCCGTAAGGCGGCTTTTGGGGACGCGGAGTGCGACCTGGGCGGGAGAGGCGGGGGAGAAGAGAGGACGACGGACTGGAGGGAGGGGCAGACCGAGGGACGAACCGACCGAGGAGCGGCGCGACGTCAGATGAACGTCGGGACGTCGGCCCAGGCCGCGGGTGCGTCGTCGATGCCGTCGCGCACGACCGTCCCCTCGATGAGCCCGTAGGGGCGGTCGTCGGCGATGAACACCTCGCCCTCGTTCTCGAGGTCGAAGCGCGCGAGGTCGTAGAGGAAGTGGTGCCGGTTCGGCATCGCGAAGCGGATCTCCGCGAGCTCTGGCCGCGCCTCGATCGCCGCGCGCCCCATCGCGAAGAGGGTCTGCTGCAGGGCGAGCGAGTGCACGACGGCGAACCGCTCGAGGAGCACGGCCGTGACCTCCTCGTACACGCCGTTGTAGTCCACGCCCTCCGCGACCGCCTCGGGCAGGAAGCGCCAGCGCGCCGTGACCGACGTCGCCATGATGCGGTCGTCGGTCTCGGCGAGGGTCGTGAACGGCGTCCTCGGGAACCCGCGGAACTCCGATCCCGTCGACTTCAGGACGACGAGGTCCTTCACGCCGCCGAGGACGTGGGTGCCGCCATCCGCGACCTGGACGGCGGCGAGCCGCGTCCCCCGCCCCGTGCGGACGAACGCGTGATCGTGGCCGGAGCCGTCGACGACGATGCGCTCCCACACGTGCTGCTCGGCCTGCCACAGCCCGCCCTCCACCCATTCGAACTCGGTCGTGAAGTGCTCGGCGAGGAGGGAGAGGAAGCGCTCGGGCGAGCCCACGCCGTGCGTCTTCGCGAACGCGAACACCGTGTTCTTCTGCGTGTCGGTGGCGATGACCTTCGCGTTGTCGCCGGTCAGGAACGAGTCGGCGAACGCCTCGCCGCGCAGCTGCGAGGTGACCGTGAGGTCCTCGATCTCGTGCCGGGCGGTGTCCCGCGTGATCCGCACGAGGCGGTTCTCGGCCTTGCCGTACTTGTGCGGTCCCAGGTGCACGGACACGTCGCTCATGGATCAGCTCCCTCGATAGGTGGAGTACGCGAACGGGCTCAGCAGGAGCGGCACGTGCGCGTGCGGCTCGCCGTCGACCCGGAAGGCGACGGCGACGGACGGATAGAACGCCTCGACGCCGCGCGCCGCGAACCACGCGCCGGTGTCGAAGACCAGCGTGTGCTCGCCCGCGCCGAGCTTTCCCAGCGCCGCGCGCCCGTCGGCGTCGGTCTCGGCCGTCGCGACGACGGCGCCCGCCGTGCGCACGGCGACGGCCATGCCGGCCGCAGGGCGTCCGCTCGCGGCATCCAGCACATGCGTCGTCAGCTCGGTCATCAGATCTCCTCGGATGGCGCGGCAGATGGCGCGGTCTCGGATGGCGCGGCGGCGGATGGCGCGGCGAAGGCCGCGCGGATGCGGGCGAGGGCGATCTCGAGGAGCTGCCCGCACGCCTCGCGGACCTCGGCGGCGTCGTCGTTCGCGAGCCGGCGGTCGAGCTCGCCGAGCATCTCGACGGGGGAGCGGCCCGCGGCGCGGATGAGGAACACCCGGCCGAAGCGCGCCTCGTAGGCCGCGTTGCCCTCGGCCATGCGCGCGGCGACCTCGGCGTCGGCGTCGGCCATGGCCGCCTGCTCGCGCCGGGAGGCGGCCGCCTCCGCACTGTCTCCCGTCGGACGATCGCCGATCCGCGGATGGCGCGCGAGCGCCGCGTCGAGCTCGCCCTCACCCCAGGTCGCGGCCTCCTCGGCCGCCCTCGCGAGCAGCGCGTCGAGCGACCCGTGCGGTCGGGACGCGACGAGCGCGTCGACCCAGCTCGGGACATCCGCCCACACCCGCGCGACCGCCGCGGCGTCGGGAGCGGGCGCGCGGTCGAAGTCCTCCAGGAGCATGCCGCCACGCTAGGGGCGGCGTATTTCGGCGCGGTAACGCGCGGCGGTTCGCTCAGTCGGCCGAGGGCGGATGGACGATGAGCCAGCGGGCGACGGCGGGTTCATCGCCCGTGTTGTGCAGGCGGTGCGGCTTGTCGCAGGGGTACCGGATGGTGTCGCCCGCGCGCAGCACGACGACCTCGTCCGAGAAGTCGATCGTGAGCTCGCCGGAGAGCACCTCGCCGACCTCGTACCCCTCGTGGCGGAAGAGCTGGTCCTTCGACGACGCCGTGCTGCCGGGCGGGTAGATCGACTCGAAGTAGTCGATGCCGGGGCTGTCGCCGGGAGCGAGGCGGCGGAAGACGACGCCTCCGCCGAGCTCGAGGTACGCGGCGTCCGCGGCGCGCTCGAGAGCGTACGACCCGTCGTCGGGCCCCGTGGCGACCGACCCGGAGAGCACCGTGGCGAGCGGGACGCCGAGGGCGTCGGTGATCGCGATGAGGCGCGAGACGCTCGGCTGCATGACGCCGCGCTCGATCTGCGAGACCGCGCTCGTGGAGATCCCGAGGCGCCGGGCGAGGGCGGATACCGAGAGCCCGGTGAGCGTCCGGGCCTCGCGAAGCCGGCGCCCCACGAGGGTGCGCGGGTCGGGTGCGTCCCCGACGCCGGCAGCGGGTCCGGGGGCCGAGAGGGTCACGCCGACATGCTAGCCCGCGCCGCAAGCGAGCCGCGGTCGGGATTTACGCCGCCGAAACATGAGGGACACGGCGCGGGAAACGTGAAGGGATAACTTCACACCACGCCTCTCGTCCGGCAAGCCTCCATCGGCCGGAGCACCACCGACACCGCATCCTCCTCTCGAAAGGCACCATCGTGTCGCAGAGCAGCTCCCCCACCCGGCCGCAGGACGTCGTGGAGGCCGCGGGCCACCCCGTCGGCTCCGGCAACATGCGCCCCGGCTACGACCCCCGCCTCGCCAACGAGGACCTCGCCCCGCTGCGCCGCCAGCGCTGGACGAGCTACAACATCTTCGCGTTCTGGATGAGCGACGTGCACTCCGTCGGCGGCTACGTCACCGCCGGCTCCCTGTTCGCGCTCGGCATCGCGAGCTGGCAGGTCCTCGTCGCCCTCGTCGTCGGCATCCTCATCGTCCAGTTCTTCACGAACCTCGTCGCGAAGCCGAGCCAGCGCACGGGCGTGCCCTACCCCGTCGTCAACCGCTCCCTCTTCGGGGTCAAGGGCGCGAACATCCCGGCCATCGTCCGCGGCGTCATCGCGATCGCCTGGTACGGGGTGCAGACGTACCTCGCCGCCGAGTCCCTCACCATCGTCTTCCTCAAGTTCATCCCGGCGTCGGCCGCGCTCCTCGAGCCGAGCTTCCTCGGCCTCGACGCGCTCGGCTGGATCTCGTACGCGATCCTCTGGGTCGCGCAGGCCGCCGTCTTCTGGAACGGCATGGAGGCCATCCGCCGCTTCATCGACTTCGCGGGCCCCGCCGTGTACGTCGTGATGATCGTCCTCGCGGTGTATCTCGTGAGCCAGGCGGGCTGGGAGAACATCAGCCTCGACCTCTCGAGCGGCGAGCCCCTCGACCTGTGGGCCTCGATCCCCGTCATGCTCTCCGCCATCGCGATCGTCGTGTCGTACTTCTCGGGGCCGATGCTGAACTTCGGCGACTTCGCGCGCTACGGCCGCAGCTTCCGCGCCGTGAAACGCGGCAACCTCTGGGGCCTGCCCGTCAACTTCCTCTTCTTCTCGATCCTCACGGTGGTGACGGCGTCGGCGACCGTGCCGGTCTTCGGCGAGCTCATCACCGACCCCATCCACACGGTCGAGCGCATCGACCACTCGTTCGCCATCCTGCTCGGCGGGCTGACCTTCGTCACCGCCACGGTCGGCATCAACATCGTCGCGAACTTCATCTCGCCGGCGTTCGACTTCTCGAACGTCGCGCCCCACCGCATCTCGTGGCGGATGGGCGGGATGATCGCGGCCGTCGGGTCGGTGCTCCTCACACCCTGGAACTGGTACGCGAACGACCAGGCCATCCACTACACGCTCGGCATCCTGTCGGCCCTCATCGGCCCGCTGTTCGGCATCCTCATCGCGGGGTACTACGTGGTGGCGCGTCAGCGGATCCGCGTCGACGACATGTACACGATGTCCGAGCAGGGCGCCTACTGGTACCGCCGCGGCTACAACCCGAACGCGCTGTGGGCGGTCGCGGGCGCGGGTGTGCCGACCATCCTCCTCGCGATCGTGCCCAAGTCCCTCGTGTTCGCCGGAGCGATCGACCCCGCGTGGGGCGCGATCGGCGACTTCACGTGGTTCATCGGGTGCGGTCTCGGCTTCGCCATCTTCACGCTGCTCGAGCGCGCCCGACCGACCGTCCCCGTGTTCGACGGCGAGACCGCCGGCGTCTCCGACGGCACGGCAGAGGACGTGCTCGAGGAGTACCCCGACACCGCGACCGCCTCGCTGGCGGTCGCGCAGGCCGAGGCCGCGCTCGCGGCCTCCGACGAAGAAGAGGACGCCCAGGTCCGCTGATGCGCATCACCCTCATCAACCCCAACACCTCCCGGGCCATGACGGCCAAGATCGCCGCCGCGGCCCGGGAGGCGGCCGCCCCCGACGTCGAGGTCGTCGCCGTGTGCCCCGCGGAGGGCGACGGCCCGGCCGCGATCGAGAGTCACCTCGACGAGGTGCACGCGGCGGCCGCGGTCGTCGACGCCATCCGGCGCGACCAGGCGGCGGGCGGCAGCGACGGCTACATCGTCGCGTGCTTCGGGGACCCCGGCCTCGACGCCGCGCGCGAGCTCGTCGACGCACCCGTCGTCGGGATCGCGGAGGCCGCGATGCACGTCGCCGCCCTCACCGGGCGGACCTTCGGGATCGTCACGACGCTCTCGCGCACGCTCGGCCGCGCCGAGGACCTCGTGCTCCGCTACGGGTTCGAGCGCGCGTGCGTCGCCGCCTACGGCACGGGCATCCCCGTCCTCGACCTCGAGGAGGCCGACCCCGCGGCCGTCGAGCGCATCGCCGCGTGGTGCGAGCGCGTCGCGTGGGAGGACCGCGCCGACGCCGTCGTGCTCGGCTGCGCAGGCATGGCCGACCTCTGCGCGCACCTGTCCGAGCGCGTGGGCGTCCCGGTCGTCGACGGCGTCGCCGCGGCGGTCGGGCTCGTCTCGGCGATGGCGCGGATGGGTGTCGGCACGAGCAAGCGCGACGAGTACGCGACGCCGCCGCACCGCGAGCCCCTGGCGCGCGACGCGGCTGTCGCGGGGAGCGTGACCGCATGAGCGGCCCGGTCTCTGCCATCGCCGCGCGGCGCGTGCTCGTGGGCGGCGCCTTCGCGGCCGCCACCGTGCGCATCGCCGACGGCCTCGTGGCCGGCGTGGAGCCGTACGACCCCGACGCCGAGGTCGTGCTCGCCGACGCGGAGGTGCTGCTCCCTGGCCTCGTCGACAGCCACGTGCACCTCAACGAGCCGGGGCGCACCGCGTGGGAGGGCTTCGCCACCGGCACGGCGGCGGCCGCCGCGGGCGGCGTGACGACGCTCGTCGAGATGCCGCTCAACTCGGTGCCCGTCACGACGACGCCCGCCGCGCTCGCCGCGAAGCGGCGGGCCGCGGCCGGCAAGCTCGCGGTCGACGTCGCGTTCTGGGGCGGCGCCGTGCCCGAGAACCTCGGCGCCCTCGGCGCTCTGCTCGACGCGGGGGTCGTCGGTGTGAAGTGCTTCCTCGCCCCGAGCGGGATCGACGAGTTCGGGCACCTCGACGCCGCTCAGCTGGAGACGGCGCTCGCCGAGCTCGCCGCGCGCGACGGCCTGCTCATCGCGCACGCCGAGCTCGAGGAGCACCTGACCGAGGCCGCGGGCCCCGTGTTCACCGATTTCGTGGCATCCCGCCCTCCTCGCGCGGAGGTCGAGGCGATCCGCCTCGTGATCGAGGCGGTCCGGCGGACCGGGGCCCGCGTGCACATCGTGCACGTCTCGGCCGCGGAGGCGCTCGACCTCGTGCGCGCGGCCCGCGCCGACGGCGTCCGCATCACCGTGGAGACGTGCCCGCACTACCTGACCCTGCGCGCCGAGGAGCTGCCGGACGGCCAGGGCCGCTTCAAGTGCTGCCCGCCCATCCGAGACGGCGCGAACCAGGACGCCCTGTGGGCGGGCGTCCTCGACGGCACGATCGCGGCGATCGTGAGCGACCACTCGCCCGCGACCTTCGATCTCAAGGGCGTCGCCGACCTCGGGCTCGCGTGGGGCGGGATCGCGGGTGTGCAGACCGGGCTGTCGGCCGTGTGGACCGAGGCGCGCCGCCGCGGCCTGCCGCTCGAGGCCATCCTGCCGGCGTTCACGACCGGGCCAGCGGACCTCGTGCGCCTGGGCGACCGAGGCCGCATCGCCCCGGGAGCGCCGGCCCACCTCGTCGTGTTCGACCCCGAGGCCGAGTACGTGCTCGATGCCGCATCGCTCGCCTACCGGAACCCCATGTCGCCGTGGGAGGGCGCGCGTCTGCGCGGGATCGTCCGAGAGACCTACCTGCACGGCGAGCTCATCCACGCGCACGGCACCGGACTGCGCGCACGACGCGGGCACGAGGTGCTCGCCCCCACGACGACCGCGACCCTGACGGAGGCCAGCGCATGACCATCGACACCGCCGAGCGGAACCGGTTCGGAGCGGCCGCAGCGCCGGCGCGCTTCGCCGACATCCCGATCCTGCAGCCCGGTCGCGGCCTGCCCGACGGCGCGACGTACCTGACGTCGTCGCCCGAGACCGTGCGGTGGGGGCGGCTCCCGAGCGGCGAGGACGAGCCCGTCCTCACGATCGCGTCGGGCGAGACGATCATCGTCGACACGGTCAGCCACGAGGGGCTGCTGCCCGACCAGGGCCAGGACCCGGTCGCGTTCTTCGCGCAGCACGGCGTCCCCGCGGGCGCCGTCCTCGACGACGCGGTCGCGATCGCCGCATCGGTGCCGCGCGACCCCGTCGCCGACGGCCCGCACGTCGTCACCGGTCCCATCCGCGTGGAGGGCGCGCAGCCGGGCGACCTCCTCCGGATCACCGTCGTCGCGCTCGAGCCGCGGGTTCCGTACGGCGTCATCTCGAATCGACACGGCAAGGGGGCGCTGCCCGGCGTGCTGCCGCGCAGCGGCCGGACGGTCAGCGTCTTCGCCCCGGTCGAGGAGCGCGCAGGCGGCCTCGTCGCAGCGCTCCCCGCGACCGAGGGCGGAGCGCGCGACGTCGTCTTCCCGCTCGCGCCGTTCCTCGGCACGATGGGCGTCGCGCCGGCCGGGCCGGAGCGCGCGCATTCAGTCCCGCCCGGTGCGCACGGCGGCAACATCGACATCAACCTCCTGACGGCGGGCTCGTCGCTCTACCTCCCCGTGCAGGTCGAGGGCGCGCTCGCGTACGTGGGCGACCCCCACTTCGCGCAGGGCGACGGCGAGGTCGCGCTCACGGCGCTCGAGGCCTCGCTGCGGGCGACCCTCCGCTTCGACGTCGTGCCCGCCGCCGCGGCCGAGCGCGCCTTCGGGCGCATCGCCGGCCCGCTCGTGCGCACGGCCGACCACCTCGTCCCGACGGGCCTCGACCCGGATCTCGACGCGGCGATGCGGGTGTGCACGACGGAGGCGATCGCGCTTCTGCAGGCGCGATGGGGGATGGACGAGCATCTCGCCTACGCCTACCTGTCGGCGGCGGTCGACTTCGACATCTCGCAGGTCGTCGACGTCGTGTGCGGCGTGCACGCGCGAATCCGCGAGGCCGACTTCGCCGCGATCGAGGCCGCCGATGCGTGACGCGACGGCCGTGCAGGCGCCACCGCGGATCCCGGGCGACGAGACGGTTCCGGCCGAGCTGCTCGACGCGTTCCACGCGTACGAGCGGGCCGTGGTCGCGAACGACCTCGATGCGCTCGATGCGTGGTTCGACGACGCCCCCGACACGCTGCGCGGAGACGAAGGCGGCCTCCTCGTGGGGCACGACGCGATCAGCGCGTTCCGCGCGCAGCGGGGCGGAGTCGCGCCGCGCGCCATCGAGCGGATCGAGCACCGTCCGCTCGCCGACGGGACGGCCCTGCTCGTCTCTGTCTCGCGCTTCGACGCGGGCGGGCGAGGGCTGCAGACCCAGATCTGGCGCCGCAGGGCGGCAGGATGGCGCATCGTCGCGGCGCACGTCTCCGCGCGGCCGCGGGCGTTCGACCGCGCGATCTGGCGCGAGGTCGGCGAGCCCCTCGCGCCGGCGGCGGCCGACGGCCCCCTCTCGGGCCTCTCGTTCGCGGTCAAGGACCTCTTCGCGATCGCCGGGAGCAGGGTCGGCGCGGGCAATCCCGCCTACCTCGACGAGGCACGGCCCGCCACGACGACCGCGCCCGCCGTGTCGACCCTGCTCGGCGGGGGCGCTGCGCTGCGCGGGATCGCGCGGACCGACGAGTTCGCCTACTCGATCGCGGGCGACAACGCGCACTACGGCACCCCGCCGAACGGGGCCCTCCCCGGGGCTCTCCCCGGCGGGTCGTCGAGCGGGCCCGCGTCGGCCGTCGCGCTGGGCCAGGCCGACATCGGCCTCGCGACCGACACCGCGGGCTCCATCCGCGTGCCGGCGTCCTATCAGGGGCTGTGGGGCCTGCGGACCACGCACGGCCGGGTCCCGCGACGCGGCGTGCTGCCGCTCGCGCCCGCGTTCGACACGGTCGGATGGCTCACGCGCGACGGCGAGACGCTCGAGCGGGTGGTCTCGTGGTGCCTCGACGGCGACGCCGAGGCGCCGCTGCCGTGGCGCTTCCGCGTCCCCGTCGAGGCGCTCGAGCTCGCCGAGCCCGCCGTGCGCGAGGCGTTCGAGGAGCTGCTCGCGGCGCTCGGCCGCACCGCGCCGATCGAGCGCGTCTCGATCGGCGACCTCGCGGCCTGCCACGAGCGGTTCCGCACGGTCCAGGCCGCCGAGGCCTGGCGGGTGCACGGGGCGTGGCTGGGCGCGCATCCCGGGGCGCTCGGCGGAGCCGTCGCCGCCCGCTTCGCCGCCGCGGCGGAGGTGACCCCGTTCGCCGAGCAGGCGGCGCGCGAGCAGCTGCGCCCGTTCGCCGCGCGCGTGCGCGCGCTCGTCGGTGACGCGGTGCTGATCCTCCCCGTCGTCCCCGGCCCCGCGCCGTCCCGCACCGTCGAGCCCGACGAGATCGACGCCATCCGCACCGCCACCCTCCGGCTCACGGCTCCCGCCGCGGTGGCGGGAGCGCCCTCGATCTCGGCTCCGCTCCTGACCGTCCCGTCCGCCCTCGGTCCTGCTCCCGTCGGGGTGGGGCTCATCGGGCGGGCCGGCTCCGACCTCTCCCTCGTCCGCCTGGCGCGGGCGCTCGCCGACGCCGTGTCGTGAGCCCGCGCCGTCCCCTCCCGACCGCCCCACTCGGAAGCAGCACATCATGACGATCACCGCCCCGCTCGACCCGCCCGCCCGCCTCCTCATGGGCCCCGGCCCCATCTCGGCGTATCCGCGCGTCCTGCGCGCGATGTCGGCGCAGCTCGTCGGGCAGTACGACCCGTTCATGACCGCGACGATGCGCGAGACGCAGGAGCTCTACCGTCGCGTGTGGGCGACGCGGAACGACGCGACGCTTCTCGTCGACGGCACCGCGCGCGCCGGCATCGAGGCGGCGCTCATGTCGCTCATCCGCCCGGGCGACCGGGTGCTCGTGCCGGTCTTCGGGCGGTTCGGGCATCTGCTCGCGGAGATCGCGGAGCGCGCGCTCGCCGAGGTGCACGTCGTCGAGGTCCCGTGGGGCCAGGTGGTGCCGACCTCGCTCATCGAGGAGGCCGTCGCGCGCGTGAAGCCGGCGGTGCTCGCGCTCGTCCAGGGCGACACCTCCACGACGATGAACCAGCCGCTCGACGAGATCGGCGCGATCTGCGAGCGGCACGGCGCGCTCTTCTACACCGACGCGACGGCCTCGCTCGGCGGGAACGCGTTCCTCGCCGACGCCTGGGGGGTCGACGCCGCCACCGCGGGGCTCCAGAAGTGCCTCGGCGGGCCCAGCGGCTCGGCGCCGCTCACGCTCTCGGAGCGCGCCGTGTCGGTCATCCGCTCGCGCTCGCGCGTCGAGGCGGGCATCCGCGAGGACGCCGACGCGAGCGCCGCCGACTTCGTCCGCACGAACTACTTCGACCTCGGCATGATCCTCGACTACTGGGGGCCGCGACGCCTCAACCACCACACCGAGGCGACCTCGATGCTCTACGCGGCGCGGGAGTGCGCGGCCGTGCTCCTCGAGGAGGGGCGCGAGGCGGTGATCGAGCGGCACCGGCTGGCGGGTGCCGCGATGCTCGCAGGGGTCCGCGGTCTCGGGCTGGGCGTCTTCGGCGATGTCGCGCACCGGATGAACAACGTCGTCGCGGTCGAGGTCCCGGATGGCGTGCCGGCGGACGCCGTGCGCGAGGCGCTGCTCGACGACTTCGGCGTCGAGATCGGCACGTCGTTCGGGCCGCTGCACGGCCGGGTCTGGCGGATCGGCACGATGGGCTACAACGCGCGCAAGGACGCGGTGCTCGTCACGCTCGCGGCGCTCGAGGCGGTCCTGCGCCGCTTCGGCGTCGCCGTCGCTGCGGGCGGCGGGGTCGAGGCAGCCGGCGACGTCTTCCGCGCCGCGGTGCGCGAGGAGGTGCTCGCATGATCGTCTCGCGTCTCGCGCTCTCGACCGAGCAGATCGCCGCGGCCGCCCGCCGCGTCATGGCGCGCTGCGACGAGCTCGCGCGGATCAGCGCCGACAGCGGAGCCATCACGCGCGTGTACCTCTCGCCCGAGCACGCGCGGGTGAACGCGCTCGCCGACGCGTGGATGCGCGAGGTCGGGATGACCACCCGGCAGGACGCCGCGGGCAATCAGCTCGGGCTCCTCCCCGCGGCCGATCCCGACGCGCCCGTGCTCATGCTCGGCTCGCATCTCGACACCGTGATCGACGCGGGGCGCTTCGACGGCATCGTCGGCGTGCTCATGGCGATCGAGGTCGTGCGCATCCTCCGGGTCGCGTCGGCGGACGGCGGGTGGCGGTCGCCGTTCCCGTTCGGGATCGAGGTGGCGGCGTTCGCCGACGAGGAGGGCACGCGCTTCGGACGCGCGCTGCTCGGGTCGTCGGCCGTCGCGGGCACCTGGGACGACGCCTGGTGGGATCTGGAGGACGCCGACGGGATCACGCTCCGCGACGCGCACCGCGCCTTCGGACTGGACGCGGCCGCCATCCGCGACGCCGCACGCGCCCCCGGGCAGCTCGTCGGCTACCTCGAGGCGCACATCGAGCAGGGGCCCGAGCTCGATCGGCGCGACGAGCCGCTCGCCGTGGTGTCGTCGATCGCCTCGGCGCGGCGGTTCCAGGTGGTCGTCGAGGGCGAGGCCCGTCACGCGGGCGGCACGCCCTACGACATGCGGCGCGACGCCCTCCTCGGAGCCAGCGAGGCGGCTCTCGCTGTCGAGCGCATCTGCTCATCGGAGCACCACATCATCGGCACCGTCGGGCAGCTCGAGGCGTTCCCGGGGGCGGTGAACGTCATCCCCGGCGAGACGCGGATGAGCATCGACCTGCGCGGCGAGTTCGACGGCGCGCGCGACCGCGTGTGGGAGCGGATCTCCCGCGAGCTCGACGAGATCATGGGCAGGCGACGGCTCAGCTGGCACGCGCGCGAGGTGCACAGCGCCCCCGCGCTCTTCTGCGCACCGCTCCTGCAGGACGTCGTGCGCGAGGGCATCCGCGCGAGCGTCGCGAGCGCCGAGCCGGCGTCGCTGTTCAGCCCGGCCGGGCACGACGGGATGACGCTGGGCGCGCTGACGGATGTCGGGATGCTCTTCCTGCGCAATGCGGACGGCATCAGCCACCACCCGGCCGAGTCCGTCCTCGGCGGCGACGTCGCGCTCGGCATCCGCGCGCTCGCGGAGGCCGTCGCGCACCGCGGCGCCGAGCCGAGCTGACCGGCGTCCTGCCGCGTGTTCCCCGTCTCGAGCCATTGCGGGAGAATGTCCGCAGTCGGTGGTGAGATCGTCTCAAGGCTGAACGAAGGAGGGTCGCATGGCTCCGGTCATCAAGCATTCCCGGGAGGAGCTCCTCGCGCAGCGGCGTGCGTTGGAGGAGGCCGTCGGCATGTCCGCGGCGGAACTCAAGGAGTATCACCGGACGCACTCGTTGAGCGGCGAGCAGTGGGAGGCTCTCTGGGCGATCCAGGACCTCGACTTCCTGCTCGGCGAGAGCGAATGAGCGAGGCGGAGCGTCTCGACGCCGCGTCCGCCGCGTTCGCGGCCGACGTCGAGACGCTCCTTCGAGCCACGTTGCCGGGAGAGCACGAGGTCCGCTCACGAGAAGAAGGCGGGCGATACGTCGTCTCCCCACCCGTGGGACCGAGCTCCAAGCCTGCCACGGTACCCCTCTTCGTCGACGGCGAGGAGCTCGCGAAGCTGCACTTCAGCTTCCGCCTCGGAGTTGACAGCGCGGGGGAGTACCTCAAAGCGACCCGGGCCGACTTCCATGTCCTCTCGACGTTGGACTCGAAGCCTCTTGCGAGGTTGGAGTACCAGTCGGACATCCACACTGCGCCGATCGCCCACTGGCAGGTGCATGGCGAACGGGGCGCTCTGACGCACCTGATGACTCACGCCAACACCGTGCGTCCGCGACAGGTCGCCCGACCCCACGACATGTCTTCGCTGCATTTTCCCGTCGGCGGCGAGCGATTCCGCCCGTGCCTTGAGGATTTCATCGAGTTCCTCATCCGAGAACTCGGTGTCGACCGAGTCAGCGGGTGGGACGACGCGATCGCCTCAGGACGAATGGCTTGGCGACGCAAGCAGCTGCGTGCAGCAGTGCGCGATCTGCCCGCTGAGGCCGCCGACATCCTTCGGACGCTCGGCTGGCATGTCGCCCCACCTGGCGACCAGATCTTCGCGAACGAGGCTGTGCTGACGAAGTGGTGACGTCGAAGGCGCGCCCTCGGACATCCGGGGGCACGCCTTCGGAGTGAGCGCTACGCCCCGAGCAGCGCCCGGATCGGCTCGATCGTGAAGTACACGACGAAGAGCGCGCCGACGAGCCACATGAGCCAGTGCACGTCGCCGACCTTGCCGCGGGCGAGCTTCACGATGATGTAGGCGATGAAGCCCGCGCCGATGCCGTCGGCGATCGAGTACGTGAACGGCATGATGACGATCGTGAGGAAGGCCGGCAGGGCGACCTCGATGTTCTTCCAGTCAATGCCGGCGACCTGCGTGAGCATGAGGAAGCCGACGAGCACGAGCGCGGGGGCTGCGGCCTCGTAGGGCACGAGCGCGACGAGCGGCGCGAAGAGGGTCGAGAGCAGGAACGCGATGCCGGTGACGACCGACGCGAGGCCGGTTCGCGCGCCGTCGCCGACCCCCGCGGTCGACTCGACGAAGGCGGTGTTCGAGGACACCGAGCCCACGCCGCCCGCGACGGCGCCGAGCGAGTCGACGATGAGGATCTGCTTCGTGCGCGGCGGGTTGCCGTTCGCGTCGAGCAGCTTCGCCTCGGCGCCGATCGCGACCATCGTGCCCATGGTGTCGAAGAAGTCGGCGAGCAGCAGGGTGAAGACGAGCAGCACGAGGGTGACGATGCCGATGCTCTGCACCGAGCCGAGCAGGTTGAACTGCCCGATGAGGGAGAAGTCGGGCACGGCGATGACGCCCGAGAACGTCGGGGGCGAGTTGAAGCCGCCGGGGTTCTCGTCGCCGCGCGCGCCGATGTGGAGGGTGTTCTCGAGGAGGATCGCGAGCGCGGTCGCGACGAGGATCGAGATGAGGATGGCGCCCTTCACCCGGCGCGCGTGCAGGACGATCGCGAGGACGAGCCCCACGACGAAGACGAGGATCGGCCACGTGCCGAGGTTGCCGAGGGCGAGGATGGTCGCGCCGTCGCCGGTCACGAAGCCCGCGTTCGCGAGGCCGATGAGCGTGATGAACAGGCCGATGCCCGCCCCGATCGCGGTCTTCAGCGGCGTCGGGACGGCTCGGAAGACGGCCTCGCGGAACCCGGTGAGCACGAGGAGCAGGATGAGCAGGCCCTCGATCACGATGACGCCCATCGCGTCGGCCCAGGTCACGCCAGGGATCGCGGCGATCGAGTAGGTCACGACCGCGTTGAGGCCGAGGCCCGCCGCCATCGCGAGCGGGAAGTTCGCCACGACGCCCATGAGGATCGACATGATGCCCGCGATGAGAGCGGTCGCCGACGCGATCATGCTGAGGTTCGGAGCGTCGCCGCCGCCGAGGAACTCTCCCGTGCCGTCCGCCGACGTGCCGATGATGAGCGGGTTCAGCACCACGATGTACGACATCGCGAAGAAGGTGACGAGGCCGCCGCGGATCTCGGTGCCGACGGTCGAGCCGCGCTCGGTGATGCGGAAGAAGCGGTCGAGGGCGCCGCGGGGCGCAGGGGTGCTCATCATAGGGTCATCGTTCCATCGGGGTGAGGGGTGGAGCCGCACGGGTCACGGGTTCAGGATGGCAGTTGCGGGCTGCGCGCGCATCGACCCGCCTGTCTTCGACAGGCGTAGTCTAGATGTCAGGATTCATGCAAAGGCATGGATCTTCGCGCAGGAGATCGAAGGGAACATTATGTCATTCGACGGAAGGGTCGCCCTCGTCACGGGCGGCGGATCGGGCATCGGCGAGGCCATCGCGAAGGACCTGGCGGCCCACGGCGCGAAGGTCGTCGTGACCGACATCGACCTGGATGCCGCGCAGCGCGTGGCCGACGACATCGCCGCTGCCGGGGGCGAGGCCGCGGCGTTCCGCGCCGACACCTCGGTCGCCGAGGACAGCGAGAAGGCGGTCGCGTTCGCCAAGGAGACGTTCGGCCGCCTCAACTACGCGGTCAACAACGCCGGGATCGGCGGCCGCCAGGCGCCGACCGGCGAGATCGACGTGGACGACTGGAACCGCGTCATCGGCATCAACCTCGACGGCGTGCTCTACGGCATGCGGCACCAGATCCCCGCCATGCTCGAGGCCGGAGCCGGCGAGAGCGCGATCGTGAACATGGCGTCGATCCACGGGATGGTCGCCGCACTCGGCAACTCCGCGTACACGGCCTCGAAGCACGCGGTCGTCGGCCTCACGAAGAACGCCGCCGCCGAGTACGGCGCGCAGGGGCTGCGCATCAATGCGGTCGGGCCCGGCTACATCGACACCCCGCTTCTGCAGAAGCTGCCCGCCGAGGCGCTCGAGGCGCTCAAGGCCAAGCACCCGCTCGGGCGGCTGGGCCGGGCAGAGGAGGTCGCGAAGGTCGTCCGGTTCCTCCTCTCAGACGACGCGTCGTTCGTGACCGGCGGCTACTACCTCATCGACGGCGGCTACACCGCCGTCTGACCGTCCTGCAGCAGCCGCCACACGCGCTCGCGGGTGAACGGCTGATGGAAGGGGCGCCGGCCGATGGCGCGCGCGATCGCGTTGCCGATGGCCGGCGCCACGGGGTTGTAGGGGGACTCGCTCATCGACTTGGCCCCGAACGGGCCGAGCGCGTCGGCGGTGTCGGCGAAGAGCACCTCGGTGTCGGGGATGTCGGCCGACTGCGGAACCCGATACGTACGGAACATCGGATTCCGCACGACCCCGTCCTCGACGAGCACCTCCTCGTAGAGTGCCCCGCCGATGCCCTGGGCGACGCCTCCCTCGACCTGGCCGCGGCACTGCGCGGGGTTCATGACGAAGCCCGCGTCGGCCGCGTGGACCGACTTCAGGATGCGGACGACGCCGGTCTCCGGGTCGACGGCGACGCGGACGGCGTGCACGTCGAACGCGAGGGAGCGGCGGTCGCCGTGCTCCTCGCCGGCCGCGGTGATCCCGTCGGGCCCCGCGAGCTCCGCGAAGGGGATGACGCCCGCCGGGGTCGCGACGCCCTCGGCCGTGGGCGCGCACTCCGCCGGGGAGGCGCCCGTGCGCGCGGCAGCGAGCCCGACCATCCGCTCGCGCAGCGCGAGGCAGGCGGCGTGGAGCGCCTTGCCGGCGACGGTCGTGCCGGCCGACGCGAACGCGCCGGTGTCGTGCGGAACGAGCGCCGTGTCGGCGTGGGCGAGCCGGATCATGGAGAGCGGCACGCCGAGCGCGCTCGCCGCGATCTGCCGGTGGACGGTGGTCGTGCCGTTGCCGAACTCGGCCGTGCCCGTGCGCAGCTCGAAGACCCCGTCGGGCCGCAGCGATGCCGACGCGTGCGCCACGTGGCCGAAGGGCGCCATCGTCGCGATCATGGCGGCGGCCATCCCCTCGCCGACGAGCCAGCCGTCGGGCGCGGGCTCGCCGTCACCGCGCTGCATCGCCTCCTGGGCGAGGTCGAGGCACTGATCGAGCCCGTAGCTGCCCCACACGAGGTCGTCCTCGACGTGGCCGTCGGCCGCGAGGATCGGGTCCCCCTCGCGCACGGCGTTGCGGCGCCGGACCTCGAACGGATCGAGACCGAGCCGCTCGGCGAGCATGTCCATGGCCGACTCGATGCCGAGCATGACCTGCCCGAGGCCGTATCCGCGGAAGGCCCCCGACGGCGGGTTGTTCGTGTAGACGACCTCGGCGTCGAGCCGGAGCACGGGCGTGCGATAGATCGTGACCGACTCGGCGACGCCGTGGAAGAGCACGCCGAGCGCGTGGTTGCCGTACGCGCCGGTGTCGCTCAGCACGTCGAGGCGCATCGCCGTGAGCCGGCCGTCGGCATCCGCGCCCAGCTCGACGCTCACGCGCATCGGATGCCGCACGGGCGCGCGGAGGAACTCGTCCGCGCGGGAGAACTCGTATGCGACGGGGCGCCCCGTGCGCAGCACGGCGAGCGCGACGAGGTCCTCCGCGAGGAGCTCCTGCTTGCCGCCGAAGCCGCCGCCGACGCGGGGCGCGAAGACGCGGACGCGCTCGCGCGGCAGCTCGAGGATGCGCGCGAGCTCGTCGCGGGTGAGGAACGGGACCTGCGTCGACGAGCGGATGGTCAGGACGTCGCCCTCGAGCCATCCGACCGCGCCGTGCGTCTCGAGCTGCGCGTGCGACGTGCGCGACGTCTGCCAGGTGCCCGCGACGGTGACGGCGCTCGCCGCGAGCGCGGCGTCGATGTCGCCGCCCCGCCCCGTGTGGACGGCGCCGACGACGTTGCGCGCGGCATCCGCGACGCGGTCGTCGGGCGTGCGGTCGGAATGGATGGCCGGAGCACCCGGTGTGCGCGCGGCCTCGGGGTCGAAGACGGCGGGGAGCGGCTCGTAGGCGACCGCGATGAGGCCGCAGGCGCGCTCGGCCGCCGCCGCGGTCTCGGCGACGATGGCCGCGACGCGCTGGCCGATGTGCCGCACGACGTCGTCGAGCATGCGCGTGTCGTCGGGGTCGTCGGTGCGGTGCTCGTGGCGCCCCGTCGAGTAGCGGATGCCGGGCACGTCGCGGTGCGTGAAGACCGCCACGACGCCCGGCACCGCCTCGGCCGCGGTCGTGTCGATGGACGTGATGCGGGCGTGCGCGTGGGGCGACGACAGGACGCGCAGGATGAGCGCCCCGTCCGGCACCTCGTCGAACGTGTACGGCTCGCGCCCCTGCACGATCCGGCGGGCGGCCTCCGGCACGACGGACCGGCCGACGCCGCCGGCCTCCTCCTGGGACGAGCCGGGCCCGGTCTCGCGCACGGCCGTGAGCGTCGACGCGATCGCCTCGCGGATCGGGCGGTATCCCGTGCAGCGGCAGAGGTTGCCCTTGAGGCGCCGGTCGAGGTCGCGCTCGTCGCCCGGGTGCAGGCACGACGCGGTCACGCTCATCCCCGGCGTGCAGAACCCGCACTGGAACCCGAACCCGGTCGCGAGCGCCTCCTGCACGGGGTGGAGCTCGTCGCCCGGAGCGAGCCCGGCCGCCGTCGTGACCGCGACGCCCTCCGCGCGCACGGCGGGGATGAGGCACGAGTGGACAGGGACGCCGTCGACGAGCACGCCGCACGCGCCGCAGTCGCCGGCATCGCAGCCCTTCTTCACCTCGGTGTGCCCGTGCTCGCGCAGGAGCGTGCGCAGGCACTGACCGGGGCGCGGATCGGCGTCGACGGGGGAGCCGTTGACCGTGAACCTCATTCCGCGTCTCCTTCCGCGAGGGCCGCGCGGCAGCGCTCCGCGAGGACGACCGAGACGCCGCGGCGCCAGTCGGCGGCGCCCAGGGGGTCGGTGTACCAGCCCTGGGCCCCGGCCACCGCGGCCCTCAGGTCGGCCGCGCTCGGGAGGGATGGCCAGCGCAGCACGACGGGGCGCTCGACGCTCGCCGTGATGCCGAACACCGCGGCTCCGCCCTCGTCCACCCGGCCGGTCACGACGGCGCCCGAGCGTCCGAGCTCGGCGAGCGCGATCCGACGCAGCGCGGCCCGCGACCGCAGGGCCCGCGCGGGGATGTCGATGGCGCGGATGATCGCTCCCGCACCGAGCGAGCTGAGGCCGTTCCCTGCCGGGATCTCGGCCACGGGCATCCGGCGCTCGCCTCCGTCGGGGGTCCAGATGAGCGCCTCGGCGTCGAGGGCCGCGCCGAGCGCGACCATGGCCGCCGCGGCGTAGGACTGGGCGATGTTGCCGCCGACCGTCGCGCGGTTCCAGATCTTGAAGGAGGCGAGGAGAGCGTGCGCGGCGTCGGCGAAGAGCGGCACGGCCGTCCAGGTCGGATCGGGGCGCAGCGCGTCGCGGCCCTCCGCGAACGCGACGAGGCGCGCGATGGGGCAGGTCGCGCCGATGCGCAGGCCGTCGGCCGACGGCTCGAGATCGGGCCAGCCGAGCGTCGTGAGGTCGACGAGCCCCGTGATGAGCGGGCTCGGCGCGCTGAAGAGCAGCGTGCCGCCCGCGAGCGGCACCTCGCCCGGCGCGAGGGCGAGGTCGGCGCGCGAGCGTGCGCGCCGGTAGGTCTCGACGGCGTTCAGATCCATGACGCCCGCTCCGCCTCGCGTCGGACGTCGCGGGGCGCGGAGATGCAGGCCTCGGCCGCCGGGCGGTCGCGGTGCAGCGGCCCGGTCCGCTCGCGCAGCGGCGCGCCGGTTCCCCCATGCCGGGCGGCGAGGATCTCCGCGAGGATCGCGACCGCCGTCTCCTCGGGCGCGGAGCCGCCCAGATCGAGCCCGAGCGGGGCGTGCAGCCGCGCGAGGTCGGCGTCGGAGACGCCCTCCGCTCGCAGGAGCTCGGCGCGCCGCGCGACGGTCGCGCGGGCGCCGAGCGCACCGACGAACCCGATCGGCAGGGCGAGGGCCTGGCGGATGGCCGGCACGTCGAGCCGCGCGTCGTGGGTGAGCACGCACACGGCCGTGCGCGCGTCGACCGCGCTCTCCGGAAGGCGCGCGAGGTGCTCGTGCGGGAGGGCGACGACGAGGTCGTCGGCATCGGGGAACCGCTCGCGCGTGACGAGCAGCTCCCACGGATCGACGACGGTCACCGCGAAGCCCGCCGCCGCGCCGACACGGCAGAGCGCCGCGGCGTGCTCGGTCGCGCCGGCGAGGATGAGGCGCGGTCGCGGGGCGCTCGAGACCGCCAGCACCGCCGGACGGCCGACGACCCGCGTCTCGGCGAGGAGCGCCGCGGCATCGAACGCGGCCGACGACGCGGGGCCGAGGTCGCGCGAGGCCGCGATCCGACCGCGGTCCGCGCCCTCCAGGACGATCCCGGCGGTCGCCGCGCGGCCATCCGCCGCCCGCTCGAGCGCCCGCATCGCGACGGGGTCGGCGGCGCGGACCTCGTAGGCGATGACGTCGACCTGGCCGCCGCACGCGAGGCCCGCCGCGTGCGCCGTCCGGTCGTCGAAGCCGAAGGTCGCGGTGCGGGCGACGCCGTCGGCCAGCACGGCGTGCGCGAGGACGACCGCGTCGCCCTCGACGCATCCGCCCGAGATCGAGCCCACGACCTCGCCCTCATCCGTCACGGCCATCGACGCGCCGAGACCCCGGGGCGCGCTGCGCGCGACGCGGGTCACGGTGATCACGGCGGCGCGTCGGCCGCGCGCGAGCCGATCGAGGAGAGCCGACGCGAGTTCGAGCATGCTCCACGCTATCCCTCCGCATGTTTCACGGAGAAGACAGGAGCGCTGTGAGATCGGCGCGCTACGGTCGGAGGATGGCGGGGATCTGCGGGATCGTGCTCGCGGGCGGCGCCGGCACGCGCTTCGGCGGGCCCAAGGCGCTCGCGCGCACGGCGGATGGCACGCCCTGGCTCGCCCGCGTCGTCGCGGCGCTCGAGGAGGGCGGCTGCGATCGCGTGGTCGTCGCCCTCGGAGCGCGGGCCGCAGCGGCGCGCTCCCTCGTGCCGGATCGCGCCGACATCGTCGTGGCATCCGACTGGCAGGACGGCATGTCCGCCACCCTGCGCTCCGCGCTCGCCGCGTCTGCGGGCGCGGACGCGGTCGTCGTCGCGACCGTCGACGTCCCCGAGCTGCCGAGCACGGCCGTCCGGCGCGTGCTCGCGGCCGCGGGCGATCCGCCGACCGCCCTCGCGCAGGCCGTCTACCGGGGCCGGCCCGGCCATCCGGCCGTCATCGGCTCCGCGCACGTCGACGCGCTGACGGCCTCGCTGTCGGGCGACCGGGGAGCGCGCCCCTACCTCGTCGCGAACCGCGTGCGCGAGGTCGAGTGCGGCGGCCTGTGGTCGGGCGAGGACATCGACACGCGCTGAGGGAGGCGAGAGACGCCGAAGTGGCCGGATCCATCGGGATCCGGCCGCTTCGGGTGCGCGGTGTCAGCTGCGGCGCGTGCGGGCGCGGGCGACGAGCGCCGTTCCGAGCGCGATGAGCGCGAGCGCGGCGGCCACGAGCGTCGCGGCCATCGTGATGCCGGTCGGCTCGAGCTCCCGCTGCTCGTCCGCGGTCGGCTCCTCGGGTGCGTCCTCGGGTGCCGTGTCCTCGGGGGCAGCCTCGGGCGTCGACTCGGCCGGCGGAACCGGCTGCTCCGACTCCGGGGCCTCCGATTCGGGCGACTGCTCCGGGGCAGGGGCCTGCGGCGCCGGCGTCTCGTCGGGGCGCGGAGCCTCGGGCGCGGGCGACCCCTCGGGCTTCGGCGTCTCCTCGGGCTCGGGGGTGCCCGCGGGCGCCTCCGGCTCGGGCGTCTCCTCGGAGTCCGGTCCGCCCGGGCCCTCGCCGAAGTCCGGCGTCTCCTCCGGCCGGGGCGTCTCGCCCGGCTGCTCGGACCCGGGCGTCTCACCCGGACCGGGCGTCTCACCCGGACCAGGCGTCTCGCCCGGCTCCTCGGTGCCGGGCGTCTCGCCCGGCTCCTCGGTCGCCTCGATGAGGGTGAAGGTGCGCACGGCCGAGACCTCGACGGCGCCGTGCGGGTCGCGCGTCTCCACGAACCAGCCGTGGTCGCCGAGCACCTCGAGCGGCCACTTGACCGCAGCCACGGCGCCGCTCTCGACGCCGGCGAGGGCGTCGATCTCGTTCGCGGTGAGGATCTCCGCCGTGAACCCGGAGGTCGCGAGCGTCTTGTCGCTCGGCGCGATCCCGAGATCCGCGTAGGGCACCTCGAAGTCCTGGTGCAGGTAGGGGTCCTCGGCGGGGCCCAGCAGGCTCGGCTCGTCGGAGTTGTAGCGCTGGAGCGACGGCGAGAACGTGCGCACGGCCATCCGCTGCCCGACGTTGTCGAACTGCAGCAGGCGCAGGAAGCCCTGACCGCCCTCGGGCAGGCCCTGGTAGTCGAACAGCATCGCGTGGACCTTGCGGTCGGCGACGCCGTCGCCGTCGTCGTCGAACTCGTCCACGCGCGTGAACGCGTCGTGGTAGTGCCCCGAGAAGACGAGCCGCACGTTGGGGTTGGTCGCGACGACCTCGTCCATGATCTGCTGCGGCACGGGTCCGAGTCCGCCCGTCGTGAGCATGAACTCGTGCAGGTTGATGATCGCGATGCGCTCGGGGTGCTGCGCGAGCACCTCGTTCATCCAGTCGATCGCGCTCTGCTGGGGGTCCCATCCCATGTAGAGCATGATGAAGTCGATCCCGCCCGCGGTGATGAGGTCGTAGTGACCGCGGTTGTCCTCGAAGCTCTCGCCGTACCAGGGCCGGTCGGCATAGCGCGCCTCGCCGAAGTACCGCGAGAAGTTCGCGTAGTCGCTCACGCCGTGCCCGACGTCGTGGTTGCCCGCGAGCACGCCGTAGGGCAGACCGGCGTCATCGAGCCGCGCGTACTGCGGGGAGGCGTTCAGCCACTGGTACTCCTGGTCGTAGTCGTCCACGACGTCGCCCGTGTGGATGAGGTACTGGATGTTCTGCGCCTCGCGCTGCCCCAGCACGTAGTCGTGGATCGCCGCCTGGTGCTGGGTGAACTCCTCGTTGTAGTACTGCGTGTCCGACTCCCACGCGATCGTGAAGTCGTACTCCGAGCGGGGCGTGTCGTCGGGGTGCGCGGGGGCGACCTGCGACTCGCGCGTCGAGAGGTTCGCGCCGGCGAAGCCCTCGGAGTGCTGCACGAGCGCCGTGATCACGCCGTCGTGCGCGGCGTCGGCCACGGGGATCGAGCCGGTGAGCGTGAACTCCTCGCCCTCCGCGGCCGTGAGATGACGCGAGATCTCGATCCACGAGGCGCCGTCGGCCGCGAGCGCGTACAGGATGACCTGCGCGTGCGCGTCGGCCGAGCCCGACCAGGTGAGACGCGCGGTCGCGCCCTCGCCCGCGTCGTCGGGGACGGCGACGTCGAACGTGTAGTACGGCAGCGCGTCGGTCGACGTCACGGGGGCGAGCCCCGTGGTCGTCGGCAGGTCCGCTGCGGCCGCTGCGGCACCGGCGGATGGCGCGGGCTCGGCCGACGGCTCGAGGTCGCGCTCGAGGGCCGACGCGTCGTGCGTCGTGCCGCTCGCCGCGGTCACCTCCTCATCGCCCAGCTCGAAGCGGTGCCCCTCGCGGAACGAGACGTCGAGCGGATCGCCCGTGGGGTCGGTGACCGTCGCCTGCAGGATGACGTCGCCGGCCTCGACCTCGGCGCCCTCATCGGGGGCGAAGCCGTCGGCGCCCGGCTGCTCCTCGGGCACCGTGAAGGTCGTCGTGGACTCGCCCGCGTTGCCGACAAGGTCGGTCGCCGTGACGGCGAGCACGTGCTCCCCGGCTGCGAGCTCGACGGAGGAGGTCCGCGTGCCGAGCTCGACCGGCTCGCCGTCGAGGGTCGCGACGACCTCCGCGACGCCCGAGCCCGCGCCATCCGACACCTCGGCGTCCAGGACGATCTCGCCCTGGTGCACGCGCCCGTCCTCGATCGCGGGTGCGATCTCGGGGGCCGTGTTGTCGACCGTGACCTGCGCGGTCGCGGCGTGCGTGCCGTCGGTCGCGCTCACCTCATGGGCGCCGTCGGCGGTCGCCGTCGTGTCCCAGTCGTGTGCGACCGCCGTGAACGCGTCGTCGGGGATCGCGAAGACCGATGCGAACATGTCGTTCTTGCCCGCGCTGTCGCCCATCTGGATGATCCGCGTCGGGTCGTCGTAGCCCTCGGGGCGCAGCGTGCGCCCATCCGGCAGGACGAGCCGCATGCTCGAGATGACGAAGTCGTCGTTGTTCTCGAACTCGTCGATCCACGGGCCGGCCTTCGTGCCCGCCCAGATGTCGACCGAGAGCGGCGCACCCTGCGCGATGTGCTCGAGCGGCACGGGGACGGCGATCGTCTCGGTGCGCTCGTACGTGCCCTCGTCGAAGATGTGCAGGATCTCCTCGCCGATCCGCACGCCGTTGCGGAAGTAGAAGTCGGTCTGCGACGTCTCGAACACGAACTGCGGCTCGTGCTCGAGCGACGCGCGCGTCGGCACCGACGCGCCGTCGATCGCGAGGTCGAGCGCGGGCGGGAAGTCCTCTCCCGCCGCCGACACGGTCGTCGTGCCGCCCACGAACTGCCCGTCCGACACATTGAGGCGGACGGGATCGGTCGACGCGCCCGCGACCGGGACGCGGCGGGTCTCCGTGCGGATCTCGTTGACGCCGTCGGTCGCGACGACGGCGTACTCGTACCAGCTCTTGCCCATGAGGTCGGCGGCGCCGACGGTGTGCCGGTAGGCCGCCTCGTCGTCCGCGGCGTGGACGAGGTTGACGACGCGCGACTCCGGGTCGACGTCGTTGCGGATCTCGAGCGAGACCGTGCGCACGCGCACGTCGTCGGTCACGGAGAGATCGACCGTGAAGCCGGCGGCCGGGTCGATCTCGGCGACCGTGCGGTCGGCGAGAGACGGCGCGACCGCGTCGTCGGCCACGACCGCGAGGCCGGACGGCACCTGATCGACCTGGACGCGACCCGGCGACGCCGCGCGCGCATCGACGATCGACTGCAGGGCGAGGTCGTCCGAGGCCGTGTAGCGGATGCCGCGATCGGCGTCGACGTCGTCGGCTCCCGCCATGTTGTAGTAGGCGCGGTTGACGCTGAAGCCCGTGTTCGTGCGGATGTCGAGACCGCGCGCCGAGCCGTTGGCCATGCCCGCCGACGCGATCTCGACGAGGCTCTCGCCGGCGACGAGGTCGGTGCCGAACTTCGCGTTGAAGTCGGCAGCGCCGAGACCCGCGTTGCCGGCGTTCTTGATCCAGAGGACGAGCGTCTCGCCGCCCGGGATCACGACGTCGCGCGGCGACGACGGCCACAGCGCCTCGTTGGTGTTCGTCTCGTAGTCCTGCGGGTACAGGTAGGTGATCGCGTAGTCCGCGAAGTCGATCGGAGCGCTCGTGGCGTTGTAGACCTCGATGAACTCGTAGCCGTCGGCGCCGCCGACGTTCTCCGAATCCGGGAGCACCTCCGTGATCTGCAGCGGCGCGGCGACGACCGACGGGTCCGGCTCGAGCACGCCGATGTCGGCCGGATCGCCCGGCGTCGGCTCAGGCGTCGCGGTCGGCTCGGGCGTCTCGGTGGGCTCGGGCTCGGGCGTCGTGGGCGTGAGCTGCGCGGGCGAGACCGCGCCGGGGGTCATCGCCGTGCGGGTCGCCACGACCGGGGCGGGCTCGCCCACGGCGGATGGCACCGAGAAGTCGACGCCGAGATCGGTCGCCATCGAATCGGTCGGGTAGAACGACCACGAGAGGATGCCGTGGGCGTCGCTCACGCGGATGCCGCGCCCGCCGCCGTTGGCCATCCCCGGCTGTCCGGTCACGCGGAGCACCTGCGTGCCCTCGGGCGTGCCGGTGGCCGCGCGGAACTCGTCCGCCGTGCGCGCGAAGGAGTCGAGCGTGCCGTCGCTGTTCGCGTAGCTCACCCACAGCACGACCGACCCGCCGGGGGCGATCGTCGCGTCGCCGTCCACCGTGAGCGCGACATCGCGCGCCGTGTCGGCCGAGTCGACGTAGGTGTACGCGAAGGAGAGGCTCGAGAGCGGCACGCGCGCATCGGTCGGGTTGGTGACCTCGATGTACTCGAACTCGTCGGCTCCCGCGGGATTCGCGAGGATCTCCGACACGAACACGGGCGGCGTGGCACCTCCTTCCGCCGCGGTCGCCGAGACGGGGACGAGGGCAGCGCAGCCCGCGAGGATCACGGCGGTCGTCGCGAAGGCGAGCGACCGCGTGAGCCCCGGGCGCGCCGAACGATGTTCGGGCATGAGGGTGCTTCCGGAGAGATGCGGGAGAGGGGCCGTCGAGACGGCGATGACCCGCACGCTAGCGATCCCGGTCAACCTCACGGTGACGCCCGCTGTCCCAACGGTGAACGACAGGTGTCGAAAGGGGGCCCGCACCGAGGCGTGCCTCCGTGATCAGGTCCGGATGACGACGTTCTCGGGCTCCTCACCCCGCGCCATCCGCTCGGCCTGCCGCGCGATCAGGCGCGCGATCCGCGGGCGCATCGCGCCGCTGTTGCCGCCGACATGCGGGGAGATGAAGACGCCGTCGAGCGACCAGAGCGGATGGCCCTCCGGCAGGGGCTCGGGATCGAACACGTCGCTCGCCACGCGGATGCGCCCGCGGCGGACGTGCTCGACGAGCGCGTCGGTGTCGACGGTCGGCCCGCGGCCGACGTTCACGAGGAGCGCGTGCTCGGGGAGTCGCCCGAGGACAGCGGCGTCGATGAGGTGGCGCGTCTCCTCTCCGCCCGGGAGCGCGTTGACGAGGATCTCCGCGCCGGGAAGCAGCTCGTCGAGCTCGTCGAGCGCGTGGACGTGCAGCCCGTCCTCGTCGCGCGCGCGGGAGGCGACCGGCACGAGGTCGACCTCGAAGGCCGCGAGGCGACGCGCGATCGCCTTGCCAACGCCGCCGAAGCCGAGCAGCACGACCCGGCGATCGGCGAGCCCGGGCATCCGGAAGCTGTGCCATTCGCCGCGCTCCTGGCTGTGCACCATCCGGTCGAGACCGCGCTGCGCGAGGATCATGAGCCCGACCGCGAGCTCGGCGGTCGCGGTCTCGTGGACGCTCGCCGCGTTCGCGTAGACGGTCCCCGGAGGCAGGCGCTCCTCGACGCCGTCGAAGCCGATGGCCTGCGCCTGCACGAGACGGCACTCGAGCTCGGGCAGCCGCGCGAGCATTCGGCCCTGGCGCATGTACGGCGGCACGACGATGTCGATGCGGTCGCGCGGCGGCGCATCCTGCCCGTCCCACAGGACGACGTCGATGTCGAGCGCCGGGTCGAGCAGCGCCGTCACGTCGGCGACGAGCTCGTCGGTGGGAACGGAGAGCGTCAGTGCAGTCACGCTTCGAGGCTACCGGCGCGGGCATGCCGAAGCCCCGGGGAGATCCCCGGGGCTTCGGACGGCGCGCTACGCGGTCTGCGCGACGACGGCCGCGATGGCCGACTCGAAGAACCGCAGCCCGTCGATGCCCGAGCGCATGGCGGCGGGGGTGCCGGGGCCGAAGCCGGGCTCCACGGCGTGCTCGGGGTGGGGCATGAGGCCGACGACGTTCCCGCGCTCGTTCGTGAGGCCGGCGATGTCGTCGAGCGAGCCGTTGGGGTTCACACCGAGGTAGCGGAACGCGACCTGGCCCTCGCCCTCGATGCGCTTGAGCGTCTCGTCGTCGGCGATGTAGCCGCCGTCGGCGTTCTTGAGCGGGATGACGATCTCCTCGCCCTGCTCGAACGCGTTCGTCCAGGCGGTCGACGCGTTCTCGACGCGGAGGCGCTGGTCGCGGCGGATGAACTGCTGGTGCGCGTTGCGGATGAGGCCGCCGGGAAGGAGGTGCGCCTCGACGAGCATCTGGAAGCCGTTGCAGATGCCGAGCACCGGCATGCCCTTCGCCGCGGCGTCCGCGACCTCGGCCATGATCGGCGCATGCGCGGCGATGGCGCCCGCGCGCAGGTAGTCGCCGTACGAGAACCCGCCGGGGAGGATGACGGCGTCGACGCCCTCGAGATCGTGCGAGCCGTGCCAGAGCGCGACCGGCTCGGCACCCGCGATTCGCACCGCGCGCTGGGCGTCGCGGTCGTCGAGGGAGCCGGGGAAGGTGATGACCCCGATGCGGGCGGTCACTCGACCACCTCGATGTTCACGACATCCTCGATGACGGCGTTCGAGAGGATCTCGTCGGCGACCGTCTTGGCCTCGGCGAGCACCTCGTCGGTGACCTCGCCCTCGACCGTGAGCTCGATGCGCTTGCCGATGCGGACGTTCTGGAAGGCGCCGTGGCCCAGACGGGCGAGCGACCCGGTGACGGCCTTGCCCTGCGGGTCCAGCAGCTCGGCCTTGGGCATGACGTCGACGACGATGGTGGGCATGAGATGAGCTCCGGATGTCGCGGGCGGGGAATCGGGACCATTCTAGTCGCCGCGACCCGCGCCATCCGCCGCGCTGCCGTGGGTCGCTGGTCGCGGTGCTCCGCTCAGCGCCCCATGGCGTAGCCCTGGGCGCCGCGCGGGTTCGCCGCGGCGCCGAGCAGCCCGGTCCGCGGGTCGCGCGTGACCGCGGAGAGGCGCCCGAGGGCCCATGCGCCGGCGCGCGTCACGGCGTGGCCGCGGCGCTCGAGGCCCGCGATGACGTCGTCGCCGAGTCGGTCCTCGACGACCGCGCCACCGGGCGTGCCCGTCCGCGGCCAGAACGAGCCGGGGAAGGCCGTCGTGTGGAAGGCCGGCGCGTCGATCGCCTGCTGCGGCGACCATCCGCCCACGAGCACCCGGAGCAGGAAGAGCAGCTGCCACTGATCCTGCTGATCGCCCCCGGGGGAGCCGAGCGCCATGACCGGCTCGTCTCCCTCGAGCACGAGGGTCGGCGTGAGCGTCGTGCGCGGTCGCGCGCCGGGGCGGAGCGCCGACGGCGACGTCTCATCGAGCCAGGTCATCTGCAGGCGCGTGCCGAGGCAGAACCCGAGGCCGGGAAGGGTCGGCGACGACTGCAGCCAGCCGCCCGACGGCGTCGCCGAGATGATGTTGCCCCACCGGTCGACGACGTCGACGTGGCACGTGTCGCCGCGGGCGACCCCGCGGGCGTCGGTCTCGAGTCCGCTCTCGGAGGGCCGGGCTCCCGGGACGGTCGGCTCGCCGACGCCCGCTGCGAGCTCGGCCGCGTCGCGGTGCAGCGGTCGGATGGTCGGGGCCGGGCGGCCGGGCAGGCGTCCGGGGCGCGGGGCGAGTGCCGCCCGTTCGCCGATCAGGGCCCGCCGTTCCGCGGCATATGCGTCGGAGAGCATGTATGCGAGGTCGTCCGAGGAGAGCTGCTCGCCGTACCAGGCCTCGCGGTCGGCGAAGGCGAGCCCCAGCGCCTCGAGGATCGTGTGCGCTCCGAGCTCGGTCGACGGGTCGAGTCGGTCGTCGTCGAACCCCTCGAGGATCTTCAGGGCCTGCAGCAGGACGGGGCCCTGCCCCCATGGCCCGGTCTTCGCGATGGCCCGCCCGCGGAAGGTCGCGGTCGTCGGATGCTCCCAGCTCGCCGAGAACGCCTCGACATCCGCGCGAGAGAGCACGCCGGCGTGATCGCGGCCGTCGGAGTGGCGGTGCGGTGTGCGAGCGAGCTCCTCCGCGGCGCGGCCGAGGATCTCGCGCCACCGCACCCGCGCGGCGTCGATCCGCGCGACGCGGGTCCCCGCGACGGCCGCGGCGTGGGTCGCGACCTCCTCGAGCACCGCCGCGTACTCGGGGTTCGTCACGATCTCGCCCGGGCGGGGGATGCGGCCGCCGGGCATCCACCGCTCGGCCGAGGTCGGCCAGTGGTCCCGGAAGAGCGCCGACACGCCCTCGATCGTCGTGACCACGTTGCGGAGGACGGGATGGCCCTCCCTGGCGTACCCGATCGCGTAGGCGAGAGCATCCGCCGGCTCCCATGTGCCGTGGTCGCGCAGGAGGAGGAGCCACGCGTCGACGGCACCCGGGACGGCCGCCGCGAGCGCGCCCGCGCCCGGGACGAGGTCGAGGCCCTCCGACCGGAAATGCGCGACCGAGGCGGCCGCGGGCGCCGGGCCCTGGCCGACGAGCACGCGGGGAGGGGCGCCGGCAGGTCGGATGATCGCAGTCAGGTCGCCGCCGGGCCCGTTGAGGTGCGGTTCGACGACGTGGAGCGTGAAGGCCGCGGCGACCGCGGCGTCGAAGGCGTTGCCGCCGCGCTCGAGCACCGACTGGGCGACGCCGGTGGCGGTCCAGTGCGTCGAGGCGGCCATCCCGAACGTGCCGGTCAGGTCCGGTCGCGTCGTGAGCGCAGCAGGTGTCGAGAACGCCATGTCCTCCACCCTCGCATCGAAATTTCGACCAGCGCCGTCGAAATATCGACTTGACGGATGTGAGAGCGCTCCCATAGAGTCCGTGAGCGTGTCGTGGGAGCGCTCTCACGACAGGTCCCACACCCACCACAAAGGAGTGACAGTGAACACTCGTGCCTTCCGCCGCGGAGCCGCCGCGGTCAGCGCCCTCGCCATCGGCGGTCTCGCCCTCGCGGGCTGCTCCGGCTCGTCGCAGGGCGCCGACGCCGCCGATCCCGACGCTCCCGTCGAGATCTCGATCTCGACCTTCAACGACTTCGGCTACACCGACGAGCTCCTCCAGGAGTACATGGACGAGCACCCGAACGTCACGATCGTCCACAACAAGGCGGCGACCTCGAACGACGCCCGCGCCAACTTCTTCCAGAAGCTCGGGAACACGGGCCTCGCCGACATCGAGGCGGTCGAGGTCGACTGGTTCGCCGAGATGATGGAGTACGCCGACCTCCTCGCGCCGGTGCCCGAGGACCTCAAGGGCCGCTGGCTCGACTGGAAGGAGGCCGCGGCGACCGACGCCGACGGCAACCTCGTCGCGTACGGCACCGACATCGGCCCGCAGGCGGTCTGCTACCGGTCCGACCTCTTCGAGGCAGCGGGCCTGCCGACCGATCGGGCCGAGGTAGCGGGCCTGTTCACGACCTGGGACGACTTCTTCGCCGTGGGCCAGGAATACGTCGACAAGACGGGCAAGCCGTTCATCGACTCCGCGAACTCGGTGCTGCAGGGCCTCATGAACCAGATCGAGGTCACCTACGAGGAGGCCGACGGCACCGTCGTCGCCACCGAGAACCCCGACGTCCAGGAGGCGTACGAGACGGTCGTCGAGAAGGCCGTGCCGATCTCGGCCTACGCCGGCCAGTGGAGCGAGGACTGGTACGCGTCGATGGCCAACGGCGAGTTCGCCGCGATGCTCTGCCCGGGCTGGATGCACGGCATCATCTCGGGTGAGGCGCCCGACATCGAGGGCTGGGACATCGCCGACGTCTTCCCGGGCGGCGGCGGCAACTGGGGCGGTTCGTACCTCGTGATCCCGGCGAACGGCGAGAACGTCGCGGCCGCGCAGGAGCTGGCCGACTGGCTGACGTCGCCCGAGACGCAGGTCAAGGCGTTCGTGAACGCCGGCACGTTCCCGAGCCAGCCCGAGGCGTACGAGGACGCCGAGCTCACCGGCTTCTCGAACCCGTACTTCAACGACGCGCCGACCGGCGAGATCGGCATCGCGCGCGCCGAGGCCGTCGAGGTCTCGCCCGTGAAGGGGCCGAAGTACTTCCAGTTCCACGACGCGCTGCAGAACGCGGTCACCCGTGTGTTCGACGGCATCGAGGACGCCGACACGAGCTGGGACACGTGGGTCGAGGAGGTCTCGGCGTTCTGACGCCCCTCCGTCTCCCCGACGCGGGCGGCCGGCCCCGGCCATCCGCCCGCGTCGGGGGCAGGCGACCGCCAGCCCCGACCATCCGCCCGCTCCTTCCGAGGGAACCTCCGTGACCGTCACCGCCACTCGCCCGACGCGCGCCGACGCGCCGCCGCCGGATCGGCCCATCCGCGTGCTGTCCTTCTCCCAGCGCCTCAGCCGCTGGGACCTCAAGCTCTCGCCGTACCTCTACATCTCGCCGTTCTTCGTGCTGTTCGCGATCGTCGGCCTCTTCCCGATCATCTACACGGGCGTCATCTCGTTCATGGACTGGGACCAGGTGCGCCGATCGGGCGAGTTCATCGGCTTCGACCAGTACGCGTGGATCCTCACGCAGCCGAAGTTCTGGACGGCGCTCGGCAACACCTTCAGCATCTTCCTGCTCTCGAGCGTGCCGCAGCTCATCCTCGCGATGTTCATCGCGGCGATGCTCGACCGACACATCCGCGCGCGGACGTTCTGGCGGATGAGCGCCCTCCTGCCCTATGTCGTCGCACCCGTCGCGGTGGGCCTCATCTTCAACGCGCTCTTCGCGGACAGGTCCGGAGCGATCAACGGCTTCCTGTCGCTCGTGGGGATCGGTGCGATCCCGTGGCACGTCGAGCCGTTCTGGAGCCACGTCGCGATCGCCACGATGGTGAACTACCGCTGGACGGGGTACAACGCGCTCATCCTGCTCGCGGCGATGCAGGCCATCCCGCGCGACTACTACGAGGCGGCGACGGTTGACGGGGCGAACGCGTTCCGGCAGTTCTGGAGCATCACGCTCCCGTCGCTCAAGCCGACGCTCATCTTCGTGATCATCACCTCGACGATCGGCGGCCTGCAGATCTTCGACGAGCCGCGGATGTTCGACCAGTTCGGGCGCGGAGGCTCGGCCCAGCAGTGGCTCACGATCACGCTGTACCTGTACGACATCGGGTGGGGCGAGTGGAACTTCGGGCGCGCAGCCGCGATGGCCTGGATCCTCTTCCTCATCATCCTGGCCATCGGCCTCATCAACCTGCTCATCACCCGGTCGCTCGTGCGCGACGAGGGGACGCGCGGGCGGCAGCTGTCGCGACGCGAGCGTCGAGCCCTGAAGCGAGCGGAGGCCCGCCGATGACCGCCACGTCCGCACTCGTCCTCAAGGAGGCACCGCGCCGCACGGTGCGCATCCGCGGCGCCCGGCCGGGCTTCTGGGTCTACGCCGGACTCGCCGTGGTCCTCGTCGCGAGCCTCTTCCCGCTGTACTTCTCGTTCCTCATCGGATCGGGCGACTCCACGACGCTCCGCGACCCCGCGCGGTCGTGGATTCCCGGGGGCAACTTCATCGCCAACGCGCTGAGCGTGATGAACGATCCCGCCGTGAACTTCTGGCTCGCGCTGTGGAACTCGCTCTGGAGCTCCACGGTCATCGCCGTGAGCGTCGTCGTGTTCTCGACGCTCGCCGGGTGGGCGTTCGCGAAGCTGCGCTTCCGCGGCGGCAAGGTGCTCCTGTCGTTCGTCGTCGCGACGATGGCGGTGCCGCAGCAGCTGGGCGTCGTGCCGCTCTACATCCTCTTCAGCGAGATCGGATGGACGGGGCAGATCGGCGCGATCGTCGTGCCCGCTCTGACGAGCGCCTTCGGCGTGTTCTGGATGACGCAGTACCTCCAGCAGGCAGTGCCCGACGAGCTCATCGAGGCCGCTCGGATGGACGGCGCCTCGATGATCCGCACCTTCTGGACGGTCGGGGTGACGGCAGCGCGGCCTGCCGCCGCGATGCTGTTCCTCTTCACGTTCGTCACGGCGTGGAACAACTTCTTCTGGCCGTTCATCGTGCTCGACCGGCAGAACCCGACGCTGCCCGTGGCGCTCTCCCTGCTGCAGTCGAACTACTTCGTCGACTACTCGATCGTGCTCGCGGGGGTCGTGCTGGCGACGCTTCCGCTGCTGCTGCTGTTCGCGGTGGCCGGCAAGCAGCTCGTCAGCGGCATCATGGCCGGCGCGGTGAAGGGATGATGTCCTTCATGACCCGAACCTTTCCGGACCACTTCCTCTTCGGCGCGGCCACGGCGGCCTATCAGATCGAGGGCGCGGCGTTCGAGGACGGACGCACCGCATCGATCTGGGACGCGTTCGCACGCGTGCCGGGAGCCGTGATCGACGCCGACAACGGCGACGTCGCGTGCGACCACTACCACCGCTACCGCGATGACGTCGCGCTCATGAAGGACCTGGGCCTGCAGGCCTACCGGTTCTCGACGTCGTGGTCGCGCGTGCGCCCCGACGGCGGGGCGCCCAACGCCCGCGGCATCGACTTCTACAGCCGCCTCGTCGACGAGCTGCTCGAGGCCGGCATCCTGCCGTGGCTCACGCTCTACCACTGGGACCTGCCGCAGGCGCTCGAGGAGAAGGGCGGATGGACCGCCCGCGACACCGTCGACCGCTTCGTCGAGTACGCGATCACGATGCACGAGGCGCTCGGCGACCGGGTCACGCACTGGACGACCTTCAACGAGCCGTGGTGCTCGTCGTTCCTGTCGTACACGGCCGGCGCTCACGCCCCCGGCCGGCAGAGCGTCCGCGACGGCCTGCTCGCGTCGCACCACCTCCTGCTCTCGCACGGGCGCGCCGTGCAGGAGCTGCGGGATCGCGGTGCGCAGGAGCTCGGCATCACGCTCAACCTCACGAACGCCGAGCCGGTGGACCCCTCGGATCCGGCCGACCTCGACGCCGCGCGGCGCATCGACGGCCAGTTCAACCGGTGGTTCCTCGAGCCCGTCTTCCACGCGACCTATCCCGGCGACATCGTCGAGGACATCCGCGCGGTCGACGCGGCTGCGGTCGACGAGTTCCAGGCGGCCGTGCGCGACGGCGACCTGGCGACGATCTCGACGCCCCTCGAGTTCCTCGGGGTGAACTACTACCACGGGGAGTACGTGTCGGGGCGGCCGTCGTCGACGCCCGTTCCGGGCGGCGACGCACCCACCGATCGGCACATCGAGCCCGCCTTCCCGTCGCACGACGGGATCCACTGGCACGAGCGCGGGTACGAGCGGACGAACATGGGCTGGGAGATCGACCCGGCCGGGCTCACACGGCTCCTGCAGCGCGTCTCGGACGAGTACGCGGGCGCGGCCGGCGTGCCCCTCTACGTCACCGAGAACGGCGCGGCGGGCGACGACGCCATCGCGGATGGCCGCATCGACGACGCGCAGCGCGTCGCGTTCGTGCGCGACCACGTCGAGGCGGTGGGCGCGGCGCTCGACGAGGGCGTGGATGTGCGCGGCTACTTCTACTGGTCGCTCATGGACAACTACGAGTGGGCGTGGGGCTACGCGAAGCGCTTCGGCATCGTGCACGTCGACTACGAGACGCAGCAGCGCACGGTGAAGGCATCCGGCCGCGCCTACGCGCGCATCATCGCCGATCGCGCGGTCTGACCGCCGCCCGGAGGCGCCGTGCTGCGGAGCGCGGCGCCTCCCGCGAGGTGCCCGGATGGCGGGGGTGCGCGGCGGGGCCCGGTCGCGAGAAGATGTCCTGAAGACAGAAGGAGCCTCCCGATGAGCGCGGATGCCGACGCGGGGCGCGTCCCGGCGACGCTGGAGCAGGTCGCCGCGCGCGCGGGGGTGTCGCGCTCGACCGTCTCGCGCGTCGTCAACGGCGGGGAGCGGGTGAGCCCCGAGGCGCTGGAGGCCGTGCGCCGCGCGATCGCCGAGCTCAACTACGTGCCGAATCGCGCAGCGCGCTCGCTCGCGAGCCGGCTGACCCATGTCATCGCGCTCGTCGTCCCCGAGGACACGACCCGCTTCTTCGGCGACCCGTTCTTCGCGGCGATCGTCACCGGGATCAGCAACCGCCTGTCGCGGTCGGATCACATGCTGAACCTCATCATCGCCTCGGACGATCCGGGCGACAAGGCGACGACGTTCCTCGCGGGCGGCAACGTCGACGGCGCGCTCGTCGTCTCGCACCACACGAGCGACACGTACATCGACCGGATCTCGGCCTCGGTTCCCGTCGTGTTCGGCGGGCGCCCCGCGCGCGAGCGCGTCGACGACTACTTCGTCGACGTCGACAACGTCGCGGGCGGCCGCGTGGCGACCGAGTACCTGCTGAGCCGAGGGCACCGCCGCATCGGCACGATCACCGGCCCGCGCGACATGCCGGCCGGCGTGGACCGGCTCACGGGCTTCCGCGACGCGCTCGCGGAGGCCGGGATCGAGGCGGGGCCGGTCGTCGACGGCGACTTCACCTCGGTCGGCGGCGCGGCCGCGATGCGCCGCATCATCGAGAGCGTCGACCGGGGCGAGGCCGAGTGGCCCGACGCCCTCTTCGTCGCGAGCGACCTCATGGCGCGCGGCGCGCTCGAGGTGCTCGCCACGGCGGGCAGGCGCGTCCCCGACGACATCGCGATCATCGGGTTCGACGACTCGCCCGTCGCGACGAGCGTCGCCCCCGCGCTCACGACCATCCGCCAGCCGTCGCTCGAGCAGGGCGAGGCGATGGCCGACATCCTCCTGGCGCGGCTCGCCGGGCAGTCGCCGCCGCGCGTGACCATCCTGCCCGCCGACCTCGTCGTGCGCGACAGCGCGTAGGGCTGTCGGATGTCGGCGGTGCGCGGGATGCTGTCGACATGGACATCGAGGTGCGCCCCGCGACCGTCTTCGACGACGTCAAGGTGCTGCTGGGCCCGAAGCGCCCCGATGCGAGCGTGTGCTGGTGCCTGAGCCACCGCCTGCCCTCGAAGGTCAACAGCGCCCTGCACGGCCCCGAGCGCGGCGCCTTCGTGGCCGAGATGTGCGCATCCGATCTGCCGCCGGGCGTCGTCGCATATGACGACGGCGAACCGGTCGGATGGGCGGGGGTCGCTCCCCGCGCGCACACGCAGTTCGCGCGGAGCACGAGGATCCCGCACGTCGAGGGCCCCGAGCCGTGGTCCATCTGGTGCCTGAGGGTGCGCCCGGGGCACCGCGGCCGCGGCATCCTGCCGCCGCTGCTCGACGGCGCCGTGGCGTTCGCGATCGAACGCGGCGCCGCGGCGATCGAGGGGTATCCCGTCGACAACGGCGACCGGAAGGTCGATCTGACGATGGCCTTCGTCGGCTTCCGGTCGCTGTTCGAGCGGGCCGGCTTCCGCAAGGTCGCCGACACCGACTCCGTGTCGGGCGGCATCCCGCGCGTGCTCATGCGGCTCGAGGTGGCCGGCTCGCCCTCGACGGAGGCGGAGGGTGCTCGCTAGCGTGAGAGCGTGCCCATGCTCTTCTCGCTCCTCGTCCTGGCCTTCTCGGTCGTCACGCTGATCGACATCATCACGCGCGAGGAAGGGCAGGTGAAGCACCTCCCGAAGTTCGGATGGGTGATCATCGCGATCCTCATCCCCCTGCTCGGCGGCGCCCTGTGGTGGGCGATCGGCCGCGAGTACCCCGAGCGCGTCGCGCGCCCCGCGCTCTTCACGCGACCCGCGGCCGAGCAGCCTCAGGCCGCGCCCGCGCGCCCCGTGGACACGCGCACGACGGAGCAGCAGCTCGCCGACCTCGAGCGCGAGGCCGAGGAGGAGCGGTTGCGCGCCGAGATCCTCCGCCGCAAGCGCGAGCGCGGCGAGGCCTGAGCCTCACGCGGTCGCGACGATCTCGGCCTTGAAGCCGCCCGGCCCCTCGATCCAGCCGGCGTAGTGGTCGGGGCCGCCCGCGTGCGGATACCGCTCCGAGTACAGGGGCGCCCACCGGTGCGCGGGCGCGGCCGCGATCACGGCGTCGACCTCCTCCTTCGTGCCGCCCTCGAAGGCGAGATGGTTGAGCCCGGGGCGACGTCGGTCGTGGAGGTGCCCCACGAGGTTGGGCGACTCGGTGAAGGTGAGGTAGGCGCCGTCGGACACGAAGGTGAAGCCGCCGTCCCACGCGGCGTCCAGCAGCCATCCGAGCCGCTCGAGCAGCCAGGTCCACTCTTCGCGCGCGTCGGCGGCGTCGGCGACCCAGATCTCGACGTGGTGCAGCCCGCTCATCGCTCCATCATGCCGTTCTCCTCGAGCCAGTCCCGCGCGATCCGCTTCGGCGCGCGGAGCAGCCACGACTCGACGACGAGCTCGCGCAGCAGGTCGACGGGCGTCTCCGGAAGGCGCAGGAGCACCGCGGGATAGCCGTCGAAGTGCGGGATCGTGAAGGCGGCCCGCGGGTTCGCGGCGAGCACCTCGCGCTTGCCCTCCTCGCCGTCGACGCGGACCCCGAGCACCGCGTCACCCGGCTCGTCGCCCTGCGCGCGCATCCACTCGAGGTCGCGCCCCCGCACCGGTCGCGACCACGCGAACATCGCGCCGCCGATGATCCGCCAGCTCGGGCCCATGTGCCATCCGCCCTCGCGCTCCTCCGTGCGGGGGAGGGCGAGGGCGATCGTCCGCACATCGTCGAACGTGGACATGACACCAGTGTGGCCCCGATCGGGCCACCGGTGTGCGATCGGACCGGGAACCCGCTGCGGACGCCTTGCCAGACTGGGACGATGGACGACGCGCTGTACGAGTTCTCCGCCGACGCCGCCCGGATCGACGCGGCGTGGGTGCACGAGATGCTGAGCACCCACGCGTACTGGGCCGTCGGCCGCACGCGCGCACAGCAGGACGCGGCGAACGCGGGCTCACGCTGCTTCGGGGTCTACCGACGGGCCCGAGGCCGCCAGGTGGCGTTCGCGCGCCTCGTCACGGACGGGGTGACCTTCGGATGGCTCGCCGATGTGATCGTCGACCCGGCCCTGCGGGGCGAGGGCATCGGGAAGGGCCTCGTCGAGGGCATCGCGGCGGAGGCCGACGCCCTGGGACTCAGACGGACGCTGCTCTTCACGAAGGACGCGCACGCGCTCTACGCCCGCAGCGGCTGGGAGCCCGTCACACCGCCCGAGAGCTGGATGGTGCGCTGGCGGAGTGAGTGAGCGTCACGCCGTGTCGTCCCACCAGGAGAGCACGCGCAGGGCGAGGAACGTCACCCAGGGGGAGGGCACCCCGGGTTCGACGTCGACGTGGAACCACACGCGACCCGGCTCGCGGAATGCCTGCAGCCAGGTGCCGTCCGGCTGGCGCGCGGCGCGGACCAGCTCCACCGCCTCGGAGAGCCGGGGGTCGGGCGACGCACCGGTCGCGAGGGAGGCCTCGCGGAAGTAGTCGAGCGCGTTGAGCACGCTGTAGCGCCAGCGCTGCGGGTATGCGAAGGCCGTTGTCCATTCCGCGACGGGCTCGCCCGTGGAGAGACGGCGATGCAGACGGCGCTCCAGGAGGTACTCCTCTCCGCCGCGCCGCGCCGCGCGTGACGCGTCGGTCCCTCCGGTCGTCCTCTCGTACGCCAGGAGGCCCTTGAGGCTGTTGAGCGTCGAGGGGAACGAGGAGCGCGTCGACCCCTCCACCCACTCGCAGTTCCATCCGCCGTCCGGCAGCCGATGGTCGACGAACCACGCGGCGTTCGCGGCGACGTCGACGCCGAGCCAGGCGCCGTTCGCGAGCGTCCAGGCGTTGATGCAGCAGTCGACCTCGCCGCCCCAGTACGGCAGGTCGTCGTACTCCCAGCGACTGTGCGCGGCGAGCCTCTCCGCTGTCCCCTCGAGGGCGCGGGCGTCGACGCCCCACTCGCGCAGCGCGTTCAGGGTCCAGGTCGTCGCGGTCCAGGGCTGGCCGTCCTCCGAGCCGTCGAACCCGCGCGGGAAGAAGGCGCCGCCCGCCCACTGGCCATCCTCATCCTGGAGGGCGAGGAGCCTCGCTCCGAAGCCCTCCCGCGCGACGCGGGCGCACGTCGCCCGCCACACGTCCTCCGGCGCGCCCGCGAGGTCGCGCTCCACCTGCCAGCGGAGGGCGGGATCCGTGTCGAGCAGCCACGCGAGGACGTCAGGGGAGACCATACGGCGGAGGGTACTCGCGACCTCCCATGAGCTCGACCCCTGACGCACTCGGCCTCAGAACGGCCCGAGCGCCTCCTCGGTCGTCGCGTCGAGGTCGAGCGCGTCGAGCACGACGAGCAGCTGTCGTTCCTCGAAGCGGACGTGCGACTCCATGATCGCGGAGACGCCCTCGAGGTGACGGAGCAGCTCGTCCGGCGAGCTGCCGCCGTCGACGGCCTGCTGCAGCCCGCCGAGGAGGTGCGCGATCATCGAGTGGTCCTGCTCGAGCTTGCGGATGGTGTCGCGCAGTTCGGGGTGCGCGCTCACGACCGCGGGGAACAGCGTCCGGTCCTCGGCGACATGGTGCGCCGTGAGCGCCGCGCAGAATCCGTGGCAGAACAGCAGCAGCTCCCGCGAAGCCGCCTCGGCCATCCGCTCGTCGGACGCGAGGGCCTCGCGCGTGACCTGAAGCGCCTTGCGCAGGCGCGCGTGCACGTCGCGCAGCTCACGCGCCCACGCGGCGAACCGTCTCTCGTCGCCCTGACTCATCTGCCTGTGAGACTAGCGCCCGTCGCCGAGCCCGGTGCCGGGAGCACTAGTCTCGACCACCGCCGCTAGTCTCACCGAGCGGGTGACCACCGCCGCTAGTCTCACCGGGGGGCGCCGGGGGCGTCACCGGGGGCGCCACCGGGGGCGTCACCGGGGCGCGTCACCACCGGCGGCGTCGCCGTCGAGGGGGTCGCCGCCGAGCGGGCCGACGGCGGGGATCGGGCCGCCGTCGTCGGCGCCCGTGCGCCGCGCGCGGGCGATGAGGTTGCCCAGGTGGTAGATCGCGAGAGCGGCGACCGTGCCGAGCACGATGCCGCCGAACGAGAACGCCCCCGCATCCAGGCTGAAGCCCGCGATCGCGATGACGAGCGCGACGGCCGCGGTGTACTGGTTGACGGGGCGCGAGAAGTCCACGCGGTTGTCGACCCAGATCTTGATGCCGATGATGCCGATGAGCCCGTACAGCGCGGTCGTGGCGCCGCCCAGCACCCCGGCGGGGATGGAGTTGAAGACCTCGCCGATCTTCGGCGAGAAGGCGAGCAGGATCGCGAAGCCGCCGGCGATCCAGTACACGGCCGTCGAGTACACGCGCGTCGCGGCCATGACGCCGATGTTCTCCCCGTACGTCGTCGTGCCCGAGCCGCCGAAGCCGCCCGCGAGCATGGTCGCGGCGCCGTCGGCGATGAGCGCGCGGCCGGTGTGCCGGTTGACGGACGCGTCCGTCATCGTCGCGACGCCGCGCACGTGCCCGACGTTCTCGGCGACGAGCACGAGCACGACGGGCAGGAACATGGCGATCGTCGTCCAGGTGCCGGGCGAGACGAAGTCGGGCAGATGGAACTCGGGCAGCCCGATCCACGGCGCATCCGCGATGAGCTCGGCCGGGGTCCGGTCCCCGCGCAGGGGATTCGGGATGTCGAACGAGCCCGTGAACGCCGCGTAGACGTATCCGACGACGACGCCGAGGAAGATCGAGATGCGGCCGAGGAAGCCGCGGAACAGCACCGAGAAGAGGATGACCGCGACGAGCGTGATCGTCGCCGTCGCGCCGTCGGCCTGGAAGTTCGTCCACGCGGTCGGCGCGAGGTTGAACCCGATGAGCGCGACGATCGCCCCGGCGACGACGGGCGGCATGAGCGCGTCGACCCACCCGAGCCCGGCGACCTGGACGACGACGCCGACGAGCGCGAGCAGCAGGCCGACCGCGACGACGCCCGCGAGTGCCGAGCCGGTGCCGCCGGCCGCGACGGCGGCCGTGATGGGGGCGATGAACGCGAAGGACGAGCCGAGGTAGCTCGGCAGCTGGTTCTTCGTGACGACGAGGAACAGCAGCGTCCCGAGACCGCTGAAGAGCAGCGTGGTCGACACGGGGAAGCCGGTGAGCGAGGGCACGAGGAACGTCGCGCCGAACATCGCGACGACGTGCTGCACGCCCATCGCGAGCGTGGCCGGCCACGACAGCCGCTCGGTCGGCGCGACGACGGCGCCGGGGGCGACGGTGCGTCCGTCGCCGTGCACGGTCCACAGGGGCATGGTTCTCCTTCGGGAAGCGGGAGCGCGCGCCGATGCGGATGGCCGGCGCGGGAGGAGCGGATGGCCGGATGCGGCCTCTGAAACGCTAGCGCCTCGCGCGGGCGGGCGGTGCGGGCGCCGCGCGTGCCCCTGTGTGATCGGGCCGTCGTCGCTATCGTGAAGCGCAGCATACGGACGGACGCATACGGAACGCAGGACGCCCCGCGGGGCGACGACGGCTTGGGGGAGACATGACCCAGAACACCGGCGCAGCAGGCGCCGCGCGCAGGAGCGAGCCCGGCAGGGAGAGCACGAAGCGGATCCTCCGGGAGGTGACGCATCCCGCGCTGATCCCCGGCATCGGAGTCGAGGACACCGGGAGATCGTTCAGCACGAACTGGACGGTGTTCGGCATCGCGGGCGTGCTCGTGTTCGCGGTGGTGCTGTGGGGCTTCCTCGCCCCCGACAGCATCAGCGAGGTCGGTGCGGCGTCGCTGGGCTGGGTGACCACGAACTTCGGATGGCTGTTCTCGCTGCTCGCGGTCGTCACGATCGTGTTCATGCTCGTGCTCGGCTACGGCCGTACGGGCGGGGTGCGTCTCGGCTCGGATGAGGAGGAGCCGGAGTTCTCGACGGTCTCCTGGATCGCGATGCTCTTCTCCGCCGGCATGGGCATCGGGCTGCTCTTCTGGGGGCCCGCCGAGCCTCTGGGCTACTTCAACGACGTGCCATACGGCTTTGACTCGGAGGCCGGCAGCCGCGACGCCATGCACGACGCGCTCGCGCAGTCGCTCCTCCACTGGGGCCCGATGGCGTGGGCCTTCTACGCCCTCGTCGGCGGCGCGATCGCCTACGCCGCGTACCGGCGCGGGCGCCCGCCGCTCATCTCGGCCATTTTCCATCCGATCTTCGGCCAGCGCACCGACGGATGGGCCGGCGCCATCATCGACGTCTTCGCGATCATCGTCACGCTCTTCGGAACGGGCGTCACGCTCGGGATGGGCGCGCTGCAGATCGCGAGCGGCGTCGAGTACGTCACCGGTGCAGGCCCGTTCGGCAATGCGGGCCTCATCATCATCGTGACGGTGCTGACGGCCGCGTTCGTCGCGTCGGCGGTGTCCGGCATCAAGCGCGGAATCCGCGCGCTGTCGAACATCAACATGGTGCTCGCGTTCGTCATCGCGGTGATCATCTTCGTCGTCGGACCCACGCTCTTCCTGCTGAACATCATTCCCGCGAGCCTGTCGGCGTTCCTCGAGGACCTCTGGACGATGCTCATGCGGAACCCGGCGCAGGGCGAGGACGCCGCCGCCTTCGTCTCGACGTGGACGAACTACTACTGGGCCTGGTGGATCTCGTGGACGCCCTTCGTGGGCATGTTCATCGCGAAGATCTCGCGCGGGCGCACCCTGCGGGAGTTCGTCACGGTCGTGATCGTCGTGCCGTCGGCCGTGTGCGCGATCTGGTTCGGCATCCTCGGCGGCACGACGATGTGGCTCGAGGAGGCCGGTCGCGGGATCAGCGAGGCCGGCGGGCCCGAGGCGATCCTCTTCGCGGTGTTCCAGCAGATGCCCTTCGGCGTCGTCCTGTCGGTGGTCGCGATGGTGTCGATCATCCTCTTCTTCGTGACCTCGGCCGATTCGGCCGCGATCGTCATGGGCTCGATGAGCCAGCGGGGCAAGCCCGAGCCGTCGACGTGGGTCACCGTGACCTGGGGTCTCCTCCTCGGCGCGGCGGCGCTGGCGCTGCTCCTCGCCGGCGGCGAGACCGCGCTCTCGGGCCTGCAGTCGATCATGGTCGTCTCGGCTCTGCCGTTCGCCTTCATCGTCATCGGCGTCATGATCGCGTGGGCGAAGGAGCTCGGCACCGACCCCTATATGCTCCGGCGGCGCTTCGCGAAGGCCGCGATCGCGCAGGGCGTGCGGCTCGGCATCGCCGAGCACGGTGACGACTTCGTCTTCGGCGCGACCGAGGTGGCGGCCGACGAGGGCGCGGGAGCCGGCATCGACACGGAGGACCCTGCGCTCACCGAGTGGTACGAGACGGCCACCGAGCAGCATCCGATCGTGACCGCGGAGGATGTGCGCCGCACGCTCGACCCCGGGCACATCCAGCCGCGCGGTCCGGAGAACCCCCGGCACACCGCCTCGGGCGATGCGTCGCTCACGGTGGGTGAGGAACGGCGTGCGCAGCGTCGGCCCCGCCGGGAGGACGAGGAGGCCTGAGCCCGGCGGTCGCCGTCAGGCGGTCATGCGCTCCAGCAGCTCGCGGTAGCGCGCGACCGTCCGCTCGACGATCTCGGCGGGGAGCGACGGCGGCTCGCCCTGCTTGTCCCAGTTCGCGGCGAGCCAGTCGCGCACGATCTGCTTGTCGAAGCTCGCCATGCGCTCGGCGGGCGTCGTCCCGGTCTTCCACGACGCGGCGTCCCAGTAGCGCGACGAGTCGCTCGTGAGCACCTCGTCGGCGAGCCGCAGAACGGCGTCGTCGTCGAGGCCGAACTCGAACTTCGTGTCGGCGAGGATGAGGCCCTTCGCCTCGGCGGCTGCGGCCGCTCGGCGGTAGATCTCGAGCGAGCGGTCGCGCAGCGCGGCCGCGCGCTCCTCGCCGACGAGGTCGACGGTCTGCGCGTAGGAGATGTTCTCGTCGTGCTCGCCCATCGGCGCCTTGTACGCCGGGGTGTAGATCGGCTCGGGCAGGCGGTCGCCGTTCTGGAGTCCCTCGGGAAGGGGGATGCCGCACACCGTGCCGCTCTCGACGTACTCGGCCCAGCCCGATCCGGTCAGGTAGCCGCGCACGACGCACTCGACCGGGAGCATGTCGAGCGAGCGGACGATCATCGCGCGGCCGGCGACCTCGGCGGGGATCTCCTCGGATGCGAGGTGGTTGGGGACGCGCTCGCCGCCATCCGCTCCCGCGAGCTGGTCGAACCACCACAGGCTGAGCGTCGTGAGGAGCTCGCCCTTGCCGGGGATGCCCGGAGAGAGCACGAAGTCGAACGCGCTGACGCGGTCGCTCGCGACCACGAGCATCCGCTCGGCGCGCTCGCCGTCCGGCGTGTCGGCCGGCACGTACAGGTCGCGGACCTTGCCGGAGTAGACGTGCTTCCAGCCGGGGATCTCGAGGGCGTCGCTCACGGGACCATTATCGCGGGTGCGGAGGAGGCCTCCGCACCCGCGTGATCGGCGTCACTGCACGGCGACGAACGCCGTGTCGGCGAAGAGCCCGGGGGTGACCGCGATCAGGCCCGACGCGGCGGTCGCGGACGGCACAGCGAGCACGACATTGCCGGTCACCTGCGCGCCGCTGTAGAGGGTCGCGAGGGTGTCGAGCGCATCGGGCGCGACGGCGATCGTGTCGTAGCCGGCGATGCTCACGCCGTCGGGCGTGACGTACTCGATCTGCACCTCCGCTGCCATGCCCTCGTCCTGGCCGGTGTAGGTCGCGGTGACGCCGACGAGGATGTACTCCTCACCCTCCGCAGGCGCCTGGTTGATCATGTTCTCCGCGAGCACGGCGTCCGTCGCGCCGAGCGTCACGCTGTTCACGGTGACCGTCCACTCGTCTCCCGAGACGGCGGAGCCGAGCGGGGCGGGATTCTCCCGGGTCCCCTCGGTCGGAGCGGGCTCGGCGACCGGCTCATCGACAGGCTCCTCGGCGGGCTCCTCCTCGACCGGGGCGCCCTCGGCGGGTGAGGCGACGCTCGTGGAGGCGCTCTCCTCGACGGCGGAGCCCACGGCGGCCGCGAGGGACCCCACGAAGACGACGACGCCGATCACGGTGCCCACGACCGACACGATGAGCGCCGCGACGCCCGCCGCCTTCCTGCCCTTCTGGAAGAGCGACACGATCGCGAGGATGAAGGCGATCGGCAGGAGGATCCAGCCGACGACGAGCGCGCCGGGGATCGCCGCGAAGACCGCGCCCACGACGGCCAGGGCGAGCGCGACGAGAGCGATCGTGTTGCGCGGCGGACGCGGCTCGCCCGTGCTCGACGGCGCGGACAGCGGATCGGGGGTCGCAGCGCCCGGCGCGGGCGGCGCGCCGAACGGCGCGGGAGGCGGGGTCGACGGCTGCGGTGCGGGGAGCTGCGGGCTGGACGGGTCGACAGGGGAGTGCGACATGACTGCTCATCTCTGCGATGCGGGTGCCGGTCACCCGGCGGGACCCTCCCACTGTCGAGGCGCGCACGGGCCGCGGACATCGGCCATCCGGCCGCTCGTGGCCAGCCGATCGGCTGGACATCCTCGGCCGCGCGGACGTCGCCCGGCGTCGGCGCCCACCCCTACGCTCGGATCATGCCCGAGACCGCCCCCGCAGCCGACGCATCGACGTCCCGCGCCTGGGAGCGGATGCGGCGGATCTTCACGGGCACGGGGCTCGTCGTGATCGGCTTCGTTGTCGAGACGGTCGGGATCGCCAACGTGCCGATCGCGACGGCGGATGGCCGCCTCACGCAGGCCGGGACGGTGCTGTGGCTCGTCACGACCGCGCTGTGGGCGACCGTGTTCGCGCGTCGCACCCATCCCGTCCTCCCGCTCATCGCGGGCGCGATTCTCGCGCTGATCGGCGTCGACTACCTCCTGCTGCTCGTCGCGACGCATCACCTGCTGCTGCGGCTCGACGGCGCCCGTGCCGTGCGTCTCGCGATCGGCGCATCCTGCGCCGTCGCTCTGTTCGTCGCGCGCGAGGTGCTGTCGACCTGGGGTGACGACGGTGTGCTCGCCCGCGGGCTCGCCGGCGACTCGGGCCGCGCGGATCCCGCGGCGCTCGCCGCGTTCGTCATCGTCATCGCGGTCGGCGTGCTCCTCGTGACATTCGGCGCCACGGTCATCCTGCGCTCGCGTCGGGAGAGCGACGTGCAGCGGGCCCGGGCGGACATCGCGCACGACCGGGCGGAGGCCCTCGGCGAGGAGGTCGTCCGGCAGGCCGAGCGCGAGCGGCTCGCGCGGGACATCCACGACGCCCTCGCGCACCGGCTGTCGGTCATCTCGCTGCAGTCGGGCGCCCTCGAGGAGGCATCGCGGTCGCAGGATCCGACGGTCGCGCGGGCCGCTCTCACGCTCCGCCAGCAGGCGCACCAGTCCCTCGAGGACCTGCGCGGCCTGCTGGGCGAGCTGCGGAGCGCGCCGCGCACCGAGCATCCGGAGGCGCCGCCCACGCTCGCGTCGATGCGCCAGCTGGGGCACCTCATCCGGAGCGTCCGCGAGTCCGGAGCGACGGTCGACGCGCTCGTGCTCATCGAGGATGCGGAGGGGGCGGGCGCAGCGCTCGATCGCACGGTCTACCGCGTGGTCCAGGAGTCGCTCACGAACGCGCTCAAGCACGCGCCCGGGGCGCCCGTGAGCGTCTACGTCGAGGCCTCGCCGTCGACGGGCGCGCGGATCCGCGTGAGCAACCCGGTTCCGATCCCGCCGTCCGGCATCACGCCTGGTGCGAGCCGCGGCATCGCGGGCATCCGCGAGCGCGTCGCGATCCTGCAGGGGACGGCGTGGATCGGCGAGGCCGACGGCCACTTCATCGTCGACGTGACGCTGCCGTGGCCCGAGGGGTGAGGCCGCGCGACCGTATCCTCGAGGCATGAGCGCCTCGGATCCGTCTTCCGCCGACGACCCTCGGGCCATCCGCGTTCTCGTCGTCGACGACGACGCGCTCGTGCGCCAGAGCCTCCGGTCGATCCTCGGCGCGGCGGCCGGCATCGAGGTGATCGGCGACGTGTCCAACGGGGCCGATGCGGTGGCGTTCGCACGCGAGCGGCGGCCGGACGTCGTGCTCATGGACGTCCGGATGCCCGGTCTGCCGGGCCCGGAGAGCACGGCCGCGCTCCTGGCCGAGGTGCCGAGCACGAGGGTGATCGCGATCACGAGCTTCGACTCGGAGGACTACGTCTTCCGGATGCTCGAGGCCGGCGCAGCGGGATTCCTCCTCAAGGACAGCGCGACGGCGCACTTCGCGGAGGCCGTCCGCTCCGTCCACGCGGGAGAGGGCTTCGTGTCGCCGCGCAGCACCGTCCATCTCATCGCGCGCTTCGCCGGAGGGCGCGATCACGCCGTGCGCCGCGAGGCGCAGGAGCGGTTCCAGACGCTGACGCGGCGCGAGCAGGACATCGCGGTGCTCGTCGCCGAGGGGGCCTCGAACAGCGAGATCGCTCACGCGCTCCACCTCTCCGTCGCCACCGTCAAGACGCATCTCGAGCAGGCGCGGCAGAAGCTCGGCGCACGGAACCGCGCTCTCATGTGCATCGCCGTCGAGCGCGCGGGGTTCGGCCCGGGCATGGTCTGACCCGACGAGCGCGCCGCATATCGGCCGATCCGCGGCGGGATCACGGCGAGGACGACGCGGAATCGGCCGGGGCCGCATACCGTGGACACATGGCTTCAACCGATCCGACCGACACGCCCATCGACGGCGAGGGCGAGAGCACGCCGACCTTCTCCGACCTCGGACTCGGCGACGCCGTCCTGAAGGCGCTCAAGGACGTCGGGTACGAGACCCCGTCCGCCATCCAGGCCCAGACCATCCCGCTTCTCCTCCGCGGGCGCGACGTCCTCGGCGTCGCGCAGACGGGGACGGGGAAGACGGCCGCGTTCGCGCTGCCCATCCTCGACCAGCTCGACACGACGCAGAAGACGCCGCAGGCGCTCGTGCTCGCGCCCACGCGCGAACTCGCGCTGCAGGTCTGCGAGGCGTTCGAGAAGTACGCCGCGCGCATGAAGGGCGTGCACGTCCTGCCGGTGTACGGCGGACAGGGCTACGGCACGCAGCTGTCGGCCCTCCGTCGCGGCGTGAACATCGTCGTCGGCACCCCGGGCCGCGTCATGGACCACCTCGACAAGGGCACGCTCGACCTGTCGGAGCTGCGGTTCCTCGTGCTCGACGAGGCCGACGAGATGCTCAAGATGGGCTTCGCGGAGGACGTCGAGACCATCCTCGCCGACACCCCCGACGACAAGCAGACCGCGCTGTTCTCGGCGACGATGCCCGCGCAGATCCGTCGGATCTCGCAGCAGCATCTGAACGACCCCGAGGAGATCACGGTCAAGAGCAAGACGACCACCTCGGCGAACATCACCCAGCGGTACCTCATGGTGTCGTACCCCCAGAAGGTCGATGCGCTCACGCGCATCCTCGAGGTCGAGAACTTCGACGGGATGATCGTCTTCGTCCGCACGAAGAGCGAGACCGAGACGCTCGCCGAGAAGCTGCGCGCCCGCGGCTACACGGCCGCGGCGATCAGCGGCGACATCGCACAGGCCCAGCGCGAGCGGACGGTCGAGCAGCTCAAGTCGGGCAAGCTCGACATCCTCGTGGCCACGGATGTCGCCGCGCGCGGCCTCGACGTCGACCGCATCACGCACGTCGTGAACTACGACATCCCCATCGACACGGAGTCGTACGTGCACCGCATCGGCCGGACGGGCCGCGCGGGCCGCACGGGTGACGCGATCAGCTTCGTGACGCCGCGGGAGCGCCGCCTGCTCGGCGCGATCGAGAAGGCGACGCGGCAGCCGCTGACCGAGATGCAGATCCCGACCGCCGAGGACGTCAACGTCACGCGCCTCAGCCGCTTCGACGACGCGATCACGGCCGCGCTCGCCGACCAGGAGCGGATCGCGGAGTTCCGCGACATCATCGCGCACTACGTCAACCACCACGATGTCGTCGAGTCCGACGTGGCGGCCGCGCTCGCGGTCGTGGCGCAGGGCGACACGCCGCTCCTGCTGCCGCCCGACCCGCCCCGGCGCGAGCGGGCGCAGCGCGAGGATCGCGAACGCCGCTTCGACGACGACCGCGGCGGACGCGAGGAGCGCCGTCCCCGCGGCGGCGGCCAGTACTCGCCGTACCGCATCGAGGTCGGGAAGCGCCAGCGGGTCGAGCCGCGCCAGATCGTGGGCGCGCTCGCGAACGAGGGCGGGTTGCGTCGCGACGACTTCGGTCGCATCGACATCCGCCCCGACTTCTCGATCGTCGAGCTGCCGGCCGACCTGCCGCAGGAGACGCTCGACCGCCTCGCCGACACGCGCATCAGCGGCCAGCTCATCGAGCTCAAGCCCGACCCGCGTCCGTTCCGCAGCACGGGCGGACCGCGTGGCGGCGGGCGCTTCCGCGACGACCGCGACGGCGGCGGGCGCGGCGGCTACCGCGGGGATCGGGATGGCCGCGGCCGCGGATCGCGCGACGGCGGCTTCCGCGACCGCGACGACCGGCCCCCGCGCAAGCCCCGGCACTGACGCTCGCGCCGCGGCGGCGACGGCCGCGGCGGTGGCGGCGCGGTGGCCGTTCAGGTCGCAGTTGGCGGCCTTGATCGGCCGGTTGGGCCGGTTTCTGCGACCTGGGTTGGGCGGCGCCGTTCGGGTCGCGGTTGGCGGCCTTGAGTGGCCGGTTTGGGCCGGTTTCTGCGACCTGGGTTGGGTGCCGGCTGTTCGGGTCGCAATTGGCGGCTTTGATCGGCCCGTTGAGGCCGCTTTCTGCGACCTGGGTGGGGCGGTGGCTCCGCCTGACGTCCGACGCGCGTGCTTCGATGGACGCGTGAACGACGTCGACGCCCTCCGCTCAGAGTCCGCCGTGACGGCGGCGTCGTGGGTGTGCTTCATCGTCGGCGCGCTTGCGGGGTCGGCGCTGCTGTGGGGCGTCGCGCGGCCGCTTGCCGGAGAGGGGTCGATCGGCTTCCCCGCGGCGGCCGTGACGGCGCTCGTCGCCGCGGGTGCGTTCGCGATGAGCACCGTGCGCTTCCGCGGTGCGGAGACCGCGGGCATGCCGCCGTGGCAGACCGCCGTGTCGCGTGTCTCGGATGCCGCGGTCGCCCTCGCTGTCGCAGGCGTGAGCGCGCTGGCGGTGCTCTGCGCGGGGGAGGTGCTCGCGATCGGCCTGCACGGGCTCGAGGTGCCGCCGCTCGGCGGAGGGCTCCTCACGGGCATCGCCTCGGCGGCGAGCGGAGGCTTCGCGTATGGCCTCGGCATGCGCCTGCGCACCCGCGAGCTCGTCACCCTGCTCTTCGCGTTCCTCATCACGGGGACGCTGTTCTCGATGCTCACCGCGGCCGACCCGCGGTGGTGGGAGCGCAACTTCTCCCAGCTGGGCGCGGGCGGGCAGACGTCCTGGGCCTTCAACGGCACGCTCGTCGTCGGCGGGCTCCTGCTCGCGACGGTCGGTTCGTACGTGGGCCGCGACCTCCACCGGATCCTCGGCGACGACGCACTCGGCCGCATCGGATGGATCGTCGTGCTGTTCGCGCTCGCCGGCGCCGCGCTCGCGGGCGTCGGGCTGCTCCCGGTCCACCGCGCGCAGCTCGCCCACAACGTCGCGGCCTTCGCCCTCCTCGCCCTCCTCGGCGCGCTGGCGGTGGCGACCATCCGGATCATCCCCGGCCGCCCTCGCGCCCTCGCCGTGACGTCGGCCGGCGTGGCCGTGGGCCTCGTCGTCGCGGTCCTGCTGTGGCGGCCGCTTGCGATCTACTCCGCGACCGGTCTCGAGGCCGTCGCGGTGGGGCTCGCGTTCGTGTGGCTCACGACGCTCCTGCGCACGCTCGCTGCACTCGCCCCCGAGGGCTCGAGGCCCTCCGCACGCGCGCGTCTCGCCGTGCGCTGAGCGGCCGATCCGCGGATGTCGGCGGTCGGCCGTACGTTCTGCGCATGGAGACGAAGGATGTCGGCGATGAGGCCGAGCAGATCGTCCGGGCGCTGTCCGACGGTCTGACGACACCGCGCGAGGTCGAGTGCCTGGTGTGCTACCTGAACCGGATGATGACCGAGTTCGGATGCGACGGGACGCTGCGGTTCGCGCGGCGGTTCCGAGACGAGCGCGCGCCGCGGGCGACGGGGCTCGAGGCGCGTCTGGAGGGGATGGGCGGCTTCTGCGACTGCGAGGTTCTCTTCAACGCGTACGCGCCTGCGCGCCATCTCTGGACGCCCGAGCACTGGAGCGTCGATGACGACGGCGAGCCCGTGCTGATCGAGGAGGCGGAGCCGGAGACGATCCCCGCGTGCGCGGGCGTGACGCGAGGCTCCTCGCAGCCCTGCCGCAACTGGGAGCGCGCCCGGCGATGGTGACGCGCACCCGCCGCGAGCAGCGTGCGCCTCCCGCCGTGCGCCTCCCGCCGTGCGCCTCCCGCGGCTACTGGGCGACGCGGGCCGCGATGTCGGTGCGGTGGTGGGAGCCTTCGAGACGGATCTCCGCAATGCCTCGGTAGGCGCGCTCGCGCGCCTCGCGGAAGTCGGCGCCGCGGGCGACGACGTTGAGCACGCGGCCGCCGGTCGCGATGAGTCCGCCGTCGTCGGCCTGCGCGGTCGCGGCATGCGCGACATGCACCCCGGCGATGGCCTCGGCCTCGACGATGCCCGTGATCGGCCGACCCGTCACGGGCGACTCGGGGTAGCCCTCGCTCGCGACGACGACCGTCACGGCGACGTCGTCGGAGAACGCGGGCGCGGGCTCGTCCTCGAGGGTGCCGGTCGCCGCCGCCAGGAGCAGGTGCGAGAGCGGCGTGACGAGGCGCGGCAGGACGACCTGCGTCTCGGGGTCGCCGAAGCGCGCGTTGAACTCGATCACGCGCACCCCCGCCTCGGTCACGATGAGTCCCGCGTAGAGGAGGCCGATGAAGGGGGTGCCCTCCTCGTCGAGGCGGCGGATGACCGGCAGCGCGACCTCGTCGGTCACGTGCTGGACGAAGGCGTCCTCGCCGCCGAAGCGCTCGGCGAGCCACGGGAGCGGCGAGTAGGCGCCCATGCCGCCGGTGTTGAGGCCCTCGTCGCCGTCGAGCGCGCGCTTGAAGTCCTGCGCGGGGCTCAGGGCGCGCACGGTGTCGCCGTCGCTGAGGAAGAAGAGCGAGACCTCCGGCCCGGAGAGGAACTCCTCGACGAGCACGGGCCCGGTCGGCAGGTACTCGGCGGCGTGGTCGAGAGCCGCCTGTCGGTCGGAGGTGACGATCACGCCCTTCCCGGCGGCGAGCCCGTCGGCCTTCACGACGTGGGGCGCTCCGAACGCGTCGAGCGCGGCGGCGACCTCGTCGAGCGAGCGTGCGTGCGTGGCGCGGCCCGTGGGGACCCCGGCCTCCTCCATGATCCGCTTCGCGAAGGCCTTCGAGCCCTCGAGCGCGGCGGCGGCCTTGCCCGGGCCGAAGACGGGGATGCCATGCTCGCGCAGCACATCCGCGACGCCGGCGACGAGCGGAGCCTCGGGGCCGACGACGACGAGGTTCACTCCGTGCTCGTTCGCGAACTCGGTGACCGCCGCGCCGTCGAGCATGTCGACGTCGACGATCTCGGCGTCGCGGGCGATGCCGGCGTTGCCGGGGGCGGCGAGCAGCTCGTGGCCCGCGTCCTCCGACTTCAGGGCGAGGATGATGGCGTGCTCGCGCGCACCGGAGCCGAGAACGAGGATCTTCACGCGCAGAAGCCTACCGAGGCGCTTCCGAGCGCGGAAACGCGATGACGCTCACGGCCCCGCGCGGTACTCCGACGGTGTGAACCCGAGGACCGACGAGAACTCGCGCGTGAGGTGGGCGTGGTCGGCGAAGCCGAACTCTGCGGCGATGTCGCGCAGCGGGCGATCCGGCGCGAGCCGGACGGCCTCGGCCGCGTCCTGCAGACGGCGGCGGCGGATGATCGCGGCGGGCGGCAGGCCGAAGCTGCGGCGGGCGAGGCGGTCGAGCGAGCGGACCGAGCGGTGCATGCGCTCGGCGAGGTCGGCGACGCGCAGCAGCGTCGGATCCCCTTCGACCGTCTCGAGGAGCGCGTTCGCCGCGAGATCGTCGTCATCGAGCCGCTCGAGCACGCGGCGGAGCGCCTCGGTCAGGGCTTCGCGCGCGGTGTCCGGCCGGTCGACCGCTCCGTCGACGGCGACCGGCTCCCACGTGTCGAGCAGTGCGGCGAAGGGGCGGGTCGCGAGGTGACGCCCGGCCGCCGGCGTGAGCAGCGCGCCGAGCGCCCAGCCCGTGCCGCGCAGCTCGCGGACCCCGTGCGTCGTGGTCGGACCGTACAGCAGCGCCGCGCCGTCCTCCGCGACGAGATTCGCGACGGGGTAGCCGAGCACGTGCTGCGCGCGCACTTCCCCGTCGGGCAGATCCCACGAGGGCTGCCACCACTGGCGCATGACCGGCGCGAGCTCCGCCGACGCCGCGACCCGCACCATCCGCACGTCGGGGCGCGGCGTGAGATCGCCCTTCCGGAACAGGGGGTCGTCGGCCACGCGTCCGAGTATGGCGCGAATCTTCAAGCGCGGCCTCGATCCCCCGACCTACCGTCTGGGCATGGCAGAGAACACGATCGCCGCGAACGGCGAGCACACCGACAACGGAACCCCGCGCACCGTCACCGCGCTCACGCCCTTCCTCGCGCTGCGGGATGCGCGCAGCGCCGTGCGCTTCTACACGGAGGCGCTCGGCGCCCGGCAGCTGTACGCGGTCGAGATGCCCGGCGAGGGCGGCGAGCCCGTCGTCTCGCACGCGACTCTCGACTTCGGCGGGCGCGGGCGGCTCGAGGTAGGGGAGGCGATGGCGGCCTTCGGCACCAGCCCGCAGCCCGATGGCGACGCGGCGCACTTCTCGATCGCCCTCTACGTCCCCGACGTCGATGCCGTCGTCGCGCGCGCCGTGGCCGCGGGTGCGACGGTGCGAGAGGCGCCGCAAGACTTCGTCTCGGGCGACCGGTTCGCCTCCATCCGCGACCCGTACGGCGTGCGGTGGTCGATCATGACGCGCATCGAGGACCTCTCCGACGAGGAGAGCGCCGACCGCGTGCTGACCTGGGCCGCGTCCTACGCGGAGGCGACCGTAAGCTGACGGGATGGCACGGAGGATCCCGACGGGCGACGGCCGCGAAGCGATCGCGGCCGTGCGCGCCGCCGTCGCGCAGGGGAGCCGGCCGCAGCGGACCGACCTCGCGACGGCCGTCCGCTACCTCCTGCAACTGCTCGAGGAGCGCGCGCCCGGCGGCAGCGTCGAGGTGCGCGTGCCGCCGTTCGGCGCCGTGCAGGTGATCGAGGGCCCGCGCCACACGCGCGGCACCCCGCCCAACGTCGTCGAGCTCGATCCGATCACGTGGATCGCGGTCGCGACCGGCGAGCGCAGCTGGGAGGACGAGGCCGCAGCGGGCCGCATCTCGGCCTCCGGCACGCGCGCCGACATCTCGATGCTCCTGCCGGTCCTCTTCTGACGGTTCCCGGCTCGTCCCCCGATGGGAGACGGTTCCCAGGATGCCGGGGGAGAATACCGACCATGGCCGAGACCTCCGCAGCGCACACCGACGCCGATGTGGCGAAGGTGCGCCGCGCCCCGAAGTACAGCGTGTTCGCCGCGCTCGGGGCCGCCGTCGGCATCATCGCCGCGCTCATCCTGTCGACCGTGTTCGACGGAACCGGGGAGGCGAGCCCCTTCACGAAGGTCGTCTACTCGCCGTCGCAGGCGTTCGGCTTCATCATGCTGTGGTGCGTGCCCGCGGGTGTGCTCCTCGGGATGCTCGTCGCGCTCGTGCTCGACTGGACGATCGGCCGGCGCACGCGCGAGGTGCACGTCGCGCACGAGCAGGTCGACGAAGCCTGAATCCGGGCACAGCGAGCGGCCGCTATCCTTGTCCGGTGGTCTTCGATCCCACCGCAGCTGCGGCTGAAACCCCCTCATCCACCTACGCCCAGGCCGGCGTCGACACGGCTGCCGGCGACCTCGCCGTCGAGCTCATGAAGTCGTCGGTGCGCGCCACGCACGGCCCCGAGGTCCTCGGCGGTGTCGGCGGGTTCGCCGGGCTCTTCGATGCGAGCGCGCTGCGCGACTTCCGTCGCCCGCTGCTCGCGACGAGCACCGACGGCGTCGGCACCAAGGTCGCGATCGCGCAGGCGATCGACAAGCACGACACGATCGGCCAGGACCTCGTCGGCATGGTCGTCGACGACATCGTCGTGGTCGGCGCCCGTCCGCTCTTCATGACCGACTACATCGCGTGCGGCAAGGTCGTGCCGCAGCGCATCGCCGACATCGTGCGCGGCATCGCCGAGGCGTGCGCGGCGACGGGGACGGCCCTCGTCGGCGGCGAGACCGCCGAGCACCCTGGCCTCCTCGGCGTCGACGACTACGACGTCGCGGGTGCCGCGACGGGCGTGGTCGAGGCCGACCGCGTGCTCGGCGCCGAGCGCGTGCGCCACGGCGACGCCGTGCTCGCGCTCTCCTCGAGCGGCCTGCACTCCAACGGCTACTCGCTCGTGCGGCACATCCTCTCCGGCGCGGGCATCGGCTACGCCGACCGCTCCGACGACCTCGGCGCGACCTGGGGCGAGGCGCTGCTCGAGCCCACGCGGCTCTACACCTCGCCGCTGCTGCGCCTCATCGAGTCCCTCGGCGACGACGTGCACGCGCTCAGCCACGTCACCGGCGGCGGCATCGCGGCCAACCTGGCCCGAGTGCTCCCGGTCGGCACGTGGGCCGAGGTCGACCGCTCGACGTGGTCGCCCTCGCCCGTCTTCCGCGTGCTGAGCGACATCGCCGGCACCTCGCTCGAGTCGAGCGAGGGCACGTGGAACCTCGGCATCGGCTTCCTCGCGGTCCTGGCCCCCGAGCGGGTGGACGCGGCCGTCTCGGCGCTCGCCGCCGACGGGATCGACGCGTGGCAGGTCGGAACGGTCAAGACCGGAGAGCGCCCCGAGGGCGCCTTCGAACAGGGCGCCAAGGGCGTCGACGGCGGTGCCGTCCGCCTGGTCGGCGCATACGCGGACGGAGCGAAGTAACCCCACATGTGCGGCATCGTCGGAGCGGTCGGGCGCGGCCCGGTCAACCAGGACATCTACGACGCCCTTCTCCTGCTGCAGCACCGCGGCCAGGACGCCACGGGCATCGCCACGGCCGAGCCGAGCGGCGTCATGCACATGAGCAAGTCGCGCGGGATGGTCCGCGAGGGCTTCCGCACGCGCGACATGCGCTCGCTCCTCGGGAACGTCGGCCTCGGCCACGTCCGCTACGCGACCAAGGGCACCGCCTCGAGTGAGGAGGAGGCCCAGCCGTTCTACGTGAACGCGCCGTACGGCATCATCCTCATCCACAACGGCAACCTCACGAACACCCGCGAGCTCACGCTCGACATGGCGCAGCGCGACCGCCGCCACCTCAACTCGTCGAGCGACACCGAGCTCCTGCTCAACGTGCTCGCGAACGAGCTGCAGGCGACGACGTCGCCCGTCGACCTCGACCCCGAGCGCATCTTCGAGGCCGTGGCGCGCACGCACAAGCGCATCGAGGGCGCGTACGCCGTCATCTCCGTCATCGCCGGGTACGGGCTCCTCGCGTTCCGCGACCCGTTCGGCATCCGGCCGCTCATCCTCGGACGTCGCACGGCGGAGGACGGCGGCGACGAGTGGGTCGTCGCGAGCGAGTCGCTCGTCCTCGAGAACGCCGACTACGAGGTCGTCCGCGACGTCGAGCCCGGCGAGGCGATCTTCATCACCAACGACGGACAGCTGTTCTCGAAGCAGTGCGCCGAGTCGCCGCAGCTGTCGCCGTGCTCGTTCGAGTACGTCTACCTCGCGCGCCCCGACTCGATCATGAACGGCATCTCGGTGTACGAGGCGCGCCTGCGGATGGGCGCGAAGCTCGCCGCGACGATCGAGAAGCACGTGCCCGAGGGGGCGATCGATGTCGTCATGCCGATCCCCGACTCGTCGCGTCCGGCGGCGATGCAGGTCGCGCGCGTGCTCGGGATCGAGTACCGCGAGGGCTTCTACAAGAACCACTATGTCGGCCGGACGTTCATCATGCCGGGCCAGGCCGTGCGCAAGAAGAGCGTGCGCCAGAAGCTCAACGCGATGTCGAGCGAGTTCAAGGGCAAGAACGTGCTGCTCATCGACGACTCGATCGTCCGCGGCACGACGAGCAAGCAGATCATCCAGATGGCTCGCGATGCGGGCGCCCGGTCGGTCACCTTCGCCTCGGCAGCGCCGCCCGTCCGCTACCCGCACGTGTACGGCATCAACATGCCGTCGAGCAAGGAGCTCATCGCGCACGGCCGGTCGATCCCCGAGATCGCCGCGGAGCTGGGCTGCGACCACCTCGTGTACCAGGAGGTCGAGGACCTCAAGGCCGCGATCCTCGAGGGAAGCACCGCGGGGCAGGGTCTCGACGACCTCGACATGAGCTGCTTCGACGGGCGCTACGTCACGGGCACCGTGTCCGAGGAGTACCTCGAATGGGTGGAGCAGACGCAGGGTTCCTGAACACCCAGCGCCCTTCGAGATATATCGTGTGGAATCCCGTCATGGAACGGGATGCGATTCAGGCGACCTCGACGGCGGGCGCCCACCTCGACGGGCCGGCTCCGCGGCCATCCGCCCTGGTGCGCGCCGGGCGCGCGACGCGCCGCGTGATCGGGCGCAGCCGCGCCGTCGAGCGCGCCTACCGGATCGCAGTCGGCACGGTGGGCGGCGTCCTCGCCGTCGGCGGCCTGCTGCTCGTGCCGCTGCCCGGGCCCGGGTGGCTCATCGTCTTCGCGGGCCTCGCGGTGCTCGGCACCGAGTTCGGCTGGGCGAAGCGCGCGGCCGGATGGCTGAGGCGGCAGCTCGAGCGGTTCTGGGCATGGTGGAAGGCGCGCCGGGAGCGGAAGGCCGCCGCCGCGCGCTGACCTCCGCCGTGCGGGGGATCCCCGGAACTCCGCCCCGAGGGGGAGGCGCGCCGGGCGCGCGGCCGGGCACGCTGGGGGCATGACGAGCGCAGAGAGCATGCCGGAGACCACCCGCGTCCCGTGGGGCGCGGTCGCGACCTTCCTCGTGATCGCCTTCGCCCTCGCCTGGGTGGTGACGCTGCCCCTGTGGCTCGGCGGAGAGGGGCTCCGCTCGCCGCTCGCGCTGCCGCTCATGGCCGCCATGATGTGGACGCCCACGGTCGCGGCGCTCGTCGCGACGTTCTTCGTGCGGCGACCGCGGCGGCGCGCGCACTACCTCGGGCTCGTGCCCTTCCGGCCGGTGGGCCGCAAGATCGCGCTGTTCCTCCTGTTCCCCGTCGCCTGGACCGGGATCGCCGTGGCGTCGCTGCTGCTCGCGGCGGCACTCGGATGGGCGCACCCCGACTGGAGCCTGTCGCAGATCGCGCCGTTCCTCCCCGAGGGCATGACGACCGACGTCTACATGGCCGTCACGCTCGCCGCCATCCCCGTCAACACGGTCGTCGCGACCGTGTCGGCGTTCGGGGAGGAGCTCGGATGGCGCGGGTTCCTCACGACCGCGCTCGCGCCGCTCGGATTCTGGCCCTCGGCCATCCTCATCGGCATCGTGTGGGGGCTGTGGCACGCGCCGGTCATCCTGCTCGGCTACAACTTCGCGCGCCCGGATGCCGCCGGCCTCGCGCTCATGGTCGTGTTCACGCTGTTCGTCGGCGTCATCCTGCAGTGGTCCCGGTACTGGACCGGCAACGTGTGGCCCGCCGCGGTCAGCCACGGAGCGCTCAACACGGCTGCATCGGTCGTCGTGCTGTGGAACGGGCCGGGCGACGACGCGGCGATCGCGACCGTGCTCGGCGCGCCCGGCTGGATCGTGATGGGCGTCGTCATCGCGCTGCTCGTCGTCACGGGCCTTCTCGGCCGGCGCACGCGCACCGCGCTCGAGGCCGTCCCTGCCTGACGTTCACGCGCGTTCGCGCCGCCATCCGCCGGCGTCGCGCAGGTACACGACGCGCACGTGGTCGCGATCGTGCGCGGCCTGGAAGAACTCGACGCGATCCGGGCGGATGGCCCACGCCTGCCAGTCGGGATCGACTGCAGCCCCCGCGGTCGGGCGCGCGAGCCAGTCAGCCGCCGATCCGTCTGCGGAGAGCGCGACGGCCTCACCCGACACCTCGACCTGACGGCCGAGCGCCCGCCAGAACACGTGCGCTCCGACGACCGGGCGCTGCGCGAGATGACGGCCCTTCCGCGAGCTGCGTCGGCCCGCGAAGTGCACGCCGCGCCCGCGGTAGCATCGCCCTGCCGGCGTCCTCGTCTGACGCACCATCCCATCCGCCTCGCAGAGGAGCGCCATGCCCATCGCCGCCGACGACCCCCGCCTGCACGCGCCGCACGTCGCCTCGGCATCGCGTTACGACGACGTGCCGTTCCTCCGCGCCGGCGCGAGCGGGGTGAGGCTGCCGCGCGTCTCGCTCGGCCTGTGGCAGAACTTCGGGCGTGACCGCTCGATCGAGAGCCAGCGCGAGATCCTCCTGCACGCCTTCGATCGGGGCGTCGTGCACATCGACCTCGCGAACAACTACGGGCCGCCCTACGGCGCCGCCGAGTCGACCTTCGGCACGGTGCTCGACTCCGACCTGCGGCGCTACCGCGACGAGCTCTTCGTCACGAGCAAGGCCGGCTACGACATGTGGCCGGGGCCCTACGGCGACGGCGGCTCGCGCAAGTACCTCATGCGTTCGCTCGAGCAGAGCCTGACGCGCATGCGCACCGACTACGTCGACGTCTTCTACTCGCACCGCGTCGACCCTGAGACGCCCATCGAGGAGACGATGCAGGCGCTCGTCGACATCGTGCGCAGCGGCAAGGCGCTCTACGTGGGCATCTCGAACTACCCCGCGCCGCTCGCGCGGCGCGCCCACGAGCTGCTCGCCGGAGAGGGCGTGCGGCTCCTCCTCCACCAGCCGCGGTACTCGCTCTTCGACCGCACGCCGGAAGCCGAGCTCTTCCCGCTCCTGCGCGAGCTGCAGGTCGGCAGCGCCGTGTTCTCGCCGCTCGCGCAGGGTCTGCTGACCGGCAAGTACATCGACGGCGTCGTCCCCGCCGACTCTCGCGCGGCGGGGAGCTTCTTCCTGAACGAGTCGGCGATCACCGACGACTACCTTCGGCGCATCCGGGGGATCGACGCGATCGCGCGGGAAGCCGGTGTGTCGATCCCGCAGCTCGCGATCGCCTGGGTGCTGCGCGATCCCGTCGTGACGACGGCGATCATCGGAGCCTCGCGTCCGGCTCAGGTCGACGATGCGATCGCGGCGAGCCGCCTCGAGCTCTCGACCGACGCGATCGAGGCCCTCGAGGAGTTCGCGGCGCCGAGCGGCGCCGCCACCGCCTGAGGCGCGCTCAGCGCGCGCGGGGCGGCGCGACCGACTCCCGCCAGACGACGCGCTGCAGCACGGCCTCCTGCTCGGGCGGCGTCTCACCGCGGATCGCCGCGATCAGGCGGCGCATGGAGTCGGTGCCGAGCCGCTGACGGTCCTGGAACACCGTCGTGAGCGACGGGATGAAGTGCGCGCTCATCGTGAGGTCGTCCCATCCGGTGACGCTCACATCGCCCGGCACCGACCATCCGCGCGACACAGCCGCCCGGATCGCGCCGGCTGCGAGGACGTCGTTCGCCGCGAGGATCGCCAGCGGCGGGGCGTCGTCGGGCAGCTCGCTCACGCATCGGTTCGCGGTGATCCCGCTCCAGTCGCCGCCGACGACGCCGAGCGACTCCACGCCGAGCCGGTCGATCGTCGCGAGATAGGCGTCGCGTCGGGCGACGGCGGCGGGGAAGTCGGAGGGGCCGGCGACGTGGAGGAAGCGGCGATGCCCGAGCTGGACCAGTCGCTCCATCATCTCGACGACCGGGCGGGCGTCGCTGAACGCCCCCGTCGCGTGCATCTCCTCGTCGAACTCGGAGAGCGAGAGGAAGACCGGCGCTGCGGCGTCGGACGCGACGCGCGGCGTCCGCATGGGGCTGAAGGAGAGGACGCCCTCGTACTCGGTCGAGTCGATGAGCGACGCGAGCTCGCCCTCTCGCTCCTCGGGTGAGCGGGAGAGGCTGAGGACCTCCACGACGTAGCCGGCATCGCGGGCGGTCGAGACGGCGCCCTCGAGGACGGGGAAGAGATTGAGACCTGTCACCGGGATGACGACCGCGATGCGGCCGGTGCGCTGAGTGCGCATCGATCGCGCTGCCAGGTTGGGGCGGTAGTTCAGGTCGGCAGCCGCCTTCAGGACCCGCTCGCGGGTCGCCTCCGAGATGCCGCTGCGCCCCGTGAACACGAACGACACCGTCGACTGCGACACCCCCGCTCGTCGCGCGACGTCGTGGCTGGTCGGGCGCTTCGCCATCCCTCGATCCCCCATCTTCGACATCCTGCCCCGAAAAACCTCTTGACCGAGCGGACGCGATGTGTCCATACTACCTACTACGTCTTAGTAATACGTAGTAGAACTTGCGAGGAAGCAATGCTCAGAATCGGGATCATCGGCACGGGCAGCATCGCGAGTGCCCATATCAGCGGGTATCTCGCGTTCCCGGAGGAGTGCGAGATCGTCGCGCTCGCCGACGTGATGCCCGGGAAGGCCGCGCAGAAGGCGGCGGAGTTCGGGCTGACCGATGCCGTGGGGTACGACGATCCTCTTCGCATGATCGCCGAGGCGGGACTCGACCTCGTGAGCATCGCGACGCCGCCGTCGACGCACGCGGCCCTGTCAATCGCGGCCCTCGACGGGGGCGTGAACGTGCTCGTGGAGAAGCCGATGGCGCCGTCTCTCGAGGAGTGCGACGCGATGCTCGCGGCGCAGGAGCGCTCGGGCAAGCTGCTGTCGGTCGTGGCTCAGAACCGGTTCCGCGACGACCTCGCGACCCTGAAGGAGGTCGTGGAGTCGGGCCTGCTCGGCACGATCTCGCATGTGCGTGTGGATTCGGCGTGGTGGCGCGGTCTTCCGTACTACGACCTCTGGTGGCGGGGCACGTGGGAGAAGGAGGGCGGCGGCTGCACCCTCAACCACGCGATCCACCACATCGATCTGCTGCTGTGGCTCCTCGGTCGTCCGACCGAGATCACCGCGATGCTCGCGAACGCGCAGCACGACAACAGCGAGGTCGAGGATCTCTCGGTCGCCGTGTTCCGCTATGAGCGGGGCCTGGCGCAGCTGACGAGCTCCGTCGTGCACCACGGCGAGGAGCAGGAGATCGTCATCCAGGGCGAGAAGGCGCGGGTCTCGCAGCCGTGGAAGGTGATCGCGGAGCGCGCGGATGGCGGCGGCTTCCCCGCGAAGGGCGGCGACGCCGATCTGGTCGCCGAGATCGAGGCGGTCGCGGCGGCGAAGGAGCCCCTGGGGCACTACGGGCACGAGGGGCAGATCGGGGATCTGCTCGGCGCGATCCGCGACGGGCGCGCGCCGATCGCGGATGGGCGGGATGGTCGCAACGCGATCGAGGTCGTCACGGCGATCTACAAGGCGGGCATCGAGCGCGCGTTCGTCGAGCTGCCCCTCAAGGCCGACGACCCCTATTACCGTGCCGGCCAGCTCGTCGAGCACGCTCCGCACTTCTACGAGAAGCAGGCGTCCCTCGTCGAGGCGGCGTCATGAGCGCCTCCTCGTTCCCGGGCGGCACCTCGCTGTCGCACCTCGACATCTACGACGGCGCGGCGCCCGACGGCATCTGCGGCGGCAGCCCGCACATGCATCTCGTGTCGACCGAGGCGTACCTCGTGGTCGAGGGGCGCGGCGCGCTGCAGACGATCGACGGCGACGGTTTCCGCGAGACGGACCTCGAGCCCGGGTCCGTCGTGTGGTTCACCCCCGGCACCATCCACCGCGCGGTGAACCGCGGAGGGCTGAAGGTGCTCGTGCTGATGAGCAACGCGGGTCTTCCCGAGGCGGGCGACGCCGTGATGACGTTTCCCGCCGAGATCGTCGGGAACGCCGACGCATACGCCGAGGCGGCGTCGCTGGGCGAGGCGGAGGGGCGCGCCGAGCGCGCCGCCCGTCGCCGCGATCTCGCGGTGACCGGGTTCGAGGTGCTGCGCGACGCGGTCGTCGCGGGCGACCGCCGGCCCCTCGAAGACTTCCATGCGGCGGCCGGTGCACTCGTCCTGCATCGCGCCGCCGCATGGGGGCAGCTCGTGCGCGAGCGGCCGCTGGCCCAGGCGGAGCGCTCCCTCGCGCTCACCGAGGCGATCGCGCGGGGCGACGTCGCCCACCTGCGCGAGGCCCGGGTGCACGAGGCGTCCTCGCCCGCGGGCGAGCGCGCCTTCGGAATGTGCGGACGGATCCGCGCCTACGACGTGACAGACCAGGAGAACCCCCGATGAGCCATCCGTACACCTTCGACCCGCTTCCGCAGCCCGCCGTCGCGCCGGGGGAGTTCGCCTTCGCGGCCGTCGGCCTCGACCACGGTCACATCTTCGGGATGACCGACGGACTCCTCGGCGCCGGCGCGACGGTGACGTGGGTCTTCGACGAGAACCCCGAGCGCGCCGCCGCGTTCGCCGAGAAGTACCCGACGGCCCGCATCGCCTCCAGCGAGCAGCAGGTTCTCGATGACCCCGACGTGCGGCTCGTCGCGACCGCGGCGATCGCCTCCGAGCGTGCTCCCATCGGGTTGCGCGCCATCGAGGCAGGCAAGCACGCCTTCGTCGACAAGGCTCCGCTCACCACCTTCGCGCAGCTCGAGGCCGTCCGCGAGGCGACCGCGCGCACGGGCCTCAAGTACGCCGTCTACTACGGCGAGCGCGTGCACTCGGAGGCCGCGATCCTCGCCGACCAGCTCATCCAGCGCGGGGCGATCGGGCGGGTCCTGCAGGTGGTGTGCTTCGGCCCGCACCGCATCGGAGGAGGCCGGCCCGACTGGTTCTACGACCCGGCCCAGTACGGCGGCATCCTCTGCGACATCGGCAGTCACAACTTCGACCAGATCCTCCACTACACCGGCGCGGCGGACGGCCGCGTGTCGACCTCGACGATCGCGAACTACGCGCACCCCGAGACCCCGGGCCTCCAGGACTTCGGCGACGCGCACGTCATCCTCGACAACGGCGCCACGGGGTACGTCCGCGTGGACTGGTTCACACCGGATGGCCTGGGCGTGTTCGGCGACGGACGCACCCTCCTGCTCGGCACCGACGGGTACATCGAGCTGCGCAAGTACATCGACATCACCACCGACAACGGCGGCGGCCAGGTGCTCCTCGTCAACCAGGAGGGGCAGTACCGCTTCAACGCGAACGGCATGACCGGGTTCCCGTACTTCGGGCAGCTCATCCGCGACTGCATCGACGGCACCGAGACCGCCATGAGCCAGGCGCACGCGCTGAAGGCGGCCGAGCTCAGCCTGCAGGCGCAGGCCGACGCGACCGTCCTCACCTCGCCGTCCGAGGCCATCCTGCTCACTCCCTAGCGGCGACCCGTTCGCCTGAGAACCACGAGGATGTGGAGTTCCGAATGACGCAATCCGTTGACGCGCCCCTGCGGCTCGGGGATGCCCCGCCCGCAGGGGGCGCGACGCGCCTCATCACGACAGCGCGCGCGAAGCGGCGGCTGTTCCGGCGCGATCGCACGCCGCGCGCGAAGCAGACGTGGCGGCGCGCTCTCGCCCGCGACTGGCGCCTCTACACGTTCCTGATCGCACCGGTGATCTTCCTGCTCATCTTCCGGTACGTGCCGATGCTCGGCAACGTGATCGCGTTCCGACGATTCCGCCCCGGCGGCTCGATCTTCGGCGACGAGTGGGTCGGCTTCTACTACTTCGAGGCGTTCATCTCGAACCAGCAGTTCTGGACCGTGTTCTGGAACACGGTGATCCTCGGAGCGCTCACGCTGCTGATCACCTTCCCGCTGCCGATCGTCCTCGCGCTCATGCTCAACGAGCTGCGATCGCGGCGGTTCAAGCGGATCGTCCAGACCATCTCGTACCTCCCGCACTTCATGTCGATTGTCATCGTCGCGGGTCTCGTGCTCCAGCTCACCGCGCTCAACGGCACGATCAACCAGGTCGTCGAGGCGATGGGCGGCGACCCCGTGCCGTTCATGCAGCGGCCCGAGTGGTTCCGCTCGATCTACGTCTCGTCGGAGGTGTGGCAGACCGTCGGATGGGGGACCATCCTCTACCTCGCGGCCCTCACGACGATCGACGATCAGCTGTACGAGGCCGCCCGCATCGACGGCGCGAACCGCTGGCAGCAGACCTGGCACATCACGCTGCCCGGCATCCAGCCGACCATGATGGTGCTCCTCATCCTCAACATCGGCTCGTTCATGGCGGTCGGATTCGAGAAGGTGCTGCTCCTGCAGAACCCCCTCATCTACTCGACGGCCGACGTGATCTCGACCTACCTCTACCGCGTCGGCATCCAGTCGGCCCAGTTCTCGTACGGAACCGCGATCGGCCTCTTCGAGGCGGTCATCGGCCTCGTGCTCGTGCTCGGCGCGAACGCCCTCTCTCGTCGAATGGTGGGTACCTCGCTGTGGTGACCGAAGCCCTTCCCCAGAAGCCCGACATCGCGCACGTCCGCCGGGAGACCGGCATCATCCGCGAGTCGCTCGGGTACCGCGTGTTCCGCGTGGTCAACGCGATCGCCCTCGTGCTCGTGTGCGCCGTCACGCTCTACCCGTTCATCAACCTCGTCGCGAAGGCGTTCTCGTCCGAGGGGTACATCGCGGCCGGCGAGGTGAACCTCATCCCGCGCGGCTTCAACATCGACACGTTCCGCGTGGTCATGAGCGATGAGATGTTCTGGACGAACTACGGGAACACGTTCCTGTACACGATCGTCGGCACGATCATCGCGATGGCGATCACCACGACGTACGCGTATGCGCTCAGCAAGCCGTACCTCAAGGGGCGCACGTTCTTCGTGGGCATCGCGGTCTTCACGATGTTCTTCGGCGGCGGGCTCATCCCGAACTACATCCTGATCGCCAACTACCTCGGCTGGCGCAACAGCATCTGGGCCGTCGTCGTTCCGGGAGCGCTGAGCGTCTTCAACCTGCTCGTCATGAAGTCGTTCTTCGAGAACTTCCCCGAGGAGCTCGAGGAGGCCGCCGCGATCGACGGGCTCACGACGTACGGCATCTTCTTCCGGATCGTGCTGCCGCTGTCGAAGGCCGTGCTCGCGACGATGACGCTGTTCTACGCCGTGAGCATCTGGAACTCGTGGTTCAGCGCCTTCCTCTTCATGGATGACAAGTCGCTCTTCCCCGTGACCATCTACCTGCGCAACCTCATCGCCGCGGCGACGGGCGCGCAGGAGGCCGTGGGCGGCGAGGCCGCGCAGATCGCCTCGAACATCCAGGCCGTGACGATGCTGCTCACCGTCCTGCCCATCATCTGCTTCTACCCCTTCATCCAGCGCTACTTCGTCTCGGGCGTGATGCTCGGGTCGGTCAAGGGCTGATTCCCCCACGTCGAACGACGACGTTCACCTAGAGGAGAAACACAATGAGAATCACTCGCCACACCCTCGTCGGTGCTGCGGGCCTCGCCGCCGTCGCGGTCGCGCTGTCCGCCTGCTCCGCCACGCCGAGCGAGGAGGCCGTCGGAGACGACGGCGTCACGATCGACGAGGCGCACTCCGTGGGCGCCATGGAGGACTTCGAGGCCGGTGTCACCTTCAAGGCGACCGAGCCCGTGAACTTCTCCCTCATGTACCGGGATCACCCGAACTACCCGGTGAAGGACGACTGGTCGGTCTTCCAGCACCTCGAGGAGGACCACAACGTCACGTTCTCCCGCACCGACATCCCGATGGCCGACTACGACCAGAAGAAGTCCCTGCTCATCGGCAGCGGCGAGGCGACCGACATCATCTCGTCGACGTACGCCGGCACGGAGACGCAGTTCGTCTCCGGCGGAGCGATCCTCCCTGTCTCGGACTACTTCGACTACATGCCGAACTTCCAGCAGAAGATCGAGGACTGGGGTCTGGAGGAGGACCTGCAGAACCGTCGTCAGGAGGACGGGAAGATCTATCACCTCCCTGGCCTTCGCGAGGTGCCGGACGTCCAGTACTCGGTCGTCATCCGCGAGGACCTCTGGGAGAAGGCGGGCATCACGGAGGACCCGGCGACCTGGGACGAGTACCTCGAGCAGCTCGAGCAGGTCAAGGAGGCCAACCCCGAGCTCGACTACGCGATGTCGGACCGGTGGACCGACGCCACGCCTCTCGGCTCGCTCCTGAGCGTCATGGCTCCCAACTACGACACCGCAGCCGGATGGGGATACGCGAACACCTGGTACGACGAGGAGGCCGGGGAGTACGTGTTCACCGGCACGTCCGATGAGTACAGGGAGCTCGTGGCGGACGCCGCCGCGCTTGTCGAGGCGAGCGTCCTCGACCCCGAGATCACCCAGAGCGACGACCAGGCCGTGCAGAAGTTCATCTCGGGCAAGTCCGCCGCGATCTCGGGCAACACCCAGGTGATCGCGGAGTACCGCCAGAAGTTCGCCGACTCGGGGCAGGGCGACGTCCCGATCCGCCTCATCTCCATCCCGGGCGGCCCCGCCGGCGACAACCTCCCGAGCGGCCGATTCACGTCGGGCATCCTCATCTCGAGCGAGGCCGCCGAGAAGCCGTACTTCAAGGCGCTCCTGCAGTTCGTCGACTGGCTGTACTACTCCGACGAGGGGCTCGAGTTCGCGCAGTGGGGCGTCGAGGGCGAGACGTTCACGCACGAGGCGGATGGCACGCGCAAGCTCATGGACGACATCGCCTGGAGCTCCATCAACGCGGGCGCCCCCAAGCTGCTGAACGCCGACTACGGCTACAGCAACGGCGTCTTCCTGCTCGCCAACGGCTCATCCGAGGAGCTCGTGCTCTCGATGATGACCGACGAGATCGCCGAGTGGACCGCGCAGCAGCTCGAGAAGAAGGAGCAGCTGCCGACGGCTCCCGCGCCGCTGCTCAACGAGATCGAGCTCGAGCAGACCTCCCTCCTGCAGACGCAGCTCACGGACGCCGTCCACGCCGCGACCGCCTCGTTCATCACGGGGCAGCGCTCCGTCGAGGACGACTGGGACGCGTATGTGACCGAGCTCGAGGGACTGGGGTCGACGCAGCTCGTCGACACGATCAACGCGGCGCTCGAGCGCACGCAGAGCGAGGGCTGATCGGAGGCGGCCGGCCGTCCGCACCGGCCGGCCGCCTTCCCTCACGCAGAGGAGCTGAGGACATGGACACACAGAACCGCACGTCGTCGCGCGGCGACAGCGCCGACGAGATCGGCCGCGGGCCCCTCTCGCGGGGCGCGGCGGCCATCTACCGGATGATCGTGCTCGAGGCGCAGCTGCTGCTCGCCGCGCTGCCCTCGATCGTCGCGGTGATGCTGCTCGACCGCGACCCGTCGAATCTTCCCCTGTTCGTGATCGCGCTGCTCCCCGTCGCTCCCGCTCTCGTCGCCGGGGTCGCCGCGGTGAGGGTCCCTGGCACCGACCTCTCCCCGGGGCGGCACTTCTTCCGTGCGTATCGGCGTGATGCCGTCCAGACCCTTCGCTGGGCGACCCCTGCGACCGCGGCACTCGCGCTGCTCGTCTTCAACCTCATCCACCTCGACAGCGTCGACGGCGGCGGGGCGCTCCGGCCCGCCCTCGTCGTGCTGGGCACGCTGATCCTCGTGTGGGGTGGCCACATGGTCGTCCTCACCGCAGGCTTCCGCTTCCGCACGCGCGACGCCGCGCGCATCGCCGTCGTCCAGATCGCGTCGCAGTGGAGGTTCTCGCTGGGCGTCCTGTCCCTGCTGGTCGTGGCGGGGTTCCTCGTCCTCGCGGCGTCGGAGCTCCTCGTCCTGCTTCTCCTCTGGGCCTTCGCGGCCCTCCTCGCCCTCATGGCGCGCCCCGTGCTCGCCGACGTCACGAGAAGGTTCACGCGCGATGCCTGAGCGGCGCCCCCGCCCCGTCCCGAAACGCTCTGTCCTCGGCCATCCCGTCGCCCCTCCGTCGCCTGCGCGCCTGCCGCGCCTCGACCGCATCGCGTATGGCGGCGACTACTCGCCCGAGCAGTGGGACGGCGATGTCTGGGACCGCGATCACCGGGCCTTCGACGCCGCGCACATCTCGACCCTCACGGTCGGCGTCTTCACGTGGTCTCTCACCGAGCCAGAGGAGGGGCGATTCGACTTCTCGACGCTCGACGCGATCATCCGGCGCGCCGCCGACGAGGGCCGCACCGTCTGCCTCGGGACCGGCACGGGCGCCATCCCGCCGTGGATGGCGCGTGCCTACCCCAACACGACGCGCGTCGACTTCGACGGCCGTCGGCACCGCTATGGACAGCGGCACAACGCGTGCTGGAGCTCGCCGGACTTCCGACGGCTCGCCGCGCGGATGGCCGAGCGCCTCGCGGAGCGGTACGGAGACCATCCCGCCGTCGTCGCCTGGCACGTCGGCAACGAGTACGGCGGCCGCTGCTACTGCGACCTGTGCGCGGCCGAGTTCCGCCAGTGGCTGCGCCGCCGCTACGGCACGCTCGACGAGCTCAACACGGCGTGGAACACGACGTTCTGGTCGCATCGGTTCACCGACTGGGACGAGATCGAGGCGCCGAGCGCGCTGACCGAGCACTGGGGCGGAGAGGGGAAGACCGCGTTCCAGGGCATCACGCTCGACTATCGGCGGTTCTCGACCGACAACGCGATCCGACAGTTCGCCGACGAGAAGGCGGCGATCCGGGCGCACTCCGATCGCCCTGTGACGACGAACTTCATGGGGTTCTACGAGCCGCTCGACTACCACCGCTGGGCGCCCCATCTCGACTTCGCCTCCTGGGACAACTACCCGCGTCGGATGGACGAGCCGTGGGGCACCGCGCTCGCGCACGATCTCATGCGCGGGCTCAAAGACGGGGCTCCGTTCTGGCTCATGGAGCAGACGCCGTCGGTCACGGCCTCGCGCGACGTGAACCCGCAGCGGAGACCCGGCATCATGCGGCTCTGGTCCTGGCAGGCCGTCGCGCATGGCGCCGACTCCGTGCTCTTCTTCCAGATGAGGGCCTCACGCGGAGCCTGCGAGATGACGCACGGGGCGGTCCTCGATCACTCCGGGCGACTCGATACGCGCACGTTCCGCGAGGTCGCCGCACTGGGCGGCGAGCTCGCCTCGGTCGGCGACGCCCTGCTCGGCGCGCGGACCAGCGCGCGCTGCGCGATCGTCGTCGACTGGGAGTCCTGGTGGGCGGTCGAGATGGCGGATGGTCCCAATCGCCTGCTGAGGTACCTTCCGACGGTCACGGAGTGGGCGCGCCCCTTCTGGGAGGCCGGCGCGCAGCTCGACGTGGTGCCGCCGACCGCCGACCTCGGCGCCTACGACGTCGTCGCGGCGCCCCTGCTCCATCTCGTCGCGGGCGACACAGCCGAGCGGCTGCACGCGGTCGCCGAGCGAGGCGGAACGGTGATCATCGGCTGCCTGTCGGGGCGAGCCGACGAGGACGATCTGCGCTTCCTGGGCGACGTCCCCGGACCGCTTGCGCGGATGGCCGGAGTGCGGGTCGCCGAGACCGATGCCGCCGAGCCGGCGGTGGCGAATCCCGTGCGGTTCTCGGACGGGGCGACGGCGAGGGGCCGGATGGTGTTCGAGGTCCTCGTGCCGGAGGGCGCGGAGGTGATGGCGCGATACGGCGCCGACTACTACGCCGGAGAGCCCGCGGTGACGCGGAACGTCATCCGGGGCCCCGAAGGCGAGGGCCACGTCTGGTACGTGGGGAGCGTCCTCGACGAGGAGGGGATGACCCAGGTCGCGCGGTCGGCGATCGAGCGCCACGGGCTCGCCGGCCCCTACGCCGGTGTCCCTGGTCTCGAGTTCGCGACGCGCGAGGCTCCGTCGGGCGCGGTCATCGACTTCCTGCTGCATCACGGTGCGGAGGCCGTGACGGTGCGCCTCCACGCCGACGGCACCGACCTGCTGACCGGTCGCGTGCTCCGCGAGGGGGAGGCCGTCGTGCTGAACCCCACGGACGTGATCGTCCTCCGCCGCTGACGCGGTGCTGCCCGCACCACTCGAGAGAAAGAGAGAATGCCCATGGCAACGACGCCATCCTCCGACGGCATCAGCCGACGCACCGTCCTGGCGGGCGGTGTCGCCGCCGTGCCCATCGTGCTCGGCCTCGCGGCCGGGCCTGCGCACGGCGCGGCCCCCGCCGTCCGGCCCCGTTCCCTCGTGATCCAGCCGACGCAGCGCCGACAGGTGATCCGCGGCTTCGGCGGCATGACCCACGCGGGGTGGATCGGCGAGCTGACGCCGAGCCAGTGCGCGACCGCCTTCGGCAACGGCGTCGACGATCTCGGGTTCACGATCCTCCGGATCCCCGTCCCCGAGGACTCGGCCAATTGGGCGCGCGATCTCGCCTCGGCGCAGGCGGCGGTCGCGAAGGGCGCGCTCGTGTTCGCGTCGCCGTGGAACCCTCCGGCTGACCTCGTGGAGTTCTTCGAGCGCGTGGACGACGTGCCGCGCGGCAGCCAGTACGAGGCCGAGGCCGCGGCGCTCGTGAATGCACACGTCGCGACGGACCTGTCCGGCTACCAGGGCGAGGGCTACGTGCAGTTCGACGGCGCGACGGGCGCGAGCGTGGAGTTCAGCGGCGTCATCATCGGGTCGTCGGGCACGAAGAACCTCGCCTTCCGCTACGCGGCGCCGACGGGCGACGTGCACGTCGACATCCACGTCGCCGGTGCGCTCGTGGCAGAGAACGTGCTCTTCCCCGCGACCGCAGCAGGACAGTGGTCGTGGAAGTCGATCCAGGCGGTCATGACGCCCGGGCAGTGGACGGTCAAGGTGGACACACGGGGCGAGGGCGGCCCTGCCCTCGACTACCTCATGGCAGCCCCCTACACGCCGCCCGCGCAGGCGCGGCGCCTCCGGCACGACGCCTATGGCGCGTACGCGGACCACCTGAACGCGTTCGTGCACTACATGCGCGACAACGGGGTGGAGCTGTACGGCATCTCGGTCCAGAACGAGCCCGACTACGCGCACGAGTGGACGTGGTGGACGACGGAGGAGATGAACCGATTCCTGCGCGACTTCGCGGGGCGCATCGACTGCCGGGTGATCGCGCCCGAGTCGTTCCAGTACGTCAAGGAGGTGTCCGACCCGATCCTGCAGGACCCGGCCGCGCTCGCGAACGTCGACATCATCGGCGCGCACCTCTACGGCACCGCCTACGAGGACTTCCCGTACCCGCTGTTCGAGGAGAAGGGCGCGGGCAAGGAGCTGTGGATGACCGAGGTCTACCACCCGAACAGCTCGAGCTCCGCGGACCTCTGGCCCGAGGCGCTCAAGGTCGCCGAGCACGTCCATCACGCGATGACCGACGCCGAGTTCCAGGCGTACGTCTGGTGGTACATCCGCCGCTTCTACGGCCCGATGCGCGAGGACGGCACGATCAGCAAGCGCGGTCGGATGCTGTCGCACTACGCGAAGTTCGTCCGCCCCGGGTTCACGCGCGTCGAGGCGCCGCGCGAGCCGCAGCCCGGCGTCCTCACCTCCGCGTACATCGGCCCGGACGGCCTTCTCGTGCTCGTCGCGGTCAACATGTCGGAGTCGGCGGCGAACCCGTCACTCGCGGTGCAGGGGCGACGCGTGCGCAGTGCGCGATCGTGGCTGACCGACGCCACGCGCGACCTCGAGGAGCAGCCGGTGATCACGAGGAAGGCGGGCGGCTTCGTCGCGACCCTTCCGCCGCAGAGCGTGACGACCTTCGTCATCCACTCCTGACACGACGAAGCGCCGGCCGCTCGAGAGCGCGGCCGGCGCTTCGTGTGTCGCGACGCGCTCAGCGCTCGAGCGTCGCCGCGCGGACGATCTGGATCACGCCGAAGACGAGCAGCGAGGCGCCGATGAAGAGCCAGAGCCACACGGCGGCGAGCATCGGCGAGACGAGCAGCACGATGCCCGCGAGGATGCTGACGATCGCGTACGCGATCGTCCAGCCCTTCGAGCGGACGACCGGGCTGAACGGGTCCTTGGGGCCGCCGAGCGCGAACAGGGTGACGACGCCCTCGAAGATCCACGCGATGCCGAGGAACGTCGAGACGAAGACGCCGAGGAGGGCCGTCGTCGACGCGAGGTTCGAGAAGGCGACGATCGAGGCGACCACGAAGAGGACGCCGAGGAGCGCCAGGCCGACTCTCAGCCATCCGCTCAGCCCCTTCGAGACGACCGCGAGCGCGATGTCGATGATGCCAGCGACGAGGGTGTAGATCGCGATGAGAACCGTGACGGCGACGGCCGACTTGAACGGCCAGATGACGATCACGAGGCCCGCGATGAGCGAGATGACGCCCGTGACGATGGCGATCGTGCGCAGGGTGCGGGCGAGTCCGATGGGCTGGTGCTGGGTGTCCGTCACGGTTCCTCCTGGTGTGCGCCGATTCTCCGACTGCCTCGACGCTATCGCGCCGGCCGCGCGAAGTGCAGGAGCGCCCCGTGTCTCAGGGACACGGGGCGCTCTCTGGCATGTGCTGGCGCGCGATCACAGATGCGCGTCGGCGTAGACCGTCAGCGCGTCGCGCACGAACGTCGCGCCGGCCGTGCCGCCGTAGTTCGCGGCGAACCGGTCGTCGGCCACGTACATCTCGGCGAGACCGAGCACGTAGGCCTTGACGTCGCCGCCGGGCGCGGCCGCGGGGGTGCCGGGGATGCCGGTCAGCCACTCCACGTGGCGCTGCGCCAGAGCCTGTGCGTCGTCGGACGCGGGATCGACGCCGGCCTCGGCGGCCGCCGTCCAGTCGCGCGCGAGCTGCGACGTGCGCTCGCCCCAGGCGCTGCGCTCCGCATCGCTCATCCCGCGCCACCAGGCGTCGCCCCGCGCGTACGCGTCGCGACCCCAGCGCTGCTCGACCTCGTCCTTGTACTGCGTGTGGTCGAAGCCGTCGAACATGTCCTCTGCCATGAGCTCCTTCCCCTCCTTCAGGGATCCGATGGTCGACGTCACCGCGCGGATCTGCCGCTCGAGTCGACCCTTCTCTTCCTCCAGCCACGCCAGATGCGTCTCGAGCGCGCGGGCCGGGCTCGTCTCGCGAGCCAGCACGTCGCCGATCTGCGGCAGGCCGAGCCCGAGCTCGCGCAGCAGCAGGATGCGCTGCAGGCGGACCAGGGCCGACTCGTCGTAGTAGCGGTAGCCGTTGTGGCCGACGCGCGACGGCGGCAGCAGCCCGATGTCGTCGTAGTGACGCAGCGTGCGGCTCGTCGTGCCCGTCAGGCGGGCGATCTGCTGGATCGACCATTCCATGGCGGCTCCTCTCCTCTGTCGTGGTGGTGAGAATCACGCTAGAGGTTGACGTTGCGTCAATGTCAACCGCCGATTTCCCGAAGACGCTTGCAGATCGAGATATATCGTGTTTGACTCCTCTCAAGTCGAGATATATCTCGAGTCGGATGCCCGTGCCGGGGCAGACAGGAGCAGATCATGACAGACGAGAAGTGGGTCATCCATCCGGGGGAGACCCGCATCATCGACGTCGAGGGCGTCCGCCGCCTCAAGGTGGGCCTCATCGGCGGCCAGGTCGACATCATCGGGCACGACGAGCCGCATGCGCGGGTCGAGGTGCACGGCGTGACGGTCAAGGACCTCCGCATCGAGCTCACGGGAGACGAGCTCGAGATCGACCACCCGCAGCTGCGCTGGGACAACTTCCTCGAGGTCTTCCGCAACTTCGGCGCTGCCGGTCCGCGTGCGGAGATCAGCGTCGCCGTCCCGCGCGCGGTCGCCCTCACGCTCGGCGTCGTGAGCGCGGGCGCGCTCGTGGCGGGGCTCGAGCAGCCGGCGCGTCTGAACACCGTGTCGGGCGATGTGCTCGTCGACGGCCTGCGCGGCGATCTCGGGGCGAATGCCGTCTCGGGCGACGTGCAGGTGCGCGACCTCGAGGGCGCCTTCTCGGCCAACACCGTCTCCGGCGATGTCGCCGTCTCGGGCGCCGTGTCGCGGGTCGACGTCGACACGGTGTCGGGCACCACCTTCGTCGACGCGGTCGGACAGGTCGAGCGCGTGTCGGTCAACGGCGTGAGCGGCGCCGTGACGCTGCGCCTGGACAAGGGGTACGCCGCGAACTACGTGGCGCGCTCGGCGAGCGGCCGCGTGCGCATCGACGGCGTCGCGTATGCGTCGTCCGGGCCGGTGAGCTACACGGATTCGGTGGGCGAGCTGTCGAGCCGCTTCGTCGACGTGCGGATCAACACGGTCGCGGGCGACATCACGGTCGTGCGCCGCGAGGACGGCTCGGAGCCCGATGCGGCGGCCGAGACGGATGGCGAGGTGCAGTGGCCGGGGCAGGCGGCGGCCGGCGAGGGAGAGGCTCGCTGATGCCTCCGGTCTTCTCGCACGGCGACCTGCGCCTCTACCTCCTGAGCCTCCTCGACGAGACGCCGCGTCACGGCTACGACATCATGCAGGCGTTCGCGGAGCGCACGGGCGGCACCTACACGCCGAGCGCGGGCACGATCTACCCCCGCCTGGCGAAGCTCGAGGAGGAGGGACTCGTCACGAAGAGCGTCGACGGCCGCAAGACGATCTACGCGATCACGGATGCCGGGCGCGCCGAGGTGCGTGCGCGTGCGGCCGAACTCGACGGCATCCAGGAGGGGCTCGCCGACTCCGTCCGGATCATCGCCGACGGCGTGCGCTCGAGCGTGAGCGAGGCGATGAAGAGCCTGCGCGCCGATCTCGCGGCGGCCGCGAGCGCGACCGCGGAGACGCCGCGACCGCACCGTGGGGATGACCCGCGCGTCCGCGCGCGCGAGCAGCTGCAGCGCGCCGAGGTGCTCGTGGGCGAGTTCCGCGGCCGCATCCGGGCTGACCTGCGCACGCACGTGGCGCGCGGGGGCGAGCTCGCGTCATCCGTCGTCGACGACCTCGGCCGTGCTCTCGAGGACGCAGCTGCTGCGCTCGAGCGCGCGCTCGGCGGCCGCTGAGGCCTACTCCTCGAGCGGCCAGTCCTCGTCGTCCGCGAGCGGCTCGCCCACGGGCACCACGAGGATGTTGCGGTGCTGCCGGTGCGACAGGCGCGCGGCGACCGATCCGGTGAAGAACTCCCGGATCGAGTCGCCGATGCCGCGCTTGCGCGTGCCGACGACGATCAGGCGCGCGTCGATCTTCTCGGCGAAGTGCTTGAGGGCGAGCGCCGGGTCGCCGACGAGCTGGCGGACCGTCCAGCGGACGTCCTTGCCGGCGAGATTCTCCTCGGCTGCTCGGCGGACGGCCTCGAGCTCCTCGGCGCCGGCGTCGATGTGGATGTCGACGGGCGCGGTCTGCACGAATCCGTCCGGATCCTCGTAGGTCACGAAGCGCGTCACGTCGACGTGGGCCACGACGAGCGGCGCGTGCAGAAGGGCCGCATAGCGGGCCGCCTCCTTCATCACACGGGGTGCCTGGCCCGGGATCGCGCCCACGATGACGGCCCCGTGCAGGGACTCGTCGGCTGTCGCGTCGGGTGCCTCGTCGGCGGGGAAGACCTCGTTATCGCTCATGGCCCGTCCTCTCTGTGCCGCAGCCCGGCCGGTGCCCGAGGGCCGCGTGGTATCCTGGATCCTACTCTTTCCCGGCATCAGCCGGCTGTCGGAAGTTATGCATACGGGCCGGCGCATGAAGCCCGATGCTGCTCAACATAAGGGGGTCTCGCGCATGGGGCGTGGCCGTCAGAAGGCGAAGCACACAAAGCTCGCCCGCGAACTCAAGTCGTTCAGCCCGAGCGTCGATTATCGGGCCCTGGAACGCGAACTCGCGCATCCGGATGACGACCCGTACGTCGACCGCTGGGCTGACCAGTACGCCGACGAGGACGAGGACGAAGACGAGCTCGAGAAGGCCTAGCCCTTCTCAGATCATCATGGAAAGTCGCCGCGGAACACCCTCCGCGGCGACTTTCGTGTGCCTGCGCGACGGGCACCGGCGCGCGTGCCTCGAGCCGGTAGTGTCTCGCTCGTGACGCGTGCACGCATCCGCTGGGAGCTGCTGCCCCTCGTCTGCGCGGGCGGCGCGATCGGCGTCGCCGCGCGTCACGTGCTGACGGCGCTCGCCCCGGACAGCTCCGTCGTCTGGATGACGGCCGTCATCAACGTGGTCGGATCGCTCCTGCTCGGGTTCGTCGCGGGCGTATGCGGTGCGCGGCATGCACGATGGCGTGGCTTCCTCGGGACGGGCGTGCTGGGCGGCTTCACGACCTACAGCGCGTTCGCCGTTCAGGTCGCGGGCGCGACCCCTGGCCCGCAGATCGCGCTCGTGCTCGCCGGCTCGGCCCTGCTCGTGATCCTCGCGGTCGGCGCGGCGCTCGCGGGTCTCGTCGTCGGCGCGCGCGTCGCGCGCGGGGCCGCGGCGTGACCCCCGGGCTCGTCGCGCTCGTCGCCCTGGCCGGCGGGATCGGCGCCGGCCTGCGCTGGCTCGTCGACGTGCTGCTCTCGCGCGTCGTCCCACGCGGCTTCCCCTGGGCCATCCTCGCGGTGAACGTGTCGGGTTCGCTCGCGCTCGGGGTGCTCACGGGCGCCGCGCTCGGATGGCCGTGGCTCGCGATCGCGGGGACGGGGCTGCTGGGCGGCTACACGACCTTCAGCACGGTGTCGCTCGATGCGGCGGCGTTCCTCCGCGAGGGCCAGGTGCGGAAGGCGCTTCTCGACGCGCTGGGGACCCTCGCGCTCTGCGTGGCGGCCGCCGCGGCCGGTGTCGCGATCGGTGCCCTGGTCTGATCAGGATCATCCCGTAGGTGGAGGCGCCGCTGCGCGCCCCGCTGAGAGAATGACGACGCGGATACAGGACCGTATCGGTCCGTCCGCTCCCGCGCCAGGCTCCACCAACGAGAGAGATCCGTGTCGAAGCTCGCCGTCCTCAGCCTCAAGAACCGCGCCCTCATCGCGCTCATCACGATCTGCGCAGCCGTCTTCGGCGGGCTCTCGCTCACGAGCCTCAAGCAGGAGCTGATCCCGTCGATCGAGCTCCCGACGCTCGTCGTGATGACGACCTACCCCGGGGCATCGCCCGAGGTCGTGGAGTCCGATGTGTCGACGCCGATCGAGACGGCGGTGCAGGGCGTCGCGGGTCTCGAGTCGACCACGGCGACATCGACGACCGACGCGTCGATCGTGCAGGCGACGTTCGCCTACGGCTCGAACCTCGCGACGGCCGAGCAGAAGATGCAGCAGGCGATCAACCGCATCTCGAGCCAGCTGCCGGAGAACGTCGAGCCGCAGGTGCTGTCGGTCAGCATCGACGACCTGCCCGTCATCCAGGTCGCGGTCTCCGGTCTCGGCGAGGACGCGCAGGCGCAGCTCGAGAGCATCGCCATCCCCGACATCGAGGACGTCGACGGCGTCGGCTCGGCCGAGATCGTCGGAGGAACGGGCCAGCGCATCACGATCACCCCCGACGCCGAGGCGCTCGCGGCGAACGGCCTCACGCAGCAGGCGATCGCGGATGCGCTGCAGCAGAACGGCAACCTCTTCCCCGGTGGCGAGATCACAGAGGGCGACCGCACCCTCACCGTCCAGACCGGGGCGAAGATCGAGGATCTCGACACGCTGCGCGAGCTTCCGCTCGCCGCGGCCGCCGCCGCGACGGTCGACCCGACGACGGGGCAGCCGATCGTGCCGCCCGCGCTGAGGATCGACGATGTGGCCGAGGTCGAGCAGACCGATGATCCGACCACCTCGCTGTCGCGCGTGAACGGCGAGGACGCGATCTCGATCTCGATCACGAAGCTGCCGGCGGCGAACACGGTCGAGGTGTCGGAAGGCGTGCAGGCGGTCATCGACGACCTGCGCGAGACCTTCCCCGACGCCGAGTTCACGATCGTGTTCGACCAGGCGCCGTACATCGTCGAGTCGATCGAGACGCTCGCCACGGAGGGACTGCTCGGCCTCGTCTTCGCCGTGCTCGTCATCCTCGTGTTCCTGCTGTCGATCCGCTCCACGATCGTCACGGCCATCTCCATCCCGACGAGCGTGCTCGTCACGTTCATCGGCATGCAGGCCTTCGGGTACTCGCTCAACATGCTCACGCTCGGCGCGCTCACGATCTCCATCGGGCGCGTGGTCGACGACTCGATCGTGGTGATCGAGAACATCAAGCGGCACTACGTGCGCGGCGCCGAGAAGGGCGCGGCCATCCGCCTCGCCGTCCGCGAGGTCGCGGGAGCCGTCACGGCGTCGACGATCACGACGGTCGCGGTGTTCCTGCCGATCGTGTTCGTGGGCGACATGGTCGGCGAGCTCTTCCGGCCGTTCGCACTCACGGTCACGATCGCGATGAGCGCGTCGCTCCTCGTCGCGCTCACGATCGTGCCGGTGCTCGCGTACTGGTTCATGCGCCCCGGCAAGCCGCTGCTCGACGCGGACGGGCGCCCGATCGACCCCGAGCACCCCGATGCTCCGCCGTCGCGACTGCAGCGTGCGTACCTTCCGGTGCTCGGATGGACCCTCCGGCACTCGGGCATCACCCTCGTGCTCGCCGTGCTGGTGCTCGTCGGCACGGTCGCGGCCGCGCCGCTCATGAAGGTGAACTTCCTCGGCGACTCGGGTCAGAACACGATGACCATCTCGCAGGACCTCGGCGACACGGCGAGCCTCGAGGCGAAGGATGCCGCGGCTCGCCAGGTCGAGGACGCGCTCGACGGGATCGACGGCATCGAGGCCGTGCAGGCCTCGATCGGCTCGAGCGGATCCGCGCTGTCCGACGCGTTCCGCGGGGGCGGCGGCGTCACGTACTCCGTCATGACCGAGGACGGCGTCGACCAGGAGGCGCTGCGCGCCGAGGTCGAGGAGGCCCTCGACGGGCTCGAGGGAGCCGGCGAGGTCACCGTCGCCGGGTCGTCCGGATTCGGCTCGTCCGACATCGAGATCAGCGTCGAGGCGCCGACCTCCGATGCGCTCGCCGATGCCACCGCGGCGATCGTCGCCGAGCTCGAGGGGCGCGAGGGCGTCGGCACCGTGACGGACGACCTCGCATCGTCGCTGCCGTACATCGCCGTCGAGGTCGACCGCGCGGCCGCCGCCGAGGCCGGTCTCTCCGAGGCCGCCATCGGCTCGTTCGTCTCGTCCGCGATGCAGCCGCAGCAGGCGGGCACGGTCGAGTTCGGCGACACCGCGCTGACGGTGTACATCGCCGCCGAGGACCCGCCCGCGACCGTCGAGGAGCTGCGCGAGCTGGCCATCCCGACGGCCCGCGGCGTCGTGCCCCTCGAGGATCTCGCCGTGATCGAGGAGAGCGAGGGCCCCGCCTCGATCACGACGGTCGGCGGACGCCGCACGGCCACGATCACGGTGCCGCCCTCCGTCGACGACCTTGCGGTCGCGACCGGCTCGGCCTCCGCCGCGATCGCCGCGGCCGACCTGCCCGACGGCGCGACCGCCTCGGTCGGGGGAGTGGCGGAGCAGCAGGCGGAGTCGTTCGCGCAGCTCGGCCTCGCCATGCTCGCGGCCATCCTCATCGTCTACGTCGTCATGGTCGCGACGTTCAAGTCGCTGCGACAGCCCATCCTCCTCCTCGTCTCCGTCCCGTTCGCGGCGACCGGCGCCATCCTGCTGCAGGTCGTGACGGGCGTGCCCCTGGGCGTCGCCTCGCTCATCGGCGTGCTCATGCTCATCGGCATCGTCGTGACGAACGCGATCGTGCTCGTCGACCTCGTGAACCAGTACCGCGAGCGCGGGCTGTCTGCACACGACGCGACGCTCGCGGGGGCGTCGATGCGACTCCGGCCGATCCTCATGACCGCGCTCGCGACGATCTTCGCCCTCACGCCGATGGGCCTCGGGATCACCGGCCACGGCGGATTCATCTCGCAGCCGCTCGCGATCGTCGTGATCGGCGGCCTCGTCTCGTCGACCCTGCTCACGCTCATCGTGCTGCCCACGCTCTACAACCTCGTCGAGGGGGCGAAGGAGCGCCGTGCCGCCAAGCGCGCCGGCCGCGGCGGCTCGGACGGCGAAGGCACGGCCCCGGATGAGCCGACCGGCGACGGGCCGGCTGACGGCGCCACGGCGGATGGCGGTGCGCAGGCCGGTCACGGCGCGGCGGCTCCCGAGGTGCGCGCGGGGGAGCGGGTCGGTGCCCCGTTGTACGTCGCGCCGACGGCGACTCCGGCTCAGACGGCGACGATCGCGGGCGGTCTGCCGGCGGCCTCGCCGGTGCAGCACCGACCGCAGTAGGTGGGGGCAGGCGCGGGCGCGGCCGGGGCCCGCGGATTTCCGGTGTCTGGAATCGGATCGCTGGGGCTGGTGTGCGCGTGTCGGGCTCATGAGTCGACAGGGGCCCCATGAGTCCGATTCGGGGGACGGCGGGCTCGTGCCTGGAATCGGATCGCTGGGGCTGGTGTGCGCGTGTCGGGCTCATGAGTCGACAGGGGCCCCATGAGTCCGATTCGGG
>NZ_JBSQBP010000006.1:0-138273 GCF_053851835.1 Microbacterium sp. KNMS
CCCCTCGACGGGTCGGGGCGCGTGGGCGCCCACCCGCTCGAGTTCAACTGAGCCGACCGCGGGGGGGGAGGGGCCCCCTGGGCGGGGGGGGGGTGTTGTTTTTTTCCCCCCCCCCCCCCCCCCCCCCCGCGCCTCGTCCCGCGCCCATCCGCCGGGCCATCCCCATGACAAGGAGCCGAACCATGCAGACGCACCGCTGGCTGCGCACCCCCGAAGGCACGACGCGACGCATCTCGTACGGCGCCGACTACAACCCCGAGCAGTGGCCCCGAGAGGTGTGGGACGAGGATGTCCGCCTCATGCGCGAGGCGGGCGTCGACGTCGTCTCGGTCGGGATCTTCTCGTGGGCGAAGATCCAGCCGGCAGAGGACACGTGGGACTTCGCGTGGCTCGACGAGGTCATCGACCTGCTGCACGCGAACGGGATCGGCGTCGACCTGGCGACGGCCACGGCGTCTCCTCCGCCGTGGCTCACGATCAAGCACCCCGAGGTGCTCCCCGTCACGCACCACGGGCACATCCTCTCTCCCGGCGCGCGTCAGCACTGGCGCCCGACGTCGCCGGTCTTCCGCGGCTACGCCCTGCGCCTCGTCGAGTCGCTCGCCGAACGCTACCGGGACCATCCGGCGCTCGTCGCGTGGCACGTCAACAACGAGCTCGGCTGCCACAACGCGTGGGACTACTCGGATGACGCGGCGCGCGCCTTCCGCGGATGGCTCGAGAGGCGCTACGGCATGATCGAGCGACTCAACCACGCGTGGGGCACGGCGTTCTGGTCGCAGCAGTACGGGTCCTTCTCCGAGATCCTCCCGCCGCGCGAAGTCGACTCGCATCCGAACCCGACGCAGCAGCTCGACTTCAAGCGCTTCTCGTCCGACGCGCTCAAGGAGCACTTCATCGCCGAGCGCGATCTGCTGCGGCGGATCACCCCCGACATCCCCATCACGACGAACTTCATGGTGATGGGCGAGACGCAGCACGCGGACTACGCCGACTGGGCGCACGAGCTCGACTTCGTCTCGAACGACCACTACCGGCACCCCGGGCCGCAGTCGTACGACGAGCTGGCCTTCTCGGCGGCGCTCGTCTCGGGCATCTCGCATCGCCGCCCGTGGTTCCTCATGGAGCACTCGACGAGCGCGGTCAACTGGCAGAGCGTGAACCGCCCGAAGCGCGAAGGTGAGCTCGTCCGCGACTCGCTCACCCATGTCGCCCACGGAGCGGACGCCGTCTGCTACTTCCAGTGGCGCCAGTCGGCGGCGGGGGCGGAGAAGTACCACTCGGCGATGGTCCCGCACGCCGGCCCCGACAGCCGGGTGTTCCGCTCGGTCGTCGAGCTCGGCGCGACGCTGCGGCGCCTCGACGACATCGCGGGCGCCGAGGCCGTGCCGGCCCCTGTCGCCATCCTGTTCGACTGGGACTCGTGGTGGGGCAGCGAGCTCGACTCCCACCCCACCGAGCTGCTGCGGTACCGGCAGGAGGCCCTCGACTGGTGGACCGCCCTGCGGGATGCCGGCGTGCGCGTCGACGTCGTGCCCGCCGACGTCGACCTCTCGGGCTACCGCCTCGTCATCGCCCCTGTGCTCTACGCCGTCCCGGCCGCGCTCGCGGAGACGCTGGCGGCCTACGTCGAGGCGGGCGGGCACCTCGTCACGACGTACTTCTCGGGTGCCGTGAACGAGGACGACCGCGCGTGGCTCGGCGGCTACCCCGGCGCGTTCCGGGAGCTGCTCGGCGTGCGCGTGGAGGAGTTCCGTCCTCTGTACGACGGCGAGACCATCCGCCTCGACTCCGGCGCGATCGGCACCCTCTGGAGCGAGCCCGTCGACCTCGTCGACCCGGGCGTCGAGGTGCTCGCGCGCTACGCGGAGTCCGAGCTCGACGGCTCCCCTGCCGTCACGCGGCGCGCCGTCGGCGCAGGATCCGCCGCCTACGTCTCGACGCGCCTCGGCGCCGAGGGGCTCGCCACGATCGTCCCCGCGCTGCTCGAGGGCGCGGGCGTCGAGAGCGAGCTGCCGGAGGCGCTGCGCGGGCGAGCCGCGCTCACGCTGCGCGGCTCGGACGGCGCGCGCTTCGCGTTCGTGCTCAATCGCACGGATGACGAGCTGCCTCTCGACGGGGTCGCCGGCGCGCCGCTTCTCGGCGGGAAGACCCTGCCTCCGCGCGGCGTGGCCGTGTTCCGCCAGGATTGAGGGGCGAGGGCGTACCCCTGCCAGGATGGATCCGTGAGACCTCTTCGCACTGTGCTCGCGACCCTCGGCGTCGCGTCGACGCTCGTGCTCGTCGGCTGCGTTCCGTCCCCAGAGGGGGGCGAGGACTTCACCGACTGGGCCCAGCGGATGGAGCACGCGCTGCAGGACCCGGATGGGCGGGGTGGCGGCGGAGGCGACGGGCCAGGTACCGTCACGCTGGTGTCTGTGCCGCCTGGTCCGCAGGAGATCGTCGGGGCGTGCGCGGGTGCGGAGAGCGTGTCGGTCCGGGTCTCGACGCCGGAGGCTGGCCTCGTGCTCGACATGGTCTGCGGGACGACGGCCTCCGGCGCGATCACGGTCCCCGACGGCGCCGAGGTCGTTCTCGACGTCGATGACACGGAGGCGATGTGGTGGGTCGGGCTCAATCCGCCTGCGTCTGGTTGAGTCGCCGGAACTAGTAGACGAGTCACCTAGATGTGTTGTCTACTAGGGGCGTGACCCTCTCCCGCATCATCCTCGGCCTGCTCGCTCTCGCGCCGATGACCGGCTACGACCTCAAGCGGCACTTCGACTCCACCGCCCGGCACTTCTGGGCGGCCGACAAGGCGCAGATCTACCGGACGCTCGCGCGCCTCGTGGACGACGGGCTGGCGGCCGTCGAGGTCATGCCCGGTGCGGGCGCACCTGACCGCCAGGTGCATCGCATCACGGCGGAGGGGCGGGCGGCGCTCGCCGAATGGCTGGTCTCGCCCGTCGAGGCGCATGCCGACCGCGACCCCTTCCTCGCGCGTCTATTCTTCGCCGACGGGCTCGAGCCGGAGGCTCTCCGTCGGCTTCTCGCGGTGCGCCGTCAGGAGGCGGAGGAGCTCCTCGCGCACTTCGAGAGCATCCGAGACACGACGGGCGCACCCCGCGATCGCGCTGCCCGCTTCCGTCTGGCGACGCTCGCGAACGGCATCGCGCACATGCGGGCGGAACTCGCCTGGATCGACGAGATCGAGGCGGACCTGCCATGAGCGCCTTCCCCGTCATCCACCCGGCGCGTGCGGAGACGGGCACTCGGCCCCTCGTGCTCCTCCACGGCGGGAACGTCGCCAACTGGATGTGGGCGCCGCAGGTCGAGGCGTTCCGCGACCGGCTGGTCCTCACGCCGGACCTGCCGGGATTCGGCGTGCGCACGGCGGAGGACTGGCCCGGCCTCGACGCCGTCGCGGATGACGTCGTCGCGCAGGTGCGGTCGGCCGGGGTCGGCGGCGCGTTCGACCTCGTCGGACTGTCGCTGGGCGGAGTCGTGGCCCTCCGGCTGCTGGCCCGGCACGGGGCGGATGTGCCGCGAGCGCTCGTGACGGGGGCACCGCTCACGGGTGTGGGGCGCAGTGCGCGGGCGATCACCGCGCTGCAGCTCGCCCTGTGGGACGCCGCCTGGTTCTGGCGTGCGCAGGCCGCGGCCTTCCGGCTGCCGGAGGATGCCCGCGACGAGTTCGTGCGGCACGGGCTCTCGGTGCGGAAGGAGACCGCCCGTGCGATGTCGGCCGATGTCGACGCGGGCCGCGTGCCGACGGGTCTCGGCGCCTACGGCGGCGCCCTCCTCGCGGTCGCCGGGGAACGCGAGCCGGCCGTCGTGCGCCGGTCCCTCGCCGTGCTCCGGGCAGCGCTGCCGACCGCGCGGACGGGCCTCGTCCCTCGGATGCACCACGTCTGGAACGTCGAGGATGTCCCCCTCTTCAACGACGTCGTGCGCGAGTGGATGGATGGCCGGATGGACCCGCGGATCGCGCGCGCCGACTGAGCCCGAGAGCCGGGGCGGCAGGTCTCGCGGAGATTCTGACCACGACTCCCCGTTCTGCCCGGGTGGAACTGCCCGCCTGGCGTGGTGCGACGGGCGACGCGCCCGAGACGCTCGCACCGCGCCGATAGCGTCGGAGGCGCCCGCGTTCCGCGGGTGCTCCGCTCGGGCGACCCCAGCGCCCGGAGCCGCACCGGCAGGCGTCCCCAGCGCTCCGGTGACCGCCTGCGGCGGGCGCGCCTCGGAAGGCGCCCGCCGCAGGTGAGCGTCAGCGCCTGAGCCGCGCGCGGATGAGCTGCGTGACGGACTTCAGCTCGGGTGAGCGCAGGACCGCGAGGGCGACGACGTAGACGAGCGCCGTGGCGCCGCCGATGAGGATGCACCCCGCGATTGCCTGCGCGATGCCGTCGAGCATCCATCCCCCGGCGCCGCCGCACAGGAGGTACACGCCGACGCCCGCACCGGCGGCGGGGAGGGCCGCCAGCGCGAAGCGCAGCAGGGCCCGGAGCGAGACGCCGAGGCCGAGCGGCCCGAGACGACGCCGGAGGAGCCAGGTCGCGAGCACGACCTGCGCCGTGCTCGACAGCGACTGCCCGGTGGCCACCGCGGCGGTGAGGTAGGGGCGCAGGTCGTCGGTCGAGAACACGAGGATCGAAGCCGTCGCGAAGGTCACCGACAGCGCGCCCTGGAAGACCGTGAACCAGAACGGCGTCCGCGTGTCTCCGTAGGCGTAGAACGTGCGCTGCACGACGAACTGGACCGCGAGCGGGACGAGCCCGATGAGGAATCCGATGAGCACGAGGGAGGCCTCGACCGCCTGCTCCCCGTTCTCGGTGAAGATCCGGGCGACGGGCGCCGCCGCCGCCATGACGGCCGCCGTGGCGAGCACGCAGAGGAGCCCGAGCATCCGGATGGCCCGGCCGATGTCGGCGCGCACCTCGTCGTCGCGCCCGGCAGCCGCGTGCTCGCTGAGCTGGGTGAAGTAGGGGGTGCCGATCGAGAGGACGATCACCGAGTACGGGAGCATGAACACGAGCCACGACGTGAACCAGACGGTCACGGACGCCTGCCCGGACGCGTCCGAGATCGTGCTCTGCTGGTACATCGACACGAGCTGGCCGATGACCATCATGAGGAACGTCCAGCTCGTGAGGCTGCCGACCTCGCGCAGGCCCATGCCGCGCCAGCGGAAGTCGGGGCGGATGCTCAGCCCCGTGCGTCGCCAGAAGAACAGCAGGACGAACATCTGGGCGACGATGCCGAGCGTCGCGACGCCGCCGAGGAGCGCCACCTTGGGGAGGTTCCAGCCGCCGTCCGCGGTCGTCCACTGCGCGAGGGACGACTGATGGCCGCCGAACACGGCGATGAACACGCCGAATCCCGCGATCGAGACGATATTGTTGACGATCGGCGCCCACGCGTACGGGCCGAACACGCGGCGCGCGTTGAGCGTCTCGCCGAGCAGCGCGAACATCCCGTAGAAGAAGATCTGCGGCAGGCACCAGTAGGCGAAGGCGACCGCGAGCGCGATGGTGTCGGGGTCGAACCGGGCGCCGTACAGCCAGATCAGCGGCCAGACGAGGATCATCGCGAGCACGCTCGCGCCCGCGAGCAGCACACCGCCCAGCGTCATGAACTTCGAGATGTGCGAGGCCCCGCCGTCCTCGCGCGCGCTCCACCTCACGATCTGCGGCACGATCACGGCCGTCAGGACGCCCGTCGAGATGATCATGAAGATGTTGTTCGGCAGCTGGTTCGCCGCCGTGAACGCGTCGGAGGCGTTGCCGAACGAGCCGACCGCCGCGATGAGGACGATCGAGCGCACGAGACCCGTGACCCGCGAGGCGAGCGTCCCGGCCGCGATCATGGCGCTGGAGCGGCCGAGGCTAGTCATCCGATGCGTCCCTCTCCCCTGCGGGCGGGCCATCCGCGCCGTCCGCCGTCGCGCCGTCCGCATCCGCGCCATCCGGGGTCGCGCGCTCGGCCATCCGCCGGCGTCGCCGGAGCACCGTGCGGATCACGCCGCCCACGACGAGCAGCACGATGATCGCGACGAGCACGGCGATGCCGATGCGCTCCCACTCGGCGCGCACGGTCACGTCCATGGTCTGCACGCCGCCGATCTGCTCGCCCGATGCCGTGAACAGCGAGACCGCGAGCTGCACCTCGCCGCTTCCGACGCGCGCCTCGACGGGGATCTCGACGCGCGGGTTGCTGCCCGCCGGCACCTGCACCTCGATGCGCTCCTGCACGTCGAGGCGCACGTTGTCGGGCTGCACCTCGAGCACGACCGTGATGGGCCACGCGAGGCTGTTGCGCACCCAGACCGGCAGCGGCGCCTCGGCGCTCAGCAGCTGCACCTGGTCGGACACCGTGACGCCGATGCCGTCGACGCGCTGAGCGGTCAGCTCGGCGTGCGCGCCGATGGCCTCGCGCCAGCGGTCGGGGTCGTCGGTCCATCCGACGCCGAGCAGCTGCAGGGCCTCGGCGCGCGCCTGGCCCGTGAGCAGCTCGGGCTCGTCGAGCGCCGACGCCATGTGCGCGAGGCCCGGCTCGGCGGACGTGAAGGCCGAGACCGCCGCGGTGCGCTCCGGCTCCGGCGCGACCTCGGACACCGTGACGGGCTGCGCCTCGGCCTCAAGGACGTCGGTGAGCGGCACGGCCTCGACCGAAGCATTGCGGGTGACGCTCTCGATGGCGTCGCGCAGGCTCTCCTCGGTGCGGATGGCCGTGGGCGCCTCCGCGTCGTCGGCCGGGTAGGCGGGGCGGTCGAGCGCGACGAGGAGCGGAGCTCCTCCGGTCTCGTGCGCCGCAAACCACAGCTCCGCGGAGGCCTCGACGAGATCGTCCTCGTGCGCGCTCTGGTCGAGCGCGGCGGCGCTGAGCACCTCGGAGATGGCCTCGTCGTACACGAGCGCGCCCTCGGCGCGCGCGGGCACGGCGGCTCCTTCTGCTCCCTCGGCGGTCGACGTCGAGGGGATGAGCGTGGTCGCTCCCTCCACGGCGAGAGCGGACACGACGTCGGGGCCCGCGGATCCCTCGGCCGGCCAGTACACGCGCGCCGCCTCCTCGCCGATGGAGAGGAGCTCCTCGAGGGAGGGGTAGGCGGGTTCGTCCGGCGCGGCGGGCTCCTCCTCCGCGGCGGGCGTGGCCGACGGCGTCGGCTCCGGTGCCGCGAAGTTCTCGCCGCTCTCGAACGCGCGCAGGCTCGTGGGCGCGAGCGGCGCCGCGAGGCCGGCCTGGATCTGCGGTGTCACGTCGGCGTCGCCGAACTGGAGGGCGAAGCGCTCGTTCGGCAGCTCCTCGAGCCGCTCGAGCCACTCGAGGGCGGCAGCGGGCGCTGCCGTGCCGAGCGCGCGGATCGCCGCCGGGATGGCCGGATCGACCGCGAGCACGGCCGTCGTGCCGGCGACGGCCTCGAGCGCCTGCGACAGCGCGCCGTCGGGGCCGGTCAGGGTGCCGATCTCGTCGGCGGTGAGGAGCCCCGCCGCGGTCGGCGGCGCGGTGATCGGGACGATGACCGAGACCGGCGCGCGCTCGCCGTCGGCGACCACGACGACGCTGCGGCCCTCGACCGCGGACGCGCCTGCGCCGAGCGTCGCGCGCAGCGGGTAGACGCCGGCTGCGAGGCCCTCGAGGCCGGCGACATCCGCCGCGACCGAGAGCTCCTCGGTCGCGCTCGCGCCTCCGCCGACCTCGTCGACCGGTGCGGTCTGGAGCGTCGCGAAGTCTCCGTCGGCGTCGCCCGACGTCAGCCAGGCGTCCAGCGCGGCGCGGTCGCCGAGTGCCGAGCGCGCGATGTCGAGGCGGAGCGTGCCCGCCGGCAGCGCCTCCGCGCCGGGGTTGGCGATCGTCGCCGTCGCGTTGAGGGCGGCACCGGCGCCGAGCACTCCCTGCTGTGCGGGGAGGAGCGAGAGAGCGGGCGCCTGGTCGTCGTCGTCCGCGTCTGCGGGAACGCCGACCCGCGCCTCCTGCCCGCTCTCCTTCGGAGCGGTCACGTGCCGGCGGGGCGCATCGGATGGCTCGGAGGTCGCATCGGGGACCGACGCGAGCGCGGGCTGGGCGCCCAGGAGCAGCGCGAGCAGGACCGCGGTCGGCGCGCCCAGACGTCGCAGACAGCTGCGTGCCTCGGCCGTGCGGCGGTGGGTCATGGACATCCTGCTCATCGGGTCGTGCGAGGGCGCACGGGACCGTTCAATCCTACGAACACGGCTGGACGCGCCCTGCGAGGCGTGCCGCAGTGGTCACCGGGGCCGCAGCGAGCTCTCGCGGACGATGAGGCGCGTGGGCACGATCGTGCGGTCGGCCACGACGTCGCCCGCGAGCAGCGCGAGGAGCAGGTCGACCGCGGTCGAGCCGAGCTCGTCGAAGTCCTGCGCCACCGTCGTGAGCGGCGGCCAGTAGTCCGCCGCGTCGACGACGTCGTCGAACCCGGCGACAGCGAGGTCGTCGCGCCCCGCTGCGTGGGCGGCGTGCAGGGCGCCGAGCGCCATCTGGTCGTTCGCCGCGAAGACCGCGGTCACCGCGGGGTCCGCGACGAGCTCCTCCGCGAGATCGCGGGCGGTCGCGGCCGTCCAGTCTCCGCGCAGAGGACGCGGCGCGGTCGCGCCCCTCGCCGCGAGGGCGGCGCGCCATCCCCGTTCGCGCTCGGCGGCGGCGAACGAGCCCGCGGGGCCGGCCAGATGATGCACGGAGGCGTGCCCCTGCGCGAGGAGGTGCGCGGTGGCGCTCTCGGCGCCGCCGGCGTGATCCGACGAGATGACGGTGAACCGCTCGCTCGTGTCGGCGTCGACCGCGACGACGGGGAACCCGGGCTCCGCGGCCTCGTGGATGCTCGGTGTCGCCTCGTTGAGGACCACGGCGCCGTCGACGCCGTGGTCGGCGAGCGCCGCGAACGCCGTGTCGGCGCGCTCGGCGTCCTCCGAGAGCGTCACCACGAGGACGGCGTGGTCCCGGGCCGACGCGGCCTGCGTGACGGCCTCGAGCATGCGGGTGTTGCCGACCGAGGCCAGCGTGCGCACGACGACGCCGATCGTGCGGGTGCGGCCGGTCCGCAGGGCGCGCGCGGTGCGGTTCGGCCGATAGCCGAGCTGAGCCATGGCGGCCTCGACCCGCGCGCGGGTCGTCGGGTCGACGCGAGGAGATCCGTTGGCGACGCGCGAGACGGTCTGGCCCGAGACCCCGGCGAGTCGGGCGACGTCGGCGGCCGACACCTGCGCCATGGGGTCTCCCTTCTCCTGCGACCCACTTTGCACTACCATCCATGTTGACGTCAACACGCGCGGCATCGCGCAGGAACGGAGGAGCCATGGTGGCACCGGGGACGACGCTGGGCGCCGGCGTGGTCAAGCGCGTCGCGCGTCTCGCCGACGGGCGCGAGCTCATCTACTACGACGACCCGGGCACGACGCTGCCCGAGGAGCGGCGCATCGACGAGCGCGAGCTCGGTCCGCGGCCCGAGACGGCGACGATGCGTCGCGACGTGCTCACGGGCGATTGGATCTCGGTCGCCGCCGCGCGCCAGAACCGGGCGTTCCTGCCGCCGGCCGAACTCGACCCGCTCGCCCCGCAGACGCCGACGAACCCGTCGGAGGTGCCGAGCCTCTACGACGTCGCGGTCTTCGAGAACAAGTCGCCGTCGTTCGGCCCGGCACTCGACGTCGCCACGGGGGACGCGCCCGCCGCCGTCGACCCGCCGCTCGGCCTCGACGACCTCGACGCGCCGGGGCTCGGCCGCAGCCGCACGTCGGTCGGCCGCTGTGAGGTCGTGTGCTTCAGCCCCGAGCGCGAGGGCTCCTTCGGCACGCAGACGGAGACCCGCGCTCGGACCGTCATCGAGGCATGGGCAGACCGCACCGCCGCGCTCTCGGCCCTGCCGGGCATCCGCCAGGTCTTCCCGTTCGAGAACCGGGGCGAGCAGATCGGCGTGACGCTGCACCATCCCCACGGCCAGATCTACGCGTACCCCTACATCACGCCGCGCACGAAGCTCCTGCTGCAGGCCATCGAGCGCGAGGGCGCCGATCTGTTCGAGAGGATCATCGCCTTCGAGCAGCAGGGTCCCCGCGTCGTGCTCGAGGCCGAGCACTGGATCGCGTACGTGCCGTTCGCCGCGCGATGGCCCGTCGAGGTGCACCTCGCGCCACGGCGCCACGCCCCCGACTTCGCCGCTCTCACGGACGCCGAGCGCGACGAGCTCGCCTCGGTGTACCTGCGTCTGCTGCGGGGCGTCGACCGTCTCTACGACACCCCCACGCCGTACATCGCGGCGTGGCATCAGGCGCCCGTCGACGTCGCGAGGGACACGGCGCGGCTGCACCTGCAGCTCACCTCGCCGCGTCGCGCGGCCGACAAGCTCAAGTACCTCGCCGGATCGGAGGCCGCCATGGGAGCGTGGATCGGGGATGTCCCGCCCGAGCAGACCGCAGAGCGACTGCGCGAGGCGGTGGGGGCATGACCGCGCAGCACGAGGCGATCGAGCTGCTCCGCTCGCTCACCGCCGGAGAGCCGGTGGGCGTCTGGTCGGCGCCGGGGCGCGCCAACCTCATCGGAGAGCACACCGACTACAACGAGGGCTTCGTGCTCCCGTTCGCGATCGAGCACCGCACGTATGCCGCGGTCGGCATGCGAGGCGACCGCATTATCCGGGTCATCTCGACCCTCGACCGGGCCCCGTTCGAGCTGTCGATCGACGCGCTCGCGGCCACCTTCGACGGCGCAGCGGGTCACGCCGTGCAGAGCGGATCGGTGCCCGAGTGGGCCGCCTATCCCCTCGGCGTCGCCTGGGCCGCCCTCGCGGCGAGCGGGCGCAGCGCGTCGGACGTCGGCGGCCTCGACATCGCCCTCGCATCGGACGTGCCGGTCGGCGCGGGACTGTCCTCGTCGGCGGCGATCGAGGGGGCGACGGCGTCGGCGCTCAGCGATCTGTGGGAGCTCGGGCTCGACGGTCTCTCGATCGCGAAGATCGGGCGGACGGCGGAGAACGAGGCGGTCGGCGCGCCGACGGGCATCATGGACCAGGTGTCGTCGACGCTCGGCCGGCCCGACGCCGCGACCTTCCTCGACTGCCGGACCCTCGCGACGGAGTCCGTCGACCTCGGCTTCGCCCGGGAGGGGCTCGCCCTGCTGGTCATCGACACCCAGGTCACGCACGCGCACTCGACGGGCGGCTATCGCGAGCGCAGGGCCTCGTGCGAGAAGGGCGCGGCCGACATGGGCGTGCCCTCGCTGCGCGACCTGTCGGTCGACGACCTCGCGCGCGCCGCGGAGACGCTCGACGAGGTGACCTTCCGCCGGGTGCGGCACATCGTGACGGAGAACCAGCGTGTGCTGGACACCGTCGCCACGCTGCGCTCGGCCGGGCCGCGGGCCATCGGCGACCTCCTCGTGGCGTCGCACGCGTCGATGCGGGACGACTTCGAGATCTCGGTGCCCGAGCTCGACACCGCCGTCGAGGCCGCGCTCGCGGCGGGTGCGATCGGCGCGCGGATGACCGGCGGCGGCTTCGGCGGCGCGGCGATCGCGCTCGTGGACGCCGATCGAGTCGACGCCGTCGCCGAGGCGGCCCGTGCGGCCTTCGCGGAACGCGGCTTCCGGGCGCCGCACACCTTCACGGTGACGCCGTCGGAGGGCGCGCGTCGCGACGCATAGCCAGCGCACAGGGAGAGGGGCAGATGCGATCGCATCTGCCCCTCTCCCTGTGCGCGCGGATGATCCGGGGGATCAGGAGGTGAGCTCGGGGGCCGTCAGCGTCTGGCTGCTGTCGCCCGAGCGCTGCACCTCGATCTTGCGCGGCTTCGCCTTCTCGCTGATCGGGATGAGCACGCTCATCACGCCGTTCTCGTAGGTCGCCGTGATGCGCTCGGTATCGATGCCCTGGCCGAGGTTCAGCTGACGCATGTACGCGCCCGTCGGCCGCTCGCGCGTGATCCACTTCACGCCCTCTTCGCTGCGGCCCGTCCGCTGGGCGCGGATGGTCAGGAGCTGGCCGTCGACATCGATGTCGACGCTTCCGGGATCGATGCCGGGAAGGTCGGCGCTCAGCACGTAGTGGTCTCCATCGCGGTAGAGATCCATCGGCATGAGGCGGGGGCCCTGGCGGTCGAAGAGCTGCTCGGCCACCCGGTCGAACTCACGGAACGGATCGAAGAACATCGCCATCGTGATCGTCCTCCTCTGTTCGCTCGGCGCTGTTCGCAACATCACCTTGAGTCGCATCGACTCATGTTTCAAATTAGCACTCTCAGGGGGAGAGTGCTAAAAGTGCGCTGTGAGCTCCCTTCGAGCTCGCTCGGAGCGGCGCGGGGAAGCGGATGACACGAGCGCGCGGTTGAATGGTCGGGTGAGCCCGCACCCCGATTCCGCCCTGTGCCGCGACCTCGCCGCCGACCTCTCGGCCGCCCGGTTCCGATCCGAGGCGCTGCGCGCGATGTGGGGAGTCGAGGCCGACGACGCGATCGGGCGCGGGCTCCGCGCCCCCGCCCTCCGGGCCATCCGCGAGCGCGACGACGCGCTCGCCGTCCTCGCGCGGCTGCTCGTCTTCGGCGTCGGGCAGCCGCTCACCGCGGTCGACGCCGCGCTCCCCCGAGTCGGCGCCCGCGGGCTCGTCGCACTCGGACTCGCCGCGGTCGACGCCGACGTCGTCGCGCCGCTCGCGGTCATCCGCCCCCAGTCCTTCCACGACGACCGCGGTCCGGGCGAGTGGCTGCTCGCGAGCGACCTCGACGAGATCGCCCTCGGCGGGGGCGCGCTCGCGGAGGATCACGTGCTCGGCGCGGGCGGAGCATCCCTCACGCTGGCCGGTCTGCAGCTTCCGACTCCCGTGCGGACGGTCCTCGACCTCGGCACGGGGTGCGGCATCCAGGCCCTGCGCGCCCGTCGCTTCGCCGACCGGGTCGTCGCGACGGACATCTCCCGGCGCGCCCTCCGCTTCGCGGAGCTGAATGCGGCGCTCGCGGGCGCGACGGGCATCGAGACGCGGGCCGGGTCGCTGTTCGACCCCGTCGCCGGGGAGGTGTTCGACCGCATCGTGTCGAATCCGCCGTTCGTCATCACGCCGCGGGTCATGGGCGTGCCCGCGTACGAGTACCGCGACGGCGGGCTCGTCGGCGATGCGCTCGTGCAGCAGGTCGTCGCGGGCGTCGGCCGCCACCTCGCTCCGGGCGGAACCGCGCAGTTCCTCGCGAACTGGGAGACGAAGGACGGCGTGCCCGGGCTCGACCGCATGCGCGCCTGGGTCGAGGCGTCCGACGTCGCTCTCGAGGCGTGGGTGATCGAGCGCGAGGAGCTCGACCCGATCGCCTACGCCGAGATGTGGATCCGCGACGGCGGCACGGCCCCCGGCAGCCCCGAGCACGACCGACTCCTCGACGCCTGGCTCGACGACTTCTCGGAGCGAGGCGTCACGGCGATCGGCTTCGGCTACGTGCTCCTGAGGAGGGCGGATGGCGCGCCGCGGCTCGCGCGCTATGAGCGCGTCACGCAGGCGATCCCGTCGGAGGGCGCGCTCGGAACGCACCTCGCGGCGGTGCTCGCGGCGCACGACCGCATCGCGCCCCTCGCCGACGCCGAGCTGCTCGCCCTGCACCTGCGGGCGGCGCCCGACGTCACCGAGTCTCGTCACCACCTCCCCGGCGCCGCGGACCCCAGCGTGATCGAGCTGCGTCAGGGCGGCGGCTTCGGGCGCTCCGTGCAGGCCGCCCCGGCGCTCGCCGCGCTCGTCGGCGCGTGCGACGGGGAGCTCGCCCTGGGGCAGATCGTCGCGGCGCTCGCGCAGCTGCTCGAGACGGACGAGGACGCGCTGCGTGCGGGGCTCCTGTCCGCCGTCCGCGAGCTCGTCCTCGACGGCTTCCTCGCCCCCGCCTGACCCCGCCCCCGGCCCCCGGGCCCCCGGCCCCGGCCCCCGCCCCCCGGGTCCGTGAGACTAGCGCTCGTCGCCGAGACCAGTGCACCGGGCGCTGGTCTCGACGACGGACGCTAGTCTCGAGGGCCGCCCTGCGACCGCCCGGTACCCTGGAAGCCATGCTCAACATGGCCGCCGGTCTCGCGCGCCTCGGCGACCTCGCGGCGTCGCCCGTGGTCGCGACCCTCGCGCAGGCGTTCGCCGATGCGGGTCACGACCTCGCGGTCGTCGGCGGACCCGTGCGCGACGCCCTCCTCGGGCGGACGACGAACGACCTCGACTTCACGACCGACGCGCGCCCCGACGACATCCTGCGGATCGTCACGCCGGTGTCCTCCGCGCAGTGGGACATCGGCCGGGCGTTCGGCACGATCGGCGCGCGCGTGCAGGGCGAGCAGGTCGAGATCACGACCTACCGTGCCGACAGCTACGACGGCGAGACGCGCAAGCCGACCGTCGAGTTCGGCGACACCCTCGAGGCCGACCTCACGCGACGCGACTTCACGGTGAACGCGATGGCGCTGCGCGTCCCCGACGTGCGGCTCGTCGACCCGACCGGCGGCGTGGAGGACCTCGTCGCGGGCGTCCTGCGCACGCCGATCGATCCGCGGGTCAGCTTCGGAGACGACCCGCTGCGCATGCTGCGCGCCGCCCGCTTCTCCGCGCAGCTCGGCTTCGCGATCGAGGAGGGCACGCTCGCGGCGATCGCCGACCTGCGCGAGACGCTCGCGATCGTGAGCCCCGAGCGCGTCCAGGGCGAGCTGACCCGCCTCCTCCAGACCGACGACCCCGTGCGCGGGCTGCGCGTTCTCGTCGAGACGGGCCTCATCGACCAGTTCCTCCCCGAGATCCCCGCGCTGCGCCTCGAGGTCGACGAGCACCACCACCACAAGGACGTCTACGAGCACTCCCTCACCGTGCTCGCGCAGGCCATCGAGCACGAGCGCGCGCGCCATCCGGACGCCGAGCCCGATGTGAAGCTGCGCCTCGCCGCCCTCCTGCACGACATCGGCAAGCCGCGCACCCGCAAGCTCGAGCCCGGCGGAGCCGTCTCGTTCCACCACCACGACCTCGTCGGCGCGCGGATGGCGAAGAAGCGGCTGCAGGCGCTGCGCTACGACGGCGAGACGATCGGCTCGGTCTCGAAGCTCATCGAGCTGCATCTGCGCTTCTTCGGCTACGCCGAGGGCGCGTGGACGGATTCCGCCGTGCGGCGCTACGTGCGCGACGCGGGCGACGAGCTCGAGCGCCTGCACATCCTCACCCGCGCCGACGTCACGACGCGCAACCGCCGCAAGGCCGCGCGTCTCGCGCACGCGTACGACGACATCGAAGCGCGCATCGCGGCTCTCCGCGAGCAGGAGGAGCTCGACGCCATCCGCCCCGACCTCGACGGGAACGAGATCCAGCGGATCCTCGACGTGGGCCCGGGCCCGGTGGTCGGGCAGGCGTACCGGTTCCTGCTCGACCTGCGCCTGGATGAGGGCGCGCTGGGCCCCGAGGAGGCCGAGCGACGGCTGCGCGCGTGGTGGGCCGAGCAGGGCTGAGCCGCGTCGGCACGCCTCACAGTCAGCTCCAAACTGTTGCAATAGGCTCGGGAAGACTTCCCCCAGGCCGCATGGCGCCGCCACGAACTGCACTGTGAGGCATCCGTGACCACTTCCGCGTCCGACCGACTGACCATCCTGCTCGGGTGCGACACGTTCTCGCCCGACATCAACGGGGCGGCCCGGTTCGCGGAGCGCCTCGCCGCGGGTCTCGTCCAGCGCGGACACGACGTGCACGTGAGCGCGCCGAACACGGCGTGGAAGCGCACGGCGCCGCGCACCGAGGTCATCGAGGGCCAGCCGATGACCCTGCACCGGCTGCCGTCGGTGCACCTGTGGTGGCACGAGTGGCTCCGATTCGTGTGGCCGTGGCGCTCGAAGCACTACGCGCGCCAGGTCCTCGACGCCGTGAAGCCCGACGTCGTGCACATCCAGTCGCACATCGTCATCGGCCGCGGCCTCGCCCGCGAGGCGCGCAAGCGCGGCATCCCCGTGATCGCCACGAACCACGTGATGCCCGAGAACATCGTCGACTCGACGAAGCTGCCGCCCGCCCTCAACCGCCTCCTCGTCAAGCTCGCGTGGGACGACGCCAAGCGCACGTTCGACCTCACCGCGGCGGTCACGACCCCGACGCGCAAGGCCGCCGACTTCCTCGAGGCGACGATCGACATCGCCGGCGTCATCCCCATCAGCTGCGGCATCGACAAGTCGCAGTACACGGCCGACCTCTCCCCCCGCACGGAGAACCGCGTCGTGTTCGTGGGGCGCATCACGACCGAGAAGCACGTGGACGTGCTCCTCCGCGCGATCGCGCGTCTCGATCCCGCCCTCGACGTCAAGCTCGACCTCGTCGGCGACGGCGACCAGCGCCCGCTGCTCGAGCGGCTCGCCGACGAGCTGGGGATCGCCGACCGCGTGACGTTCTTCGGCCACACGACCGACGAGGTGCTGCGCGACGCGCTCACGCGCGCCTCGGTGTTCGCGATCGCCTCGATCGCCGAGCTGCAGTCGATCGCCACCATGGAGGCCATGGCGTCCGGTCTGCCGGTCGTGGCGGCCAACGCCGTCGCGCTCCCGCACCTCGTGCACGAGGGCGAGAACGGCTACCTCTTCGAGCCGGGCGACGTCGACGCGCTCGCGGCGCGGCTGACGGATGTGCTCACGGCAGCTCCCGAGGAGCGCGAGCGCATGCAGAGAGCATCCCTGCGGATGGTCGAGGCCCACGACATCACGCGCACGCTCGACACGTTCGAGGCGCTGTACCGGGGCGAAGCGCTCCCCGCCTGACGCCGTGCACATCGTCATCTTCGGCGACCAGCACGTCGAGACGCTGGGCGGGGCGCAGGTCTCGACGCGGCTGCAGCGCAGCTTCCTCGAGCGGGCGGGTCACGTCGTCACCGTCGTCGCGCCCCGGCGCTGGTCGCGCGACCCCGTGAACCGCGACGACCCCGCCTACCTCGACCTGCCGTCCGTGCCCGTCACGTGGGACCGTGAGTACTCGTTCGCCTGGCCGGGTGCCTCGGCCGACGCGTTCATCGACCACGCGCTGACCCGCCGGGTCGCCCAGGGCACGCCGCTGCCCGACCTCGTGCACGTCCAGGCCGACTTCTGGGGCGCGTTCCTGGGGCATCGCCTCGCGCGCCGGCTCCGGGTTCCGGTCGTGCACACCATGCACAACCGGGTCGACGTCGGCATCGAGGCGACCGCGCCCTTCCCGGGTCTCGTCCTCCGGGCGCTCAACGCGTGGCGACGGCGCGCCCTGCCCGGCTCAGGACCGGGCGACGACGGATGGGCGTACCTGCGCGGCCTCGCGCGCGGTGCGTCGGCGGTGACGGCGCCGTCGCGCCACTTCGCGCGGCGGCTCGAGGAGCACGGGGTCTTCGCGCCCGTCGACGTCGTGTGGAACGGCATCGACGACGACGTCCGCGCGCGCGTGCTGCAGGCCGCCCCGATCCTCCGCGCCCCCGGGCGTCCGCGCTTCGTGTGGCTCGGGCGCATGTCGCCCGAGAAGCGGCTCCTCCCCGCGCTCGAGGCCTTCGCCGACGCCGGCGTGCGCGCCGAGCTGGAGGTCATCGGCGGGGGCTTCGAACTTGAGAAGGCGCGGCGACTCGTGGCGCAGCGGGGGCTCGGCGACCGCGTGCGGTTCGCCGGCCGGCTCCCCTACGAGCAGACTCTCGCGCGCATCGCAGCCGCCGACGCCCTCATCCAGACCTCGATCGGCTTCGAGACCCAGGGCATGACCCCGTTCGAGGCGGCGACCCTCGGCACGCCGTCGATCATCAGCGACCCCGACATCGCGGGCGAGTTCGACGGCGGCATCTGGGCGGTGCCCGCGCCCGACGACGAGCCGGGCCGGATCGCGGCGCTCGCCGCGGCCATCCGCACCGCCGCCGACGACATCGCGGCCGGCACCGCGCCCGTCCCGACCGAGCGCGTCGCCCACGAGTTCCTGCAGTCGTCGCGCACGGCGGCGATGGTCGAGGTCTACGAGCGCGTCCTCGGCCGCTGACTCATCCCTGCACGGGGGTCACGCCGACCGTGTGCGCACGCGCCGCGTCGGCTTCGGATCCGTCCGAGGGCGCGCCGCCGCCCGGGAGCACCGCCGCGGCGACGGCGGCTCCCGCGGCGACCACAAGGGCGGTGACGATGACGACGACGAGCATGGCAGGAACGCTACGGTTGTGCGATTCCTGCCGCGAGTGGCAGGATGGCCACAGATCGTCGCATTTCTGCCAACCGGAGCGCTCATGAAGACCGTCGCGTGCATCGTCCAGGAGGGGTTCGCCCCGTTCGAGTTCGGGCTGGCGTGCGAGGCGTTCGGCCTCGACCGCAGCGCCGACGGCGTGCCGAGCTTCGACTTCCGTCTCGTCTCCCCGACACCCGGTCTCGTGGCATCCAACCTCGGGTTCTCGATCACGGTCGACGCCGACCTGTCCTTCGCCGACGAGGCCGACCTCGTCGTCGTCACCCCGATCCCCCGGTCGTCGTGGGGTGCCGTCGACGAGCGCGTGTGCGAGGTCATCCGTCGCGCCGTCGCACGCGGAGCGTGGGTGCTCACCGTCTGCAGCGGCTCGTTCGTCGTCGCGGCCTCGGGCGTGCTCGACGGGCGCAGGGCGACGACGCACTGGATGTACGCCGACACGATGCGGCGCATGTACCCGCGCATCGAGGTCGACCCCGACGTCCTCTTCGTGCAGGAGGGCCGCATCATCACGAGCGCGGGCACGGCGGCCGGTCTCGATGCCTGCCTGCACCTCCTTCGACAGGAGATCGGGGCCGAGCTCACGAACCACATCGCGCGGCGGATGGTCGTCCCGCCGCAGCGCGACGGCGGCCAGGCCCAGTTCATCCTGAACCCGCTGCCGGCGGAGGCGAGCCTGTCGCTCGCGCCGGTCGCCGACTGGGCTCTCGAGAACCTCCACCGCGAGCTTCCCGTCGACGAGCTCGCGCACCGTGCGCACATGTCGCCGCGCACGTTCGCGCGGCGGTTCAAGGCCGATTTCGGCACGACGCCGGCCGCATGGCTCGCGCGCCAGCGGGTCATCCAGGCGCAGCGCCTGCTCGAGCGGACGGACTGGGGGCTCGACCGCATCGCGGCCGACTGCGGCTTCGGCTCGGCCGCGGTGCTGCGCCAGAACTTCTCGCGCGTGCTCGGGATCTCGCCGGCCGCGTATCGCGCGCGCTTCGCGTGCCCCGAGATGGCAGACGGCGACGAGCGGATGGCCGCAGGGGCCGATCCGCTCGTCGCCGCGTAGCGCGGGGGTCAGCTCGCGATCGAGATGATGCCGGTCAGGGCGAGCGTGATGAGGGTCGTCCAGCCGACGATCGCGATGCCCTGCCAGAAGAGGATGCGCGCGCGGCCCACGCCGGCGGCGGCGAGCATCGTCGCGGTGAACTGCGTCGGCAGGAGGAGCGGACCGAGGAGGCTCACGCCAGGGACGCCGTAGCGCACGAGCGCCCGCTGGAACTTCTCCCTGCGGGGCGACGCAGCGGGGGCCGCGACGGCGGTGCCGCCCTCGGTGATCGCGCCGCCGCCCGCGGCGACCGCCACGCGCTCGCGGTGCCGCGTCACGATCGCGCGTCGGGTGCCCGAGCCGAGGAGCACGAGCGCGGCGACGCAGAGGAAGTTGCCGATCGCGCCGGCCGCGGCGGCGATCGCCGGGTGGATGCCGCCGATGATGCCGATCGCCGCGGCTCCCTCGCCCTCGATGAACGGGACGGCGCCCGCGAGGGCGACGATGAGCGGCTGGGCGAACTCCGGGACCTGGGCGACGAGGTTCTGGAAGGTCTCGATGAGGTTCATGCTGTGCTCCTGTCGGCTGTGCTGCGGAGGGGTCTCTCCGGCGATGTCTCCACTCCATCGCGCCGCGGCCGATCGCGGCAGTGCCGAGGTGTCACCGGAGTGCGGGAGAGCTGCACGCGCAGGGGGTGACATCTGTCACGGCCGTACTGTGGTGAGAGTGAAGGCGACATCGGGGGACGCGCGTCGGGGCGCGATCGATCTGACGCGCGGCATCGCCGCGACATGGTGGTACACGATCAGCGCGGTGATCTTCTTCGAGGCCATGATCGCCCTGCTCTGGACGACGACCTGGGCCGTCGCGAGCGGGGCCGCGTGGCAGGGGCTCCTCGCCGGAGCCGTCGGCGTCGTGTGGGTCGCGTGCACCGTGCCCCTCCTCCTCGTGCATCGGTCGCGCAGCGAGTCGGACCCGCTCGTGGCGAAGCGCCTCGTGCCGCTCGTGCTCGTCGCGGCCGCATCGGGCGCGGTCCTCGGCGTCCTGACGCACAGCTGGCTCCTCGGCCTCCTGCTCCCCGCGCACGCCGTGGTCCTGCTCAACTGGTCTCGCGGCGTCCGCCTGCGCCTCGTCATGGCGATGACGGCCGCGCTCGCGGCGGCATGGTGGGTCGACGCGCGCGGCGGCGGGGGCATCCTCGCGGTCGAGGGGGCGCCGATGCTCGCGGCCTTCTGCGTCATGCTGCCGGGAGTGGCCGTCCTGTCGCTGTGGTGGTGGGATGTGCTCGTCGCGCTCGACCGCGCGCGGGTCGCGGAGTCGCGGCTCGCGGCGACGCAGGAGCGGCTCCGGGTCGCGACCGACGTGCACGACCTCCAGGGGCACCACCTCCAGGTGATCGCGCTGCAGCTCGAGCTGGCCGAGAAGCTCATGGACCGCGGCGAGACCGGCGCGGCGCTCGAGCAGGTGCGGGCCGCGCGGGTGAGCGTCGCGGATGCCACGCAGGGCACGCGCGACCTCGCGACGCGCTTCCGGTCGGCGCCGCTGTCGGATGAGCTCGCCAACGCGCGCGACCTCCTGCAGGCCGCGGGGGTCGCGGCGGCGCTCGAGATGCCACCGGATGCCGACGAGGCGCCCGGTGCCGTGCTCGGGCCTGTCATCAGGGAGACCACGACCAACGTCCTGCGGCACGGCGGGGGGCGGATGGCGCGCCTCTCGCTCGCGCGCGTCGACGGCGCATGGCGCTACGAGATCGCGAACGACCGCGCAGGGGCCGCCGAGGCGCGCGACGGCGCCGGCCTCGAGGGGATCGGACGCCGTGTCGCCGAGGTCGGCGGGCGTCTCGACGTCCGACGGGACCCCGACGCGTTCGCCGTCGTGGTGGAGGTTCCCGAGGAGGTCGTCCGATGATCCGCGTGCTGCTCGCCGACGACGAGGCGATGATCCGCTCCGCGCTCGCGGCGCTCCTGCGCCTCGAGGACGACATCGAGGTCGTGGCCGAGTGCGCCGACGGCTCCGAGGCGGTCGCGGAGGCGCTGCGCGTCGAGCCGGACGTCTGCCTCCTCGACCTCGAGATGCCGGGTCTGGACGGCGTCGAGGTCGCCGCGCAGTTGAGCCGGCGCATCGCGACGCGGTGCGTGGTCGTCACGCGCCATGCGCGGCCGGGCGTGCTGCGCCGCGCGCTCTCCTCGGGCGTCGCGGGGTTCCTGCCGAAGTCGCGCGGCGCGGGCGAGGTGGCCCAGGTCATCCGGCGAGTTGCAGCCGGTGGCCGGTACGTCGACCCGGAGATCGCGGCCGACGCCCTCGCGGACGAGCGCTGCCCGCTCACCCCGCGCGAGCTCGACGTGCTGCGCGTGGGACGACGCGGCGAGACCACGGGGCAGATCGCGCGCTCGCTGTCTCTCGCGCCGGGCACGGTCCGGAACCACATCTCGGTGATCCTCGGCAAGCTCGGGGTCGAGACACGGCAGCAGGCCGTGCTCGTCGCCGAGGAGAGCGGCTGGATCTGAGCCGCGCCCTTCCCCGCGGGTCAGGTGGCTGATAAACTTGAGTCACTTCGACTCAGGTTTAGAGTCACCGTGACTCAGGGAGGACAGGAATGCAGGCGAACCAGATGCCGCAGCAGGAGGAGCAGCAGAGCGCCCTCGAGCAGTTCGGCATCAACCTCACCGAGCGCGCCAAGCAGGGCAAGCTCGACCCCGTGATCGGCCGTGACAGCGAGATCCGCCGGGTGAGCCAGGTGCTCACGCGGCGCACGAAGAACAACCCCGTGCTGATCGGCGAGCCCGGTGTCGGCAAGACCGCGGTCGTCGAGGGGCTCGCCCAGCGGATCGTCGCCGGCGACGTCGCCGAGAGCCTCAAGGGCAAGGAGCTCATCGCCCTCGACATCTCCGCCCTCGTCGCGGGCGCGATGTACCGCGGCCAGTTCGAGGAGCGCCTCAAGAAGGTGCTCCAGGAGATCACGGAGTCCGAGGGCCGCGTCATCACGTTCATCGACGAGCTGCACGTGCTCATGGGCGCGGGCGGCGGCGAGGGGTCGGTGGCCGCGGCGAACATGCTGAAGCCGATGCTCGCCCGCGGCGAGCTGCGCATGATCGGCGCGACGACGCTCAACGAGTACCGCGAGTTCATCGAGAAGGACGCCGCTCTCGAGCGCCGCTTCCAGCAGGTCTACGTGGGCGAGCCGAGCGTCGAGGACACCGTCGCCATCCTCCGCGGTCTCAAGGAGCGCTACGAGGCGCACCACAAGGTCGCGATCTCGGATGGCGCGCTCGTCGCGGCTGCGGGGATGTCGCACCGGTACATCCCGAGCCGGCAGCTGCCCGACAAGGCCATCGACCTCATCGACGAGGCCGCGTCGCGGCTGCGCATGGAGATCGACTCCGCGCCGCTCGAGATCGACGAGCTGCGCCGGCACGTCGACCGCCTGAAGCTCGAGGAGCTCGCCCTCAAGAAGGAGAAGGACGCCGCGTCGAAGGACCGGCTCGAGAAGCTCCGCGAGACCCTCCGCGAGGAGGAGGCGCACCTGAAGGGACTGCAGGAGCGCTGGGAGGCCGAGCGCGCGTCGCTCAACCGCGTCGGCGACCTCAAGACCCGGCTCGACGCCGCACGCAGCGAGGCCGAGCGCGCGCAGCGCGAGGGCAACCTCGAGCGCGCGTCGCGCCTGCTCTACGGCGAGATCCCGGGTCTCGAGCGCGAGCTCGCGGATGCCGAGAAGGCCGAGCGCAGCGACGAGCGGATGGTCGGGGACCAGGTCACCGACGCCGACATCGCGTCGGTCATCGCGGCGTGGACGGGCATCCCCGTCGGGCGCCTGCTGCAGGGCGAGACGGAGAAGCTGCTCCACCTCGAGGCCGAGCTCGGCAGGCGGCTCATCGGTCAGAAGGAGGCCGTGAAGGCCGTCTCCGATGCCGTCCGGCGCTCGCGTGCGGGCATCAGCGACCCGAACCGGCCCACGGGGTCGTTCCTGTTCCTCGGCCCCACGGGCGTGGGCAAGACCGAGCTCGCGAAGGCGCTCGCCGAGTTCCTCTTCGACGACGAGCACGCCATGGTGCGCATCGACATGTCGGAGTACGGCGAGAAGCACTCGGTCTCGCGCCTCGTCGGCGCCCCTCCGGGCTACATCGGCTACGAGCAGGGCGGGCAGCTCACCGAGGCGGTGCGCCGGCGGCCCTACAGCGTGGTGCTTCTCGACGAGGTCGAGAAGGCCCACCCCGAGGTCTTCGACGTGCTCCTGCAGGTCATGGACGACGGACGGCTGACGGATGGCCAGGGCCGCACGGTCGACTTCAAGAACGTCATCCTCATCCTGACCTCGAACCTGGGATCGCCGATCCTCATCGATCCGACGATCTCCGCCGAGGCCAAGCGCGAGCAGGTGATGCTCCTCGTGCGGCAGGCGTTCAAGCCGGAGTTCGTGAACCGTCTCGACGACATCGTGATGTTCCAGGCCCTCAGCCAGGACGACCTCGCGCAGATCGTCGAGCTGCAGGTCGACGCGCTGCAGGAGCGGCTGGGCGACCGTCGGCTCACGCTCGCGGTGACGCCGGATGCCCGCGCCTGGCTCTCCGAGCGCGGCTACGACCCGGTGTACGGTGCGCGGCCGCTGCGCCGCCTCATCCAGCAGGAGATCCAGGACCGCCTCGCCATGGCCATCCTGTCGGGCGGCGTGCATGACGGCGACACGGTGCGCGTCGACGTCGACGCCGCGGGCGACCACCTCGCGCTCGTCAGGTCAGCGCGCGTCGACGATGACCGTCTCGGCGAGCGGACGGCGCTCGCGCGGCGCGGTCTCGCGCTCGCGGAGCGCCTCGGGGAGGGCGTCGACGTCGCCGAGCTCGCCGAGCGCGACCACGGTCGTCGGGGCGAAGCGCGCGTCGAGCGAGAAGCGCTCGCGCACGACCTCGGGGTCGAAGCCGCTCATCTGGTGGACGACGAGTCCGTCGTGGTGGGCCTGCACCGAGAGGTGCGCGACGGCCTGGCCCAGGTCGTAGACCGCGTGCGTGTTCGCGCGGCCCTCCTCGTTCGCCGTCTCGGCGACCGCGACGATGAGGACGGCGGCGTTCGCGGCCCAGAGCTGGTTGAACTCGACGAGCGACTCGACAACCGACGCATGCTCGGCCGTGCCGCGGCGCGCGACGATGAACCGCCAGGGCTGCACGTTGTAGGCCGACGGGCTCCAGCGGGCGGCCTCGAGGGCGCTCGCGAGCTTGGCCTCGTCGACGGCGCCGGTCGCGTCGTAGGCGCGCGGGCTCCAGCGGTCGGCGAGGACATCGAGGACGGGGTGGTCGGTGGCCGCGGTGCGGTCGAGGGTCGTGGCGCCCATGGCGTGCTCCTTGCTGGTCGGTGGACTCGGTGGGCGCCGTTGCCCGATGGGAGAGGGAACCTCCGCGGGGACGATTGTATTCCGGCGCATGCTCTTCGCCGCGAGCCGACGCAACACGCGGAAACGCGAGACGCCGCCGCCCGCGAGGGCGACGGCGTCTCGCGCGTCGGGCTCAGCCCTTCAGAGCGTCCTTGAGTTTGACGCGCGCGCCCATCCGCAGCAGCGAGTTCTCGTAGATCTTGGCGCCGAGCGCGATCACGAGCACGCACGAGCCGAGCAGCACGACGAGCGAGAGGAGCGGTTCCCACCACTGCGCCTCGTTGAAGAAGAGGCGCAGCGGCATCCCGACCGCGGCCGAGAACGGCACGTACGACAGGATCGTCATGACGAGGGGGTTGTCGCCGAGGAAGATGACGAGGAAGTACGGGATCATCGTCAGGTAGATGAGCGGCGTGAGGGTCGGACCCGAGTCCTCCTGTCGGGAGACGAGGGAGCCCGCGGCGGCGAACATGGCCGCGAGCAGGATGAATCCGAAGAGGAAGAACACGGCGAACCAGACCATGGGCGCGCCGAGCCCCTGGAGGAACTCCGTCTGCCCCGTCACGATGAGGCCGACGACGGCGACCGCGATGAGCACCACGATCTGCGCGAGGGCGAGGATGGTGTTGCCGAGCACCTTCCCCGCGAGCAGCACGCGGGCCGGGATCGCCGAGATGAGGATCTCGACGACGCGGGTCTGCTTCTCTTCGATCACGCTCTGCGTGATGGGCGTGCCGAACGACATCGCGGCCATGAAGAAGACCATGCCGAACACGATCCCGAGGATGTAGCGCAGGGGGCCCTCCTCCCCCGCTCCCGCATCCAGCAGCTCGACCGTCGGCGACAGCGACAGCGCCGCGATGACCGACGCCGGCGCCTCGCTCTGCGCGATGACGGTGACGCCGGTCGGCGACGCGTCGTCCTGCACGGCGGCCGCATCCACCTCGCCCGCTGCGACGAGCTGCTCGGCCTCGGCTCGATCGTCGACCTCGATGACCTCGAGGGCGTCCGCCGCGCTCAGCTGCGCCGCCACGGCCTGCGTCGCGGCGACCGGCGTCGTGCCCCCTCCTGCGGCCGAGAAGCCCATCCACAGCACCGCCGCGAGGGCGCCGAGCACGAGGATGGCGGTCGAGATGAGGAACGCCTTGCTGCGCAGCTTCGCGGCGAGCTCGCGCTCGGCGACGAGCCACACGCTCTGCGCGGTCGTGGGGGCGGGCGCCGGGGTGCGGTGCGTCGACCGCACGCTCGTGGGGGTGCTCACTGGATGACCTCCTTGAAGATCTGGGAGAGCGAGGGGTGCTGGGGCGCGAAGCTCGCGACCGCCCCGAGGTCGACGGCCTTGCGCAGCACGCGCTGCGCCGTGTCGTCGGAGTCGACGTCGAAGACCGCGAAGCCGCCCGCGAAGTCGACCACCTGCACGCCGGGCTCGCCGCGGAGCCAGCCGGCATCGCCATCCGACACGAGCTCGTAGCGGTTCGTCGCGTGCTGCTCGCGGAGGGCGTCCCGCCCGCCGGCCGCGCGGATGGTGCCGCCCGCGATGATGACCAGGTCGTCGCACAGGCGCTCGACGACGTCGAGCTGATGCGACGAGAACAGCACGGAGACGCCGTCGGCCGCGCGCTGCTGCAGGACCGACGCGACGGTCTCGACCGCGAGCGGATCGAGCCCCGAGAAGGGCTCGTCGAGGATGAGCACGCGCGGCTCGTGCACGAGCGACGCGGCGATCTGCGCGCGCTGCTGGTTGCCGAGCGAGAGGGTCTCGACGTTGTCGCCCAGGCGCTCGGCGAGGCCGAGCTGCTCGAGCAGCTCGGTGGCCCTGCGGGTGGCCTCGGCCCTGCCGAAGCCGTGCAGGCGGGCGAGGTAGACGATGTGGTCGAGGACCTTCATCTTGGGGTACAGGCCCCGCTCCTCGGGCATGTAGCCGAAGTTGCGGCGCTCCTCCGGCGTGAGCGGCGCGCCGTCGAGCGTGACCTCTCCCCCGTCGCGGGTGAGCAGGCCGAGGACGATCCGCATCGTCGTCGTCTTGCCCGCGCCGTTGCCGCCGACGAAGCCCGTGAGGCGGCCGGGCGTGACGTCGAACGAGACGTCGTCGAGCACCTGCCGCTCGCCGTATCGCTTGGTGATCCCGCGCAGTCTCAGCATCCGCGCTCCCTTCCTCATCGTGTGCTTCACACGCTACGGGCGGGCGCGGAGGCGCGCGTCCCCCGCGGGGAGGAACGCGCGCCTCCGTCGCGCGGGGGAGCCGCCTCCCGCGTGAGGCGTCAGGTCAGTCCATGCCGGTGCGCGTATACGACGGCGGCGACGCGATCGCGCGCACCGAGCTTCAGCAGCAGGTTCGACACGTGGGTCTTGACAGTCGCCTCGCCGATGTACAGCTCGCGGGCGATCTCGCTGTTGCTCATGGCCCGGGCGAGCAGCCGCAGCACCTCGAGCTCGCGCTCCGTGAGACCCGCCGCAGACGGGTCCCCAGGGCCTGCGGACGCGGCAGGGGCGGACGCCGTGTGCCGCTCGATGACGCGCCGCGTCACCTCGGGAGCGAGCAGCGCGTCGCCCGCGGCGACGACCCGCACGGCGCCCACGAGCTCCTCAGGGCCCGCATTCTTGAGCAGGAATCCACTGGCACCGGCGTCGAGCGCGGAGAAGAGGTAGTCGTCGCGGTCGAAGGTCGTCACGATGACGACCTGAGCCGCCGTTCCGGCCGCGACGATGCGGCGCGTGGCCTCGATGCCGTCCATGTCGGGCATCTGGACGTCCATGCAGACGACGTCGGGGCGCAGCTCGGCCGCGCGGGCGACCGCCTCCTCCCCCGTGGCCGCCTCCCCCGCGACGTCGATCCCCGACGCCTCGAGGATCATCCGGAATCCGGCGCGCATCGTGGCGTGATCGTCGACGAGCAGGACGCGGATGGGCGAGGTCATGACGGATCCTCCTCTGCGGTGACGGGCGCGGCCAGCGGCACGGTCACGCGCACGAGGTAGCCGCCCTGCTCGCGCGGGCGGAGCTCGAGCTGGCCGCCCGAGGCGATCGCGCGCTCGCGCATCCCCAGCTGACCGAGACCCGGACGTGCGTCCAGCGCGACGCGGCCGGTGTTGACGACCTCGAGCTCGACGGTGTCCGGGGTGTAGCGCACGCGCATCTCGGCGCGGGCGTCGGGGCCGCCGTGCCGACGGGCGTTGGTGAGCGCCTCCTGCGCGATGCGGTACAGGTTGACCTGCACGAGATCTGGGACGGGCACCGGGGCGCCCACGACGACGTGCCGCGTGGGCGTCCCCGACGCGGTCATCACCTCCGCGAGGGCGGGCAGCCCCTCGAGGGTGAGCGTCGACGGCGCGCCGACCGCGAAGTCGGGATCGCCGTCGAGCGACCGGAGGGTGTCGAGGAGGTGGCGGAGCTCCGCGATCGCCGAGCGCGCCGACTGCTCGACGACCGAGAGGGCGCGGCGCGCCGCCTCCGGGTCCCGCTCGATCACGGTGCGGGCGGCCCCCGCCTGCACCCCCATGGCCGAGACGTGGTGGGCGACGACGTCGTGCAGCTCGCGCGCGATCCGCACGCGGTCGAGGGCGACCGCCTGGGCCGCCGTGAGCTCGCGCTCCTCCTCGAGCTCGCGCGTGCGCCGCTGCAGCACAGCGCGGTCGCGCGCGGCGGCATATGCCCGATTGCCCATATAGTAGGCGCCGCCGAAGTACGCGGCGTTGATGAGCCACATGAGCAGCATGTAGGCGATGTACGGGGAGAGTCCGCCCGGGAAGTTCTCCTGGAGCGCTTCGGTGTCAGTCGCGCCGACGAAGGTCGTGACGAGCAGCCACACGAACATGCCGACGATGATGACGACGCGCGCGAGCGCGGCCCGGCGTCGATCGTCGACCCAGGCGCCGATCGTGAACATGCCGATGAACATCGTCACCTGGCTGACGTAGATCTCCGGAACCTGGAACGACGTGGCCACGAAGTACGCGGTGCAGATCACGGCCGCGACCGTGACGGGAAACCGTCGGCGCAGCGCGAGCGGCAGGGTCATGAACACGCTCGCGAGGAGCGACCACCCCGCGTTCTCGGGCTCCGTGAGGTACGCGCCGGAGACGGCGGTCAGGGCGATGCTCACGATGGCCGCGCCGAAGAGCGCGACCGCGAGGATCGCGTCCTTGCGCAGGTCCCGTGGCGTGACGCGCCGATTCAGCGGCTCTGATTCGTCGATCTCCGCCTCGGGCTCGGCGGGCGCGGTCGTGGCGGTCATCCCTCCACCGTAGGCATTCTGCGCCGTCCCGACATCCGTCGCGAGACGGAAGAACTTGCTCTTGACAAGAGTGCTTGCTTTTAACAAGCTGGTGCCGTGCCGCACAGAGGCGGCGCGAAACAGACCAGAGCGATACGCGAGGAGCACACCGTCATGGCCACTCACATCTTCGTCAACCTGCCCGTCACCGACCTCGACCGCGCGAAGGCGTTCTACGAGTCGCTCGGGACGACGATCGTCCCCGAGTTCACCGACGAGAACGCCGCGTGCGTGAAGTGGGACGAGAACGTCTTCTTCATGGTCCTCAAGAAGGAGTACTTCGCGACCTTCACGTCGAAGTCGGTCGTGCTCGGCTCGGAGGGCGCGCAGGTCATCACCGCGCTGAGCCGCGACTCCCGCGAGGACGTCGACGCGATCCGCGCGAAGATCCTCGAGGCCGGCGGATCGGAGAACAAGGATCCCCAGGACTACGGCTTCATGTACTCCGTGAGCATGGCCGACCCGGACGGCAACATCATCGAGTTCCTGTGGATGGACCCGATGGCGGCGGAGAAGGGCCCCGAGGCCTTCTTCGCCGAGCAGGGAGCCTGATCGCTTGGCAGCACGCAGCTACGGGCAGTACTGCGGCGTGACGACGGCCGTCGAGCTGGTCGGGGAGAGGTGGGCGCTGCTCATCATCCGCGACCTGCTCGTCGGCCCTCGGCGCTACACCGATCTCAAGCAGGGCCTGCCCCGGATCCCCACGAACATCCTCAGCGCGCGGCTCAAGGAGCTGCAGGCGGGGGGCGTCGTGCGTCGCGTGCCCATCGCGCGCTGCGGGCTCGTCTACGAGCTCACGCCGTACGGGCGCGAGCTCGAGCCGATCGTCCTCGCGCTGGGGCGCTGGGGATTCCAGAGCATGGGGGAGCCGGAGGAGGGCGACGCCGTCACGCCGGACTCGCTCACGATGGCTCTGCGCACCGCGTTCCGACCGGATGTCGCCGAGGCTATTCCGAGCACGGCATATGAGCTGCACGTCGGGGACGTCGTGCTGCGCGCCGACGTCGCGGGCGGCCAGCTCGCGATCGCGCAGCTCGCGCCGCCTACGCCGCCCGTCGGCGGGGCGACCCCGAGTGGCGAACCGGACGCCGTCATCGTGGCGGGTCCGGGCATCCGCGGCGTGATCTCGGGCGAGATCGCGCCGCAGGACGCGATCGATCGGCAGATCGCGCACCTCCTCGTGGGCGACGTCTCGCACCTCGAGCGCTTCGCGAGGACCTTCCACATCGATCCCGGCCGTTCGACCGCCACGGCGGAGGCGGCCTGACCCCAGGAGGAGCTCATGGACGAGCAGACGAGCACGCGAGGCCGCATCCGCATCGACCTCTTCACGACCCTCGACGGCGTCGCGCAGGCGCCCGGCGGCCCCGAGGAGGATCCCTCGGGCGCGTTCCCCTTCGGCGGCTGGCAGGCGCCGCTGTTCGACGAGACCGTCGGCCGCGAGGTCGGACAGGCCATCGAGGCCATGGATGCGCTGCTGCTCGGCCGGCGCACCTACGACATCTTCGCCGGCTACTGGCCGCAGCACACCACGGGTGAGAACGGGCCGATCGGGCGGAAGTTCGACGCCGTGCCCAAGTACGTCGCCTCCCGCGGCGAGCCCGATCTCTCATGGCAGGGGAGCGCGCGCATCGGCGACGATCTGGAGGCCGACATCGCGGCCATCCGCTCGCGTCACGCGCTCACCGCCGTGATCGGCAGCATCGACTTCGTGCAGACGCTGCTCTCGCGTCAGCTCTTCGACGAGCTCTGCCTCTGGGTGTACCCGGTCGTGCTCGGCCGCGGGAAGAAGGTCTTCCCGGATGGCGCGGCGCCGGCGACCCTGCGGCTCACGGCGCCGCCGGTGGCGGGGGAGAGCGGAGCGGTCCTGCTGCGGTACGCGCCGGTCGATCTCGAGGTGCGCACCGGGACCTTCGACTGAGCGACGGGAGGGCGCGCGCCTATAGGCTCCTCCGGTGGAGTTCACGGCGCGGCGCATCCTCATCGCCGGGGTGTCCGGCTCGGGCAAGTCGACGCTCGCCGCCCGCATCGCGGAGCGGACGGGCATCCCGCACGTCGAGCTCGACGATCTCCACTGGGGCCCTGGCTGGCAGCCCCGGCCGACGTTCGCTGCCGATGTCCGCGACCTCGCGGCGCGCGACGCGTGGGTGACGGAGTGGCAGTACACGGGCGCGCGGCCGGTCCTGCTCGCCCGCGCGGAGGCGGTCGTCTGGATCGACCTGCCCACGCGCGTCACGATGGCGCGCGTCATCCGCCGGACCATCCGGCGCCGGATCCGGCGCGAGCGCCTGTGGCGGGCGGGGAACGTCGAGCCGCCGATCCTCTCGGCGCTCGTCGACCCCGACCACATCGTGCGGTGGGCGTGGCGCACACGCGACAAGTACCGCACGGGCGAGGCGTCGCTCCCGGCGCGCCTCGAGAGCTGGCCCGATGTGACGCTCGTGAGGCTGCGCACCGCGCGCGAGGTCGCGGACTGGCTCGACGCGCTCGGCTGATCAGCCGAAGATCATCGGCACGTCGTCGTCCTCCGCAGGGGAGAGGTCGAGGTCCACGACGACGGGCACATGATCGCTCGGGGAGTCGCCCTTGCGCTCCTCGCGCTCGATGAACGCGCCCGTGACGGCGTCGGCGAGCGCCCGGGAGCCGAGGATGAAGTCGATGCGGATGCCCTGGTCACGCGGGAACTTCAGGCGCTGGTAGTCCCAGTACGTGTAGCCGGAGGGGACGAGCGGGCGGACGACGTCGGAGACGCCGGCGGTCTCGAGGGCGAAGAAGGCGTCGCGCTCGGGCTGCGAGACGTGCGTCGAGACGCCCGGCACGATGTCCGGGTCGCCGTTGTCCTCGTCGAACGGGATGATGTTGAAGTCGCCCACGAGCGCGAGCGGGAGGTCGGGCTCCGCCGCGAGCTGGGCGCGCGTCGCCTCGCGGAGCGCCTCGAGCCACCGCAGCTTGTACTGGTAGTGGGGGTCGTTCAGCGAGCGGCCGTTCGGGACGTAGAGGCTCCATACGCGGACGCCTCCGACGAGCGCCGAGATCGCGCGCGCCTCGTGCGGAGCGTCGTCGCCGTCGTACCCCTTCTTGAACCCGGGCATCCCCGCGAAGGCGTGCTGCACATCCTCGAGGGGCTCTCGGCTGGCGATCGCGACGCCGTTCCACTGATTGAGCCCGTGCGCCTCGACGTGGTAGCCCGCCGCCTCGAACGCGGCGTACGGGAACTGCTCGGGCTTGCACTTGATCTCCTGCATGGCGAGCACGTCGATGTGCTGGCGCTCGGCGAACGACACGATGCGGTCGACGCGCGCGCGGATCGAGTTCACGTTCCAGGTGGCAAGGCGCATGCTCCCAGCCTATTTCCCGCCGCGGACACGGCCGTCGCCCCGCGGGGCCGTCGCTTGGCGGCGTCGTGGCTTGTCGGGGGCCGTCGCGCTGTCCGGGTCGCGGTTTGCGTCCTGAATCGGCGGTTAGGGGCCGTGAACTGCGACCTGGGCGGGGTGGGTGCCGTTCAGGTCGCGACTTGCGTCCTGGATCGGCGGCTGGCGGCCGCGAACTGCGACCTGGGCGAAGGAGGTGCCGTTCCGGTCGCGGTTTGCGTCCGGAATCGGCGGTTGGGGGCCGCCAACTGCGACCTGGGCGGGGTGGGTGCCGTCAACGGCGCCGTCGCCGTCCTCCGCGGCAGCCCATCGTCTCTAAGCTGGAGCGCATGGCCATCGCATCCACGCCCGAACTCGAAGCCGACCGCCAGGAGCTCATCCGGCTCATCAAGGAGGACGCGGTCTTCCACGGCGACTTCACGCTCTCGAGCGGCAAGAAGGCCACGTACTACGTCGACATGCGCAAGCTGACGCTCGATCACCGCGCGGCACCCGCGATCGGCCGCATCATGCTCGACCTCATCCGCGACATCGACGGCGTCTCGGCGGTCGGCGGGCTCACGCTCGGTGCGGACCCCATCGCCAACGCGGTCGTGCACGCCTCGGTGGCTGCGGGCACGCCCGTCGACGCCTTCGTCGTCCGCAAGGAGCCCAAGGACCACGGTCGCGGGCGCCAGATCGAGGGAGCCGAGGTCGAGGGCAAGCGCGTCGTCGTGCTCGATGACACGGTGACCACGGGCGGATCGCCGCTCAAGGCCGTCGAGGTGCTGCGCAAGGCGGGCGCCGAGGTGGTCGCGGTCGCGACGATCGTCGACCGGCGGACGGGGGCGCAGGAGCGCATCGAGGCCGAGGGCCTCCGCTGGCTCGCGGCGATCGACCTCGACGACCTGGGGCTCGAGGCCCAGTAGTCGCAGCGGCGATCGCGGTCGCCGCTACGCTGTGGGGTGCCCGCGCCTCGGGCCATCCGCAGAGGAGCTCTCATGACCCGCATCGCGCTCGCCGTTGACCTCGGCGGCACCAAGATCGACGCCGCACTCGTCGACGACGAGGGCGCGATCCTCGCGCCCAGCCGGAACCGTCGACCCACGGGGCCCGCCATCACGCCCGACGGCCTCCGGGCGGCCGTGACCGACGTCGTCTCGCGTGCGCTGGCGCACCTGCCCGAGGGTGCGGAGTTCGCGGGCGCCGGCATCGGCAGCGCAGGGCCGATCGACCTCCCGACCGGCTCCATCCATCCGGTGAACATGCCTGGCGTGCACGGCTTCGGTCTCGTCGAGGCGGTTCGCGATGCCGTCATCGCCTCGAGCGGGGAGTTCGATCCGATCGTCCGTCTCCGACACGACGGCGGATGCCTCGCGCTCGCCGAGTCGTGGCTCGGCGCCGCCGCGGGCGCGCGCACCTCCCTGTCGCTCGTGGTCTCGACGGGCGTGGGCGGGGGAGTGGTGATGGGCGGCATCCCCATCGGAGGGGCGTCGGGCAACGCCGGCCACCTCGGCCAGATGCACGTCGGCGAGCTGACCGTCGAGGAGATCGCGGCGGGCCCCGCGAGCGTCCGCTGGGCGCAGCTGCAGGGATGGCACGGCGAGACCGGCGAGGACCTCGCGCGCTCGGCAGCGGAGGGCGACCGCATCGCCCGCGCGGCGATCGAGCGGTCGGCGAAGACGGTCGGCCAGGCGCTCGCCGACGCGTCGTCGCTGCTCGACCTCGAGGTCATCGCGATCTCCGGCGGCTTCTCGAACGTGTCCGACGACTACGTCGACCTCGTCGCGGCGGCGCTGCGCGACTGGGCCGCCCTGCCGTACGCGCAGCGCACCCGTGTCGTCCGCAGCGCGCTCGGCGGCGATGGGCCGATCATCGGCGCCGCCGCGCTCGTGCTGCGCGCCTGACCCGTACGCGGAATCGGAGTGCTGGGGCTGGTGTGGACCCGCGGGACCGACACGCGCACACGCGCCTCGGCCATCCGATTCCGCCGACGCCGCGACCCGCTCAGGCCCGGCGGTAGGCGGCGCGCATGCGCGGTGTCGTGAGGAGCACGCCCACGCCGAGCATGAGAGCGGCGAAGGCAAGCTGCTCGACGGTCATCCAGAGCGGGTAGATCCCCGGGATGGCGGCGATCGCGAGGGTGACGCACGGGAAGATGAACGAGAACAGGCGCATGCGCGAGTAGGCCCAGTACCAGCCCTGCTCGGCGCGGAACGAGAAGTACCCGAGCCCGCCGGTGAGTCCGAGCACGACCGCGCTGCGCATCCACACCATGAATGGCTCCGGCATGCCCTGCATGGTGAGCCAGAAGGCGATCCCGAGCGCGCTCACGCCGAGCATGATCGCGACCCCGAGGAGCACGCGCACGACGAGCCAGTCGCGGTGCAGGGTCGGATCGGCGAGGCGCACGGCGGGCACGCGGATGTCGCGCTGGCGCCCGGCTGCGAGTCGGTCGATGCGCAGCAGCACCTCGTTCAGACTCACGTCTGAGATCGTACCCGCGGGTCTGCGGCGGACCCCGGGAGGAGCCTCGACGTCGAGGCGCTCAGTCGTCGTCGCGGTTGCGGCGGATGTACTGCCAGACGAACGCGACGAGGGTGCCGGCCGTGATGACGAACGTCGCGGCGAAGAGCAGGTCGCGCTCGGACATCCTCAGACCCCCGCGTCGAGCTCGGCGCCGCCCTCGCCCTCGACCTCGGGGTCGAGCAGCTCCGCGACCGAGGTGACGATCTCGTCGGGCCGGAACGGGTACTGCTCGATCGAGGTCCGCGTGCTGATGCCGGTCATGACGAGCACGGTGTGCAGCCCCGCCTCGATGCCCGCGACGATGTCGGTGTCCATCCGGTCGCCGATCATGCCCGTGTTCTCGCTGTGCGCGCCGATCCGGTTGAGGGCGGACCGGAACATCATCGGGTTGGGCTTGCCGACGATGTAGGGCTCCTTGCCGGTCGCCTTCGTGATGAGCGCGTTGATCGCGCCCGTCGCCGGCAGCACGCCCTCGGCGCTCGGCCCGGTCGCGTCGGGGTTCGTCGAGATGAACCGGGCGCCGTTGTTGATGAGGCGCACGGCCTTCGTGAGCGCCTCGAACGAGTAGTTGCGGGTCTCGCCGACGACGACGTAGTCGGGATTCGTCTCGGTCATGATGAACCCGGCCTCGTGCATGGCCGTGAGGATGCCGGCCTCGCCGATGACGAACGCCGAGCCGCCGGGGCTCTGCTGCTTGAGGAACGCCGCCGTCGCGAGGGCGCTCGTCCAGATGTGCTCCTCCGGGACGTCGATGCCCGAGCCGCGCAGACGGGCCGCGAGGTCGCGGGGCGTGAAGATCGAGTTGTTCGTGAGCACGAGGAACGGCGTGCCGGTGTCGCGCCACTGCGCGAGCAGCTCGGACGCGCCGGGGATGGGCTGCTCCTCGTGCACGAGGACGCCGTCCATGTCGGTCAGCCAGCACTCGATCTCGTCGCGTCGCGCCATGGCATCAGCCTAGAGAGCGTGCGGCTCGGCCGCGACGCTCCGCGCGCCGAGACGCGGTTTCCGGCGCGCGCTCGCGGCATGCTCCCGAAGGCATGCCGTTCGGCGTATCTTCGTCTCGTGACCGAACACGCGCCCCGGAGCTGGGATCCGGCGCGCCTGCCGGATCAGACCGGCCGCACCTACCTCATCACCGGCGCCAACGCGGGTCTCGGCTACTTCGCGAGCGAGCAGCTCGCGCGCGCAGGCGCCCACGTCATCCTCAGCGGGCGCAGCCCCAACAAGCTCGCCGCAGCGCACGACGCACTCGAGGCTCGGGTGCCCGATGCCTCGGTCCAGACCCTCCTCCTCGACGTGAGCAACACCGGGTCGATCCGCGCGGCGGCCGCGAGTGTGCGCGGCGGCCTCTTCAAGCGGCAGCGCCTCGACGGCGTGCTGCTGAACGCGGGCATCGTCCACACCCCGCGCCAGCGGGAGACGACCCGCGACGGCCGCGAGCTCGTCCTCGCGACGAACGCCCTCGGGCACTTCGTGCTCGCCGCCGAGCTGCTGACGACGCTGTCGAAGTCGGCGACCCGCACCTGGACGCCGCGCATGGTGTGGCTCGGCAGCATGTCGACGCGCATGGGCGCGTACGACCCCGTCGACATCCAGCTCGAGCGCGGGTACCACGCGTATCGCGCCTATGTGCAGTCGAAGGTCGTCGTTCAGGCGCTCGGAATCGAGGCCGACGTCCGCCTGCGCGACGCCGGCGTGCCCGTCGAGAGCGTCGTCGCGCATCCCGGGTACTCGATCGGCGGGCGCACGCCGCGCGTGCAGGGCGTGAACGAGCCGAGTGCGTGGAAGCGCTTCAAGGATGGCCTCCAGGCCCCGATCGCGCAGTCCAAGGAGCGCGGCGCGGCCTCGCTCGTGCGCGCGCTCGTCGACCCCGCCATCACGGGCGGCGAGTACTGGGGGCCGCGCCTCATCACGCGGGGTGAGCCCACCCGGCAGCAGCCCTCGCGCACGTCGTCGGACCCCGAGGTGCGTCAGCGGATCTGGGAGACGTGCGAGCGGCTCTCGGGCATGGAGTGGCCCTTCGCGCGCGCGGCTCGTCTGGCCGGCCGCTGACGCGTCAGCTGCCCGCGATCCCGGCGATTGCAAACCCGCGCAGGGGCGCTTCGGGGCGCGCGTCCTGATGGATGGCGCGATCGAGGCACTGGTACGTTGCGCTGACAAGGAGGTCATCATGTCTGACCCGTCTGCGGACCCGCGCTCCGCCCGGAATGACCGGCCCCCGGTGGAAGCGAGAAGGGGCTGGACGATCCACGCAGGGACGGCCCCCTTCCGGCCATCCGAAAGACAGCGCGAGCTTCTGGGCGAGGTCCAGCGGATCATCGCCTCGGCGCGGAGGGGCGATGATCACCGGCAGATCCTCGAGGAGCTGGCACCCCTCGTCGCGGAGCTGGCGAGGACAGGCATGACACGCGATCAGATCGCCGATCATTCGAGGATTCGACCGCAGGGCGTCGCCGCGATTCTGGAAGGCGACGAGCCGTCGTGAACAAGGGCGCGCCTGGCCGGCCGCTGACGCGTCAGCTGCCGGCGATCCCTGCCTCGTAGGCGAGGATGACGAGCTGCACGCGATCACGCGCCCCGAGCTTCTGCAGGAGCCGCCCGATGTGCGTCTTCACGGTCGACGACGCGAGGTAGAACCGCGCGGCGATCTCGTCGTTCGTGAGGCCCTCGGCGATGGCCGCGAAGATCTCGCGCTCTCGCGGCGTCAGCGCGTCGAGCTCGGCGGATGGCCGCGGTGCGGCGTGCGCGGTGAACTGCTCGATCATCCGGCGGGTGACGCTCGGCGCGAGCGCGGCGTCGCCCGCGTGCACGGCGCGGATCGCGCCGAGGAGGTCGGCCGGCAGCGCGTCCTTGAGGAGGAAGCCGCTCGCGCCTGCGCGCAGGGCGGCGAACGCGTACTCGTCGAGGTCGAAGGTCGTGAGCACGAGCACCCGGGGGAGGGGCCCCGCGGCCGCGATCCGCTCGGTCGCCGCGATCCCGTCGAGCCGCGGCATGCGCACGTCCATGAGGATGACGTCGACCCCGCCGTCGCTGGCCACGGCCACGGCGTGCTCGCCGTCCTCGGCCTCGGCGACCACCTCGATGTCGGGCTGGGCGTCGAGCACCATCCGCAGCCCCATCCGCACGAGCTGCTGGTCGTCGGCGATCGCGACGCGGATCCGCTCCCCGGTCATCCCTGCTCCTCCTTCAGCTGCGCGCGCAGCAGCCATCCGCCATCCGCCGTCGGCCCCGCGTCCACGTGACCCGCGTACAGAGCGGCGCGCTCCCGCACCCCGATGATGCCTGTCCCGCGCCCGGGAGGCGCGGTGCTCTGCCGCGCGGGCGCGTCGTTGCGCACCTCGACGGTCACGATCCCGTCCTCGCGGCGGATGGTCACGGCCGCGTACCGCGCGCCCGGCGCGTGCCGGAGGGCGTTCGTGAGGCCCTCCTGGACGATCCGGAAGACCGCGAGCTGCAGCGCGCGGTCGGCGATCGGGGTGCCGATCCGCGTGAGGCGGACGGGGAGGCCCGTCTCGCGGAAGCGCTCGGCGAGGACCTCGAGATCCGCGTCGCCCGGCTGCGGCGCGAGCTGCGCCGCCTGGTCGGGCGCGCGCAGGACGCCGAGCAGACGCCGCATCTCGGCGAGCGACGACCGGCCGGTCTCAGCCACGAGGCGCATGGCCTCGGCGGCGCGCGGCCCGCCCGTCTCGGCCTGCGCCGCCGCCCCCTCCGACAGGGTCACCATCACCGTGAGACTGTGCGAGACGATGTCGTGCATCTCGCGCGCGATGCGCGCCCGCTCATCCGCGACCGCGAGCTGCGCGCGCTGGTCGCGCTCGCGCGCGAGGTCGGCGGCCCGCGCGATGATCGCGTCGATGTACCGGCGGCGGTTGCCGACCGAGAGCCCGAGCAGGGTCGGGACGAGGTAGACGATCGCGTTCGGGACGGCCGTGGCCGCGGGGCTGATGTCCGGGTCCTCCGGGAGCACGGCACCCGAGAGGGTGAGCCACGTCGCCACGCCGGAGACGATCACCGTCACCGCCGCCACGATCCCGTAGCCGATCCAGGTGCGCCGCGGGGTGCTGTGGACGCCCAGCGCGTAGAGCGCGACGAAGACGGCGAGATGGCCGCCCATGCTGAAGGGGAGCGGCAGGACGGCCAGGCTGCCGCACACGATCGCGGCGATCAGGGGGCGCTCGCGCCGCACCACGAGCGCGACCGAGCCGACGGCGATCGATGCGGCGGCGCCCGCTGCCGACCATCCGTCGAGGGGGAAGTCCTCCGGGACCGCGGCCGCGAGGACGAGCGTGAGCAGGGCCGGCGCGATCTGGCACGTGAAGACGATGAGGACGTCGACGATCCGCGGATGGCGATCGACCCATCGCCGGATGACGCCGGGAGGGCGGGGGAGGGCGAGGTCCAGTCCGCCCGTCCTCGTGCCCTCTGCGCTGCTCACGTCTCCGACCCTATGCGGATGGCCCCGTCCCGCGCGGGACGGGGCCATCGGCCCGATGAGCGGATGGTCACGCGTCGCGGCGGCGGACCACGGCCATCCCGGCGACGAGTGCCGCGATCGGCCACGCGAAGGCGATCGCGATGTCGCGGACGGTCTCGCCGTCGACGTCTGCGTTCGGCGTCATGAGGGCGTCGCCGGCGGGTGCCATGAGCGCGTCGTGGATCGTCGGCGCCCATTCGAACGGCAGCGTCAGCAGCACGGTCGGGAGCACGAGGAGGAACACGAGCACGAGCGTGACCGACCAGGTCTCGGAGCGCAGGAGCGCCGCGACGCCGAGGGACAGCACGCCGACGAGCGCCGTGAACAGCGCCGCGCCGACGATCGGCAGCAGGATGGCCGTGAGTGCGTCGTCGAGGGCGGGCTCGACGCCCCAGACGGCGCCGACGGCGACGACGCCCGCGAACGACAGGAGCAGTGAGGCGAGCGACCACGCGAACGTGCTCACGGCGACGACCACGGCCTTCGCGCCGACCGTCGCGACGCGGCGCGGTGCCGCCGCCAGCTGGGTGCGGAGCGAACCCGTCGCGTGCTCCTTCGCGAAGACGCCCACGCCCACGAGCACGGCGATGATCTGCGCGACGGTCGCGGCACCGAGGGTCATCATGAGCGCGGGCGGCGCGCCCGCCGGGTCGCCGTTCACGGCGAGGAGCAGGGCGGTCATGCCGACCGAGACGGCGAGCACGAGCACGGTCCCGACGACGAGCGAGGCGATCGTGCCGCGCAGACTCGTCAGGCCGATCCACTCGGCGCGGACGAGGTGGGAGAAGGTCAGGCGCGGGGCGCCGAGAGAGGCGGTGCGGCGCGGAGCCGCGGCGATGGCGGTCATGGGAACTCCGTTCAGGCCGCGAGAGCGGCGGGGTCGCTGCGGTACTCGACGGCGTCGCCCGTGAGAGCCAGGTAGGCCTCCTCGAGCGAGCCGCGCAGGGGGACGAGCTCGTGCACGTCGATGTCGGCGTTCACGGCGACGCGCGTGATCTGCGCCGCGGGCAGGCCCTCGACGTCGAGCGTGTCGGCGGCCGCCTGGGTGATGGCGACGCCCGGGTCGGCGAGGAGGAGACCCAGCCGGCGCGCGTCGGAGGAGCGGACGCGCGTGCGCTCGCGCTCGGACCCGCGCAGGAAGTCGCCCACGGGCGCGTCCGCCAGGATGCGGCCCTTGCCCAGGACGATGATGTGGTCGGCGGTCTGCGCCATCTCGCTCATGAGGTGCGAGGAGAGGAAGATCGCGCGCCCCTCGGCCGCGAGCGAGCGGACGAACCCGCGCACCCAGTGCACGCCCTCGGGGTCGAGGCCGTTGACGGGCTCGTCGAGGATGAGCGTGTGCGGGTCGCCGAGCATGGTCGCGGCGATCCCGAGGCGCTGGTGCATGCCGAGCGAGAAGCCGCCGATGCGGCGCTTCGCGACTCCGGCGATGCCCGTGAGCTCCATGACCTCGGCGACCCGGGCCATCCCGATGCCGTGCGTCGCGGCGAGCATGCGCAGGTGCGCCTCCGCCGTGCGCCCCGGGTGGACGGCCTTCGCGTCGAGGAGCGCTCCGACCTCGGTCATGGGAGCGGCGTGCTGCGCGAACGGGCGCCCGTTCACCGTGACCGAGCCGGCGTCTGGCCGGTCGAGGCCGACGATCATGCGCATGGTGGTCGACTTGCCCGCGCCATTGGGCCCGAGGAAGCCGGTGACCTGCCCCGGCCGCACCTCGAACGAGATGCCGTCGACGGCGGTCTTGGCGCCGAAGCGCTTCGTGAGGTTCTCTGCCGTGATCATGCCTCCGACGCTACGGAGGACAGGTGCCCTGCCGCGTCGGCGCGGAGGCGGATGTTCGCGGGGCGGTGCGGTACTGCGGTACTACGCCGTCAGCCAGATCACGTCGGCCGCACCTTCGGGCAGCACGACGTCGTCGCCGTCGAGCAGCACGCCGCGCTCGGTGACCGCCACCTCGCGGCCGACGTCGATGCCGGCGCCCTCGATCTCGCGCAGGAGCTCGGGGTCGCGGTCGCGCACGCGCAGCACCCGGCCGACGTGCCCGACCGGGGCATCCGCGAGCAGGACGAAGGCCTCGCGCTCGATCTGGCCCTCGGCATCCGGGATCTTGTCGCCGTGCGGATCGAGCGACGGGCGCCCGAGGCGCTCGTCGATCCGCTCGAGCAGCCGGTCGCTCAGCGCGTGCTCGAGGACCTCGGCCTCGTCGTGCACCTCGTCCCAGCCGTAGCCCATCTCGCGCACGAGCCACGTCTCGATGAGACGGTGCCGGCGGATGATGCCGATCGCGCGACGCTCGCCCTCCTCCGTGAGCCGCACGGCGCCGTAGGGCACGTGCGAGACAAGGCCAGCTGCCGCGAGCTTCTTCACCATCTCGGTCACGCTCGACGGGGCGACGCCGAGCTTCCCGGCGAGCACCGACGGCGTGATGGGGTCGTCCTGCCACTCGGTGTGCGAGTACACCGTCTTGAGGTAGTCGTCCGCCGCGGGTGAAGCCACGCGATCAGCCTACGGCGGCGCGCTGCGGTCGTGAAAGAGCTAATGTCTTGACAAAAGGAATGAGCGATCGTAGCGTGGTGTGGTCCCGTTCCCGCGACGTCGTCGTCGCCCGTGCCCCGGAGGTCGTCGATGACCGCATCCCCCGTCCGCGAGATCGGCGTCGGCCTCGTCAGTGTCGGCTGGATGGGCCGGCTGCACAGCCGCGCCTACCGCGCGCTCCCGCTGGTCTATCCTGAGCTCGGTCTGCGGCCGCGCCTCGTCCAGGCCGCGGATACCGCGGAGGCGGGCCGCTCGTACGCGACGGATGTGCTGGGCTACGAGAGCGCCGTCGCGGACTATCGCGAGGTGCTCGCGAACCCCGACGTCGACGTCGTCTCGATCTGCGCGCCGAACTTCCTGCATGCCGAGGTGGGCGTCGCGGCCGCGCGGGCGGGCAAGCACATCTGGATCGAGAAGCCCGCGGGCCGCGGCGCGCACGAGACCGCCGCCATCCGCGACGCCGTCGTCGACGCGGGCGTGCAGTCGGCCGTGGGCTTCAACTACCGCCAGCCGCCGGCCATCCAGCGGGCACGCCAGCTGATCGGGGAGGGCGCCCTCGGCCGGATCACGAACGTGCGCGGTCGCTTCTTCGGCGGCTTCAGCGCCGACCCGCAGTCGCCGCGCGCATGGCGCTTCGTGCGCGAGACGAGCGGATCCGGCGTGCTCGGCGACCTCATGGGCCATCTCGTTGACCTCGTGCACTTCCTGCTCGGCCCGATCGGCTCGGTGACCGCGTCGACCGGCACGTTCATCACGGAGCGCCCGGGCCTCGCCGGGACGCCCGACGAGGGGCGGATGCTCCCGGTCGAGAACGACGACTACGCGAACATGCTGCTGCGCTTCGACGACTCCGCGCTCGCCGCGGGGGCGCTCGGCACGCTCGACGCCTCGTGGCTCGCGGTCGGACCCAAGGCCGAGTACGCGATCGAGGTCTTCGGCACCGAGGGCTCGCTGCGCTGGGACTTCGAGCGCCTCAACGAGCTCGAGCTCGCCATCCGCCGCTCCGGCGAGAGCCTCGGGTACACCCGGCTGCTCGCCGACGAGACCTTCCCCGAGTTCGCGCGCTTCCAGCCGGGGTCCGGCACGTCGATGGGCTACGACGATCTCAAGACGATCGAGGCGAAGAAGTTCCTGCTCGCGGTGGCGGGGCAGCCATCCGACACCTCGACCATCCACGACGCGCTCGCGTCGGCGCAGGTGCTGACCGCGGCCGAGGAGTCGGCCGCGTCGGGGCAGTGGGTCGAGACGCCCGTCGTCCCTGGGCACACGGGTCACGTGCGCTGAGCGGGCTCGGGCAGCGGCCCCGTGTTGCGTGGGCGCTGCCGGCGTGCGTGTGCGTGTGCGTGTGCGTGTGCGTGTGCGGATTCGGATGGCTGGGGCTGGTGTCGCCGGGTGGGGTCGACACGCGCACACGAGCCCCACGGGTCCGACAGGTGGACTTGGGCGCCGGGGCCGTGTTGCGCTGACACCCGGTAGCCTCGTCCGGTGACGGACGCGCAGCCCGAGCCCCACCGCGAGGCGTCGACCCACGGCGTCGGGCCCTGGCCCGGCGCGTGGCCCGAGGGCGATCACTACGACCCCGAGCTCCTCGCGAACGGCGATTCGCGCAATGTCGTCGACCGGTACCGCTACTGGCGCATGGAGGCGATCGTCGCCGACCTGGACACGCGCCGCCATCCGTTCCATGTCGCGATCGAGAACTGGCAGCACGACATGAACATCGGGTCGATCGTGCGCAGCGCCAACGCGTTCCTCGCCGAGTCGGTGCACATCATCGGCCGCAAGCGCTGGAACCGGCGCGGCGCGATGGTGACCGACCGCTACCAGCACGTCGTCCACCATCCGGATGTCGCGTCGTTCGCGGCCTGGGCCGCGAAGGAGGCGCTCCCGATCATCGCGGTCGACAACGTGGGCGACGCCGTGCCCGTCGACAGGGCCGAGCTGCCAGAGCGGTGCGTGCTCCTCTTCGGCCAGGAGGGGCCGGGCCTGACGGACGAGGCGCTCGCCGCGGCCTCGGGCCACATCGAGATCACGCAGTACGGCTCGACGCGCTCGATCAACGCCTCCGCGGCGGGTGCGATCGTCATGTACGAGTGGGCCCGGCGATACGCGCGTGACGCGTGATGCCACCCCTCGACGCGACCCGCGCGCGGGCGTAGCGTGAGCGGCGTCAGCGACCGTCGACGCCGAAGGAGTCCGAAATGGCCGAGCTCGCCCGCATCCAGCCGTGCCTGTGGTTCGACGATAACGCGCGGGAGGCGATGGAGTACTACGTCTCCGTCTTCCCGAACTCGCGCATCCGCAGCATCGAGGAGTACCCCGACGAGAAGCTCGACGCCCACTTCACGGGCATGAGCGGGAAGGTCCTCAACGGGCAGTTCACGCTCAACGGGGTCGACTTCGTGTGCCTCGACGGCGGGCCCCTCTTCACCTTCAACGAGGCCGTGTCGTTCGTCGTCTCGTGCGACGGGCAGGAGGAGATCGACCGCTACTGGGAGGCGCTGTCGCACGTGCCCGAGGCCGAGCAGTGCGGATGGTGCAAGGACCGGTTCGGCGTCAGCTGGCAGATCATCCCGCGCAACATGGGCGAGCTCGTGAGCAGCCCCGCGGCCATCCAGGTGATGATGCAGCAGAAGAAGGTCGTGATCGCCGAGCTCGAGAGCGCCTGAGCTACGCGGCCTGCTCCATCCACGCCCTGCCGCGGATGCGCGCGCCGAGCGTGACGCCGCGCGCGAGCATGTAGACCCCGTAGTAGGTCGCGGAGAGCCACGCGAGCGCTCCCGGTCCGGATGGCGAGAGCCACGCGAGCGCGATGAGCGCGGGCAGGTAGGGGAGGAGGTTCAGGCCTCCCGCGATCGCGAGGTAGCGCGCGTCGTTCGCGCCCATGAGCACGCCATCGAGCACGAACACGAAGGCGCCGATCGGCTGCGAGACCGCGAGCACGAGGAGCGCGGGCTGGATGTCGGCGGCCACCTCCGCGTCGCCCGTGAAGACGACGCCGATGACGCCCGACAGCGCGGCGATGACGACGCCGGCCGCCACGCCGCCCCACACGCCCCACAGCACGGTGCGGCCGAGCACGGCGCGCACCTGCCGCGGGTCCCTCTCGCCGAGCGCCTTGCCGACGAGGGCCTGCGCGGCGATCGCGAGCGCGTCGAGCGCGAACGCTGTCGTGGAGAAGATCGTGAAGACGACCTGCCATCCGGCGAGCTCGCGCGTGCCGAGGTCGGTCGCCACCCAGACCGTGCCGAGCGTCGCGACGCGCAGGCTCACGGTGCGCAGGAACATCCATCCGCCCGAGCGGGCGGAGCCGCCGAGCCCCTCGCGGTGCGGACGGATCGTCGCGCGGTGGCGTCGCGCGAGCCGCCCGATGACGACGACGTAGGCGCCGACCATGCCCCACTGCACGAGGACGGTTCCGGCCGCCGACCCGGCGACGCCCCATCCGAGCCCGTAGATGAGCAGCCAGTTCACCCCGGCGTTGAGCGTGAAGCCCGCGCCCGCGATCCACAGCGGCACGATCGTGTTCTGCAGCCCGCGCAGGAGGCCCGTCGCGGCGAACACGATGAGCATCGCGGGAAGACCCCACATCGAGATCCCGAGGTACGCCTCGGCGTGCCCGGCGACCGCCGCGTCCGGCGAGAACGCCGCGACGAGCGCGGGGACGGCGAAGGTCCCGGCGACCGCGAGGGCGGCGCCGATGCCGAGCGCGAGCCACATGCCGTCGATGCCGACCGAGACGGCCGCGCGGACGTCGCCCGCGCCGAAGCGGCGCGCGACCGCGGGGGTCGTGGAGTACGCGAGGAACACCATGAGGCCCACGATCGTGGTGAGGACCGCGGACGCGATGCCGAGGCCCGCGAGCTCGTCGATGCCGAGGTGCCCGACCATGGCCGCATCCACCGCGAGGAAGAGCGGCTCGGCGATGAGCGAGCCGAGAGCGGGGACCGCGAGCCGCAGGATGTCGCGGTCGAGGGAGCGGCGGGCGGTCACCATCCCGCCGCGGGTCCGGTCGCGTTCCGCCACTCCCAAGCACCTGCGGGTGCCCGGCGTCGAGGCGGCGCCTCGTCGAGCCCGGTCGCGGTCCTGCCGGCGAGCAGGTTCTCAGCCGTGCGACGCACGATCTCCTCGAGGCCAGGATGGGCCGCAGGATGCGGCCTCTCGAGCTCTGCGATCCGCATGACGTCCGCGAGCAGATCGGCGACCGCTGCGTCGGCGCCGCGGATTCCCCAGGAGTCCGCTTCCGCCTCCAGGTGATCTCGGCGGACGCCGGCGAAGTCGAACACGCCGGCGATGCTGAGAGCCACCTCTCCGTCGTTCCCGTACTCGGGGAAGTGCTGAGGGACGACGTCGTACATCGGCGCCAGCGTGAATCCTCCGTCCGCTTCATGCAGAAGCGAGATGTTCTTCAGATGCATGTCCAGATTCCCGACCGCCACTGAGAGGGCCGTCATCCGCAGAAGCCTGAGGCGGTCGTCTCGCGAGAGGTGGGCGGCGACATCCCTCAGTCCTTTCCGGCCATACGCCTCGTACTTGTCGTTCCGGCGCAGCCCGAGAACCTGGTTGAAGTCCTCCTGATGGATCCGTCCATCCGCCCGATCGCGAGCTCGGTCGTAGCGTTCGATGATGAGGGCGTCGATGTCTTCGAAGCGTCGGACAGCCGTTTCGAATCCGGCGAGGCCGAGCGCTCGGGCGAATCGGGAGCCGTACTCCTCGTCGAAGATCAGATGGGGGTGCCTCGCCACCTTGGGCTTGATGATGTGCGTCGACGGGAATCCGTCCACAGCCCTGGCCCAAGCGTCTCCGTCCCGCACGAGGACGACCTTGCTCTGGACGCCGGCGAGCGACGACTTCCCGCGCTGCGGTGCGTTGCCGAGTGGGTGGGCGGCGACGTTTCGGAGCAGGTCTGCGACCGCGGCCTCGTCCAGCGGCGCGACCGACGGGGTGCGCGGCTCTCCGGGGACCGTCGGGTCCCAGATCTGGATCGCACCGGCGACATCGCGGCCGTAGGCCCGAAGCAGGGCGATCGTGTCGTCTTCGTCCCGGATCCCCGCTTGGCGTGCCAGCTGCTGTCGGGCGTCGCCCTCCGGCAGGAGCTCGGAGAAGAAGTTCTGTCGCATCGCGCGCCGTCGCGGCTCCGGCCGCGGAGTGAGGGGGACGGCGAGCGAGAGCACTGTGCTGTTCACTCCGTGACGTCGGATGGCCTCGGTCGAGGCGCGGAAGTCGAACGATGAGCCGCTCCCGACGAGGGCGCCGATCTCGTCGCCGTGGAGCCCGACGACGAGGTCACCCATCCGTGTCGTCGCCCTCCGGGATGGCGACCGTGAGCACCGCACCGACCTCGTGCAGCGCCTCCACCAGACGGGCGACCGCGGTCACCGGTCGCCCCGACTCCATCTCGCTCACATAGCGCTGCGTGATCCCCATCCGCGCGGCGAGCTCGCGTTGCGAGAGCCCCGCGGCCTTGCGGGCCTGCTGGAGCGCGAGGCCGAGGTCGTCCGGTCTGCGCACGGTTCCTTCGTACACGGCACCCCCTACTTGATGTCGAAATCGTCGTCAGGCTATCCGACTACGTTTTCGTAGTCAATCACCGCGATGATGATTCTGTAGTCACGACGACGCGGCGCCCGCGTCCGGGGCTGTGCATACGATGGAGCGCATGACGGCTGAATCGCTCCCCTCCGGTATCGCCCTCGACGAGCTCAGTGAGGAGATCCGGCCGCAGGACGACCTCTACCGCCACGTCAACGGCGCCTGGATCGACCGGACCGAGATCCCGGGCGACAAGGCCCGCTGGGGCGCGTTCCACCAGCTCGCCGAGCAGGCCGAGAAGGATGTGCGCGCGATCGTCGAGGAGGCGCAGGGCGCCGACCCGGGAACCGAGACGCGCAAGGTCGGCGACCTGTACGCGAGCTTCATGGACACCGAGCGCATCGACGCCCTCGGCGCCGCGCCGCTCGTTCCGCTGCTCGAGCGCGTCGACGCCGTGACCGACGTCGCGTCGCTGCTGCGGACCGCCGGCGAGTTCGACCGCGAGGGCCTGGGCGGCCCGATCGGCGTGTTCGTCGAGCCCGACCCGGGCGACCCCACGCGTTACGTCCCGTTCCTCGTCCAGTCGGGCATCTCGCTCCCCGACGAGAGCTACTTCCGCCTCGAGAACTTCGAGGGCACGCGCGCGGCCTTCCGCCGTCACGTGGAGCGCCTGCTCGAGCTGGCGGGCGTCGACGACGCCGCGGGCCAGGCCGAGCGCCTCTATGCACTGCAGAAGGACATCGCGTCGCACCACTGGGACAACGTCCGCAGCCGCGACGCCGTCGCGACCTACAACCTGAAGTCGTGGGACGAGATCCAGCAGCTCGCGGGCGTCGACCTCGCGCCGTGGCGCGACGCGGTCGCGCCGGGCAGGCCCGAGGTGTTCGCCGAGGCGGTCGTCTACCAGCCCTCGGCGCTCGAGGGCCTCGGCTCGCTCCTCGTCGCCGAGCGCCTCGACGACTGGAAGGCGTGGCTGCGGTTCCAGGTCGTGCACGCCCTCGCGCCGTACCTGTCCGACGACTTCGTCGATGAGAACTTCGCCTTCTACGGCACCGAGCTCACCGGCGTGCCGACCATCCGCGAGCGCTGGAAGCGCGGTGTGTCGCTCGCGGAGGGAGCGCTGGGCGACGCGATCGGCCGCGTCTACGTCGAGCGGCACTTCCCGCCGAGCGCGAAGACCGCGATGGACGAGCTCGTCGCGAACCTCACCGAGGCGTACCGCCAGAGCATCTCGACGCTCGAGTGGATGAGCCCTGCGACGCGCGAGAAGGCGCTCGAGAAGCTCGACACCTTCACCCCGAAGATCGGCTATCCCGCGAAGTGGCGCGACTACGACGCCGTCGAGATCACCGCGACCGATCTCATCGGCAACGTCCGCCGCACGAACATCGCCGAGCACGACCGGCAGCTCGGCAAGGTCGGCAAGCCGATCGACCGCGACGAGTGGTTCATGACGCCGATGACCGTGAACGCGTACTACAACCCGCTCATGAACGAGATCGTCTTCCCCGCGGCGATCCTGCAGCCGCCGTTCTTCGACGCCGATCGCGACCCCGCGGCGAACTACGGCGGGATCGGCGGCGTCATCGGGCACGAGATCGGCCACGGGTTCGACGACCAGGGGAGCCGCTACGACGGGACCGGGGCGCTCAACGACTGGTGGACCGAGGAGGACCGCGCCGCCTTCGAGGAGCGCACCCGGTCGCTCATCGAGCAGTACAACGCCCTCGTCCCGCAGGGCCTCGACGCGTCGCACACCGTCAACGGAGCGCTCACGATCGGCGAGAACATCGGCGACCTCGGCGGTCTCGGCATCGCCCTCAAGGCCTACGAGCTCTCGCTCGGCGGCGAGGAGGCGCCGATCGTCGACGGCCTGACCGGTGTGCAGCGCCTTCTGCTGTCGTGGGCGCAGGTGTGGCAGCAGAAGTCGCGCGAGGCCGAGACCATCCGCCTCCTCACGATCGACCCGCACTCGCCCAACGAGTTCCGGTGCAACCAGATCGTGCGCAATGTGGACGCGTTCTACGCCGCCTTCGACGTCCAGCCGAGCGACGCGCTGTGGCTCCCCGAGGACCAGCGCGTGACGATCTGGTGAGAGTTCGCTGAGGGCGGCTCCCGCGCGGGCATAATCGAGACACACCTGCATCCATCGCGGAGCGGGCGTCGCCGAGAGCACCCCGACGTCGCCGCTCGCGGGTGCGAGCGGATGGGAAGGGACCCGTGGCCATCGAGCCTCAGAAGGAAGCCGTCTCGCTGCGCGGCGAGCGTCGGGAGGCGCGCCGCCTGCGTCGCCGTGCCATCCTGCAGCCGACCTTCACCGCGACGCTCCGCTCGATCGAGGCCCTCGTCGCGGCGGACGCCCGCGCCGGCGTGCACGTCGTCGACCTCGACCGTGAGACGGTGCTGCTGAGCGGAGACGACCACGTGACCCTGCCGGTCGGCGGCGTGGGCACGGTGCCGCTGCTCATCGAGGCCGCCGCGCAGTTCGACGCCGGAGAGCTGGATCCCGACGAGATCGTCGCGCGGGATCCGCTCGACCCCGTGCGGATGTCAGGGGTGTGGCGGCACCTGCGCACGCGCGAGCTCCCCGCCGGCGACCTCGCGATCCTCGCCGCCACGACCGACGACGCGCTCGCCGCGAACGCCCTGCTGGACCGGGTCGGGCACGAGAGGGTGACCCGGCGCTTCGTCTCACTCGGGATGCCGCGGTCGGCTCTGCTCGACCACTTCCGCGAACGGCGAGGGCCGGATGATGCCCCGCACGTCGCGCTCGGAACGGCGCGCGAGTTCGCGCGGCTCTTCGCCGACATCGTGTCGGGTCGCGTCGTGAACGCCGCGGTGAGCGCGCAGGGTGCGGAATGGCTGACGCAGGGTCACGATCTCAGCCTCGTGGGCAGCGCGACGGGGCTCGACCCGTTCGCTCACGACGACGACCCCCACGGGCTCCTCTTCCTCAATCGCACGGGCAGGGCGCCCGACGTGCGCGCCGAGGCCGGCGTGCTCGCGGGAGCGCGCGGCGCCGTGGCCTACGCGCTCTTCGTCGAGTTCGACGACGCCGGGATCCTGCACCGTGACCGCGCGCACGAGGCGTTCCGGGCACTCGGCCGCGAGCTCATGGAGTACGTCGTCTGAGGCGCGCCGCAGCGGGCGGCCGAGTGGTGGGCGCTGTCATGGGAGCTCCAGGGTGAGGACGCCGCGGCCGGCCGGCGCCTGAGGGGATGGGGGGAAGGCGGCACGCGAGACGCACAGACACAGACGGTCGTCGGCGGCTTTCTGCGCGTCGTCGAAGAAGACATCGCGGTGGTCCACGCGGCCGGACACCTCGAGGATGCGGACGGCGCAGAGACCGCACTCGCCCTTCCGGCAGTCGGACATCACGGCGATGCCCGCGTCCTCGAGGGTCTCGAGAACCGTGGCGTCTGCCGGCACTCCGATCTTGCGTCCGAGCTGGGGGAGTCGCACGACGAAGTCCTGGGGCTCCCACGATCCGGAATTGCCGAAGGTCTCGAAGCGGAGGCTGGGCAGAGCGAGGCCCGCCCCGAGCCAGGCGCGCTTCATGTCCTCCATGAGCGGGACCGGCCCGCACAGGTACATCTCCGTGCGCGCAGCGAGGGGGTGCGCGGCGACGTCCTCGGCGAGGCGTGCGAGGTCGGGACGGCCAACGGCGCCCGTCAGCCGCAGCTCGAGTCGGTCGCCGTGCCGCTCGGCGAGCTCGTCGAGGAACGGCAGCGCCTCACGGGTTCTGCCGATCACGATGAGCCGGTAGTCGGACCCGCGAACGCGCAGCGTCTCGGCCATCGCGATGGTGGCGGTGAGGCCGATCCCGCCGGCGAGGAGCACGTAGCGGGCGGCGCCGACGCCGAGGGGGAAGTTCTGCAGGGGCGCCGTGGTCGGGATCCGATCTCCGGGGCGCAGAGCGTGCATGCGACGCGAGCCGCCGCGGCTGCGCGCAGCCAGCTGTACGGCGAGGGTGAGACGGCGCCCGTCGTCTTCGCTGCGCACGATCGAGTACGACCGGGTGAGCGTTTTCGCCGTCCCGTCCAGGTCGGGGCGCAGGCGCACGTCCACGTGAGTGCCGGGTCGGGCGTGCACGGGTTCCTGCGGGGCGAGCACGATGCGGCGCACGCGATCGGAGACGAGCTCGGACTCGAGCACCTCGGAGATGCCCCACGTGACGATGCTGTCGATGGCCATCCTGGTCGCCGCTCAGCCCGCTGTGACGGCCTGGAGCCGAGACGTCGCGCCGTCGAGGGCGGGATCGGCGCTGGACGCCCTGCCCTCGGCCGCGAGCATCTCGTCGAGGATGCGCCGCACCCACATCCCGCCCCCGTCGATGTTGAGGCTGTAGAACGCGTGCTCGGGGTTCGCGTCGATCGCGCGCTGCTGGGCGACGAGCATCGCCTCGTCTTCCGCGAACACGCCCTTCACACCTTCTCTCAGCTGGGTGGTGATGCGCTGGCTCTCGAGGCGGTAGTTGCGCATGAATGCCCAGAAGTAGTGGCTCGTGCGGTCCGTCTCGGGCGTGATCGTGTTCATGACGTAGCCGTTGACGCCCTGGCTGCGGTCGCCCTCGGGCGCGCCCGTGCCGGCCTTGGCCACGCCCACGTCGATGAGGATGGTCCCGGGTGCCTCGTAGTGGATGATCTGCCATCGGTCCACACGTCCCTCGAACCCCGGGAAGCGGTCGCGCATGTTCTTCCGCCAGAACGGCGGCGCCTCGATGTCGAGCATCCAGCGGGTGACCGTGACCCGTCGATCGCCGTCTCGCGTCAGGTGGAACTCGGATTCGCTCAGCTCCTCCTGCCCGATGCTCGAGGAGTGCACGAACTCCTCGTGCGTGAGATCCATGAGGTTGTCGAGGATGAGCTGGTAGTTGCACCCGGCCTCGATCGTGAGCCCGTCGCCGGCCCACGCGGGGTCGTCCATCTGGTGCATGTCGGGGATGAGCGCCGGGTCGGCGAGGTCGGGATCGCCCGGCCAGACCCAGACGTAGCGGTGCCGCTCCACGACCGGGTACGACGGCACGAGCGCGCTCGGGTTGAGAGTGCGCTGGGCGGGCATCGCCGTGCAGCGCCCCGACGAGTTGTAGCGGAGGCCATGGTAGGGGCACTGGATCTCGTCGCCCATGACCTTGCCCATCGACAGGGGAGCGAGGCGATGCCAGCAGGCGTCGGCGAGGGCGCTCACCGCGCCGTCCGTCGTCCGCCACAGCGCCATCGGGATGCCGGCGATCGTGCGCGCGAAGGGCTTCGCGCCGGTGATCTCGTGGTCCCAGCCCGCGACGTACCAGGCGTTGCGCGGGAAGTCGAAGACCTTCGCGGTCACCGAACGGGGTGGCTGTTCCATCGCTCCTCCTCGAGCAGATACCTATGAAGATAGGTAAACCGTGCGGCTGACCATACCTATGAGCAGAGGGATCCGCAAGAGCTCGCGCCGAGTGCATAGGGTGATCGGGTGAGTCTCCGCTATGCGCTTCTCTCGCTTCTCAGCGGGCAGGACATGACCGGCTACGAGGTATCCCGTCAGTTCAGCCAGTCGGTCGCGCACGTCTGGCACGCACCCGACTCGCAGATCTACCCGGAGCTGCGGCGCCTCGCCGAGGAGGGAGCGCTCGAGGTCGAGGAGATCGACGACGGCGGGCGCGGCACGAAGAAGCTCTACCGGATCACGGAGATCGGGATGGCTGAGCTCCGCTCCTGGCTCGCCGCGCCGACGGCCCATCGCCGACAGCGCGACCCCGCGTATCTCAAGGCCGCCTACCTGGAGTGGGCGGACGCCGACGCCGTGCGCGCTCGGATGCACGAGCACATCGCGTTCTACTCCGCGCATCTCGAGAAGCTCGAGTCGACACGCGCCTCGCTCCTCGACCGAAGCCATCCCACACTGCGTCGGCGGCTCGAGCGCCACCCCGTCGCCCAGCACGAGCGGATCGTCGCGTGGAAGGTGTTCGCCTACGACGGCCTCATCGAGCAGGCGCGCCAGGAGATCGCGTGGGCGCGCCGCGGCCTCGAGCTCGCCGCCCAGTTCGACGCGAGCGGCGAAGCCGATGCGCCCGTCGCCTGACGGCCCCGCGCGCACCGGGAGTTCACCGACATCCGTAGGCTGGACGGGTGCGGTTCGAATCGGGTGCCCCTGACGTCCGGCCCTTCCAGGTCGATCTCCGCGGGGTCGTCGACCTCCTGAGCCGCCACATCTACTCCAGCCCCCAGGTCTTCCTGCGCGAGCTGCTCCAGAACGGCCGGGACGCCATCCGGGCGCGCCGCGACCTCGACGGAGGAGCTCCCGCCGGCGTGCTCGAGATCGAGCCGGCCGCCTCCGGACGTCCCTTCCGCTTCCGCGACAACGGCGTGGGCCTCACGGCCGAGGAGGCCGCCGAGCTGCTGTCGACCGTGGGGCGCTCGTCGAAGCGCGACGACCTCCTGCAGGCCCGACGCGCGGACTACCTCGGCCAGTTCGGCATCGGCCTGCTGAGCTGCTTCATGGTGGCCGACCGGATCGTGGTGCGCAGCCGATCGGCGAAGGGCGCGCCCGCGATCGAGTGGATCGGCGACGCATCGGGGCAGTTCGGCATCCGGGAGCTCGACCCGGAGGAGACCGCGCGGATGGCCGTGGGCACCGAGATCGTGCTGGAGCCGCGCCCCGACGACGCGGCTCTGCTCGCGCCCGACCGCGTCCGGGCCCTCGCGACGCGCTTCGGGCAGTACCTGCCGGTCTCGGTCGCCATCCGCAACGACGACGCCACGCTCGACACCGTCACCCGCACGCCCGTCTTCCTCGGGGCCGCGGCGGATGAGCCGTCCGACGAGCTCCTCGCGCTGGGCACGGAGCTGCTCGGCCGGCGGCCGCTCGACGTCATCCCGCTCTCCGTCCCGGGGACGGGGACGGAGGGTGTGGCGTTCGTGCTCCCGTTCGCGCCGCCGCCCGGTGCGCGCCAGGCGAGCACGGTGCACCTGGGTCGGATGCTCGTGAGCGAGCACCTGGACGGCCTGCTGCCCGACTGGGCCTTCTTCGCCCGATGCGTGCTCGACACGTCGGGGCTCTCGCCGACCGCGAGCCGCGAGGCCTTCGTGGAGGACCCCGCGCTCGAGCACACCCGCGAGCAGCTGGGTGCCGCCATCCGCGCGTGGATCCTGCGGCAGGCGACCACCCGGCCGTGGAAGTTCCAGGAGTTCCTCGCCGTGCACCAGCTCGCGCTCAAGGCGATGGCGGCGCACGACGACGAGCTCGCGCGCACGGTGCTGCCGTGGCTGACCGTCGAGACGTCGGCGGGCGACATGACCATCGCCGACCTGACCCGGCGGCACGACGCGGCGCGCTACGCCGAGACGGTCGACGAATTCCGCCAGGTCGCGGCGATCGTGCCGTCCGACGCTCCCGTCGTGAACGGCGGATACGCGTACGACGCCGCGCTGCTGCGGCGGCTGCCCGAGCTGCTGGACTTCCCCGTCTCGCGGGTCACCGTGAGCGAGCTCCTCGACGAGCTCACGCCGCCGCCGCTTGCCGAGCGGGCGAGGGCCGTCGCGCTCGAGGAGCGGGCCACGGCCGCGCTCGCCGAGGTGGGCTGCTCGGTCTCGGCTCGCGGGTTCGCTCCCGCCGAGCTGCCCGCGCTCTGCGTCGTGGATCCCGAGGTCGTGCGCCGCATCGAGCGCGACAGCGCGCGCGAGGTCGCATCCGGCGGGATCTGGGGCGACGTGCTCGGCGACGTGAGCGCCCTCATCGAGGAGCGCCGCCGCGAGGACGGCAGGGAGGCCGCGACCGTGCGCCTCTGCCTGAACTGGACGAGCCCGCTCGTCGCGCGCCTCGCGGCGCTCGGCGACGACCTCGTCTTCGACCGCACGGTCAAGCTGCTGTACGTGCAGGCGCTGCTCGCGTCGCATCGGCCGCTCACCGCGGCCGATCGCCGGATGCTGACGTCGGCGATGAACGACATGGTGACCCTGAGCGTCGGGATCGCCGGAGACCTCGAAGGGGAACAGGCATGAGCGCACCCGGAAGCCGCAAGGCGCGGAAGATCGAGCGGCTTCTCGAGGAGGCGGCGGAGCTTCCGGTCGGACCGGAGGAGCGCGCGCTGCTCGACGAGGCCGTGCGGCTCGCCGACGAGGCGGGCGAGGAGGAGCTCGCCTATCGCGCGCGCATGCACCTCACCCCGTCGGCGCACATGGCGGGCGACACCGACACGATGCTCGCGTCGTTCGGATGGTGCGTCGGCAAGCACGATGCGGACCCCGTGCGCTTTCCGATCGACCCCGGCGTGCACGTCGACCTGCTGTTCCAGTACAAGTGGATGGCCGGGCGGCTCGCGAGCAACAGCCGGTTCCCGCGGGAGCGCGTCACCGCGCTGCACGCCGACATGGAGCGGCGCTATCGCGAGGCCGGCGTCGGCCAGACCGGCGTCCTGCAGTCCCGACACGACGTCGCGCTGCTGCTCGGCGACCCGGATGCGGCCGCGCGCTTCCTCATCGAGCGCGACGGACTCGAGCGAGACGACTACTCGCACTGCGAGGCGTGCGTGCGCTCGAGCGACGCGACCTTCGCCCAGCTGCGGGGAGACGATGCCGAGGCCATCCGGCTGTGGGAGGAGATCCTCGAGCAGGGCCTCTCGTGCGGGGAGGAGCCCGAGTTCGCCGAGTCGGAGGCGCTGCTCCCGCTCCTGAGGGCGGGGCGCGTCGAGGAGGCGCTCGCCGCCCACGCCCGCAGCTACCGCGCGGCCCGGACCAACCCGGACGGCTTCCCCATCATCGCCAACCACCTCGTCTTCTGCGCGGTGACCGGCAACCTCGCGCGCGGGCTCCAGCTGCTCGAGCGGCACATCGACGGGCTCGCGCACGACCCCTTCCACGAGGCGAACCACTTCTCGGGACTCGCCGCCGTCGGCGTCCTCCTCGACGCGGTCGTCGAGGCCGGCGAGGGAGCGACCCGGGTGCGCGGCTCCGACCATCCGACGCTCGAGCCGCTCCTGGGCGCCGCGGACGGGCCGCGGACCGCGGGCGAGCTGCGGGATGCCGCGTGGTCGGCCGCCGAGACGATCGCGGCGCGCTTCGACGCGCGCAACGGGAACGACTGGTTCGCCCGCACGCTGGCCGGCAAGCGGGCCCTGAGCGCGCAGCGCTGGGAGGCGCCGTTCGGCGGCGAGAGCTACGCGCCGCCCGTCGTCGACGACGCCGAGCCCGCTGACGCGGCCGGATGGCTGACGCGCGCCCGTCGGCGCCGCTTCGCGGCCGACCTCGATGGCGTGCGGGCGGCCGTCGCCGCAGGCCTCGCGCTCGGAGAGGGCGACCACGATGCCGAGCTGCATCGCGTGCTCCTCTACGCGCAGCTCGAGAGCGGCGACGACGAGGCCGCCCGGGCCACTCTGGCCCTGCGGACCGCGGCCCTGCGCGCCCACGGTCTCGCCGAGCACGCGGACCTCGAGGAGCGTCTCGGCCTGCTCCTGCTCGGCCGGTGCACCCCCGACGACATCCCGACGCTCGAGGCGGAGATCGAGCGCGCACGCGCCGCGCACCTGCCGTCGACCGTCGTCGCCGACCTGCTGATCACGATCGGCGCCGCCCGCCTGCGCGCCGAGCAGCCCGAGGCCGCGCTCGCCGCTCTCGACGAGGCGGAGGTGCTTCTCCCCGCCGACGACCCGCTCCTGCTGCGCCACGCGCTCGAGAGCGAGCGGCTCCAGGCGCTCATCCCGCTCGGACGAGCGGACGAGGCCGACGCGCTTGCCGCGTCGCGCATCGACGACCGCGCGAACGCCGGGTGGCCGCTGTTCTCCGAGCTGCGCCTGCGCGCCCAGGTGCTCGGCGGTCAGGGGCGCTTCGACGAGGCGCTCGGCTTCGCGGAGCGGCTTCTCGCGGAGTCCGTCGCGATCGACGTCGCGGGCCTCATCGCGTCGTCGGCACAGCTCACCGCCATGATCCTCAGCGACCTCGGAAGGCCTGACGAGGCCGCGGCGCGCATCGAGTTCGCCCTGCGCCACGCCGAGCGGGCTGAGCTGCCCACGGTCGGCCTGCGGTTCAACCTCGCGCGCATCCAGCTCGAGGCGGGTCAGGCGGCCGCCGGCCTGGAGAACCTCGAGACGGTCTACCTCGAGGAGAAGGCGACGGGCGCGGCTCCCGAGGCGGTGGCCGAGACCGGTCTCCATCTCGGGCACGCCGCCCTCGCGAACGACGAGCCGGGGATGGCGTACCGCGCGTGGAGCGAGGCGATCGACCTCGCGGAAGGGACGGAGGCCTTCGGGCTGGCCGCCGAGGCGGGCTCCGCGCTCGGCGAGCTGCTGCTCCGCTTCGGCGACCCCGACGCGCGCGACGTGTTCGAGCGCGCGCTCGAGCACGGGCGGCGCGTCGAGGGCTTCCGGGGGATGCCCGCGCTCCTGCACGGGATGGGCCGCGCGCGGCTGATGGGCGGCGACGAGGCGGGATTCGCGGACCTCGACGCGGCGACCGCGCAGGCGGAGGCCGAGGACGCGGTCTGGTACGCCGCGAACGTGCAGGACACGAAGGGGCGCTTCCTCGTCGACGCCGGCCGCCTCGACGAGGGCGTGCGCGTCCTCCTCGCCTCGGCCGACGTGCTCGCGCGCGAGGGCGACGTCATGACGGCAGCGGGCGGCGAGGTGTACGCCGCGCGCGGTCTGGCGGCGGCCGACCGCGCGGACGAGGCCGTCGCGGTGATGGCGAGCGCCCGCGACCGGGTGTCCGTCGGCACGGCAGCGCACACGGGGATCAGCCTCGAGCTCGCCGACCTGCTCGATGGGCTGGGCCGCGGCGCCGAGGCGGCGCAGGTGCGCGCGAGCGTCGCGTAGGGGCCGTCGCGCACGGGTGCCCAGGTACCGCTCAAGGCCTGCGTGGCAGGATGGAGCGAATGAGCGGAACTGAGAAGAGCCGCCGTGAGCAGAGCGCGCCCCTGAAGCCATCGGGGCCCGCCGACGCGGCGAAGAGAATCGTCCGTGACATCGCCGACCCGGCACCGCAGGGAGTCCACCCGGCGCTCATCCCCGGCATCGGGGTCGAGCAGACCGGCCGTGATTTCCGGACGGACCGGGTCGTCTTCGGTGCGGCGATCGTCGTCACGATCGCGTTCATCGTCTGGGGCGTTGCGGCAGGAGACAACCTCGCGGGCACCGCCTCGAGCGTGCTGTCGTGGGTCATCGAGTACGTCGGGGTGTTCTTCACCGTCATCGCGACGGTGGTCCTGGCCTTCATGCTGTACATCGGCTTCAGCCGGTTCGGCCGCATCCGGCTGGGGCGCGATGACGAGGAGCCCGAGTTCTCGGTGTTCTCCTGGATCTCGATGCTCTTCGCCGCCGGGATGGGCATCGGCCTCGTCTTCTGGGGCGCAGCCGAGCCGCTGACCTTCTTCGAGTCGCCTCCTCCGAACACGGCGGAGGCGGGCACCGTCGAGGCGATGCACACCGCCCTGACCCAGGTGCTCTACCACTGGGGCCCGCAGGCCTGGTCGTTCTACGCGCTCGTCGGCGGCGCGATCGCGTACGGCGCGTATCGCCGCGGGCGCACGCCCCTCATCTCGTCGATCTTCGCGCCGCTCCTCGGCGAGCGGCGGACGACGGGTCCGGTCGGACGCACGATCGACGTCTTCGCGATCATCGTCACGCTGTTCGGCACGGCCGCGTCGCTGGGCCTCGGCGCGCTGCAGATCGGCCACGGCGTCGAGCTCATCTCGGGCATCGGCGAGGTCGGCAACGGCCTCCTCATCGGCGTGATCGCGGTGCTCACGGCGGCCTTCATCGCGTCGGCGGTGTCGGGTGTCTCGCGCGGCATCCGCGCGCTCTCGAACATCAACGCCGTCGTCGCGCTGCTCCTGGCGTTCTTCGTCTTCTTCGTCGGCCCGACGATGCTCATCATCAACATCATCCCGTCGGTCGCCGCGCAGTTCCTCACCGACTTCACGACGATGGCCGCGCGCTCGGGCTCGCAGGGGCCCGAGGTGCAGGCGTTCCTCTCGGGCTGGACGATCTTCTACTGGGCCTGGTGGATCTCGTGGTCGCCCTTCGTGGGCATGTTCATCGCGAAGATCTCGCGCGGCCGCACGCTGCGCCAGTTCGTGTCGGTCGTCGTCGTGGTGCCGTCGGTCATCTCGTTCATCTGGTTCGCGATCTTCGGGACGACCGCGATCGACCAGCAGATGAATGGCGCCGGGCTCGAGGTCTCGCCGCCCGAGAGCGTGCTCTTCGGCGTGCTCGGCAACCTCCCTCTCGCGGGCGTGACGACGGTCATCCTCGCGGTGCTCGTCGCGATCTTCTTCGTGACCGGCGCCGATTCCGCCTCCCTCGTGATGGGGACGCTGTCGCAGCGCGGCAACCCCGAGCCGACGCGCTGGGTGACGATCGTCTGGGGCGCCCTCGTCGGCGTCATCGCGGCCATTCTCCTCGTGTCGGGCGAGGAGGGGAGCGGCCTGACCGCGCTCCAGAACGTGACGATCATCGCCGCGCTGCCGTTCGCCGTCATCATGGCGCTCATGATGGTGGCGTTCATGAAGGACCTGCACCGCGACCCGCTCATCCTCCGCGACGAGTACGCCGAGCGCGCCGTCCGTCACAGCGTGCGCACGGGTCTCGAGGAGTACGGCGACGACTTCGCGCTCGTCCCCGCTCCGTACGACCACTCGAGCGACGACCTCGCGTGGGTCGAGCCGGTCGTGGACGAGGAGTTCACGGAGCTCTACGCCAAGACCGAGGCGATGCCGATCGTCTCCGGCGAGAGCGAGCCCGATCTCGGGGGCTCGGCCGCGCCGGGCGGCGACCGCCTTCCCGAGGACGAGCGCGACGAGGAGCGCGACGACGAGGAGCGCAGGGCGGGGGTCTGATGACCCCGAACGCGACAGGGGCTCGGCTTCGGCCGGGCCCCTGTCGCGTTCCGGAGGTGCGCTACGGGCGCGCTCCGACCATCCGCTCGCGCACCTCGCGTCGCAGGACCTTGCCGACGAGCGAGCGCGGCAGCTCGTCGACGACGTCGATGCGCCGCGGCACCTTGTAGGCGGCGAGGTGCGTGCGGCAGAAGTCGCGCAGCGCCTCGGGCTCCGCGGCCGCGCCCTCGCGCAGCACGACCGATGCGCCCACGGACTCCCCGCCCTGCCCGCGCGGGAGCGACACGACCGCCGCGTCGACGACGTCGGGATGCGACAGGAGCGTCTCCTCGACCTCGCTCGGCGAGACGTTGAACCCGCCCGTGATGATGAGCTCCTTGAGCCGGTCGACGATCGTGACGAACCCGTCAGGCGAGACGGTCGCGATGTCGCCCGTGCGCAGCCAGCCGCCCTCGAGCAGCGCCGCGCGCGTCTCGGCGGGGCGCTGCCAGTAGCCCGAGAACACCTGCGGCCCGCGCAGGAGCAGCTCGCCCGCCTCGCCCGGAGCCAGATCCTTCGTCGGGTCGTCGGGGTCGACGACGCGGATGTCGGTGCTCGGGAACGGGACGCCGACCGTCCCGGGGCGGCGCGTGGGCCCCATCGGGTTGCCGAGCGCGACGGGGGAGGACTCGGTCATGCCGTAGCCCTCGACGAGCACGCCGCCGCTGATCTCCTCCCAGCGGCGGACGGTCGCGGTCGGCAGGCTCATCGCGCCCGAGATGGCGAAGCGGATCGAGCGGAGGTCGATCGCGCCCTGCGCGGCCGCCCGGGCGAGACGGTCGTAGATGGGCGGCACCGCGGGCAGGAACGTGGGCGGACTCGTGCGCGCGGCCTTCGTGACGAGGTCGACGTCGAACGTCGGGAAGAGCACGAGGCGCGCGCCGATGCTCATCGCGAAGGTCAGGCAGAGCGTCATGCCGTACGCGTGGAACAGGGGGAGGGCCCCGTAGAACGTCTCCGCACCCGGTCGGAGCCCTGGCACCCACGCCTCGCCCTGCATCGCGTTCGCGCGGAGGTTCCGGTGCGTGAGCATGGCGCCCTTGGGCGAGCCGGTCGTGCCGCTCGTGTACTGCAGGAGCGCGATGTCGTCGAGCGCGGGGCGGGGCGTCCGCCGCGACAGGCGGCGCGCGCCGACGATCGACTCCCAGGTCGTCACCCGGCGGGCGGATGGCCGGTGCGTGAGCTTCGCGCGGGCGGCGCGTGCCGACGGGAGGGGAAGGCGGAGGCCCAGCCGCATCGCGAACGGGAGCGCGCGCGTCAGGTCGACGCTCACGATGCCCTCGACGCGCACGTCGTCGGGGAACCCCGCGACGGTGTCGTGCACCCTGTCCCACACGATCGCGAAGCGCGCGCCGTGGTCCTCGAACTGATGACGCAGCTCGCGCGCGGTGTACAGCGGGTTGTGCTCGACGACGATGGCTCCCAGACGCAGCAGCGCGTAGAACGCGACCACGTGCTGCGGGCAGTTCGGCAGGACGATCGCGACGCGGTCTCCGCGTCGCACGCCGAGACGGCGCAGGCCCTCGGCCGCGCGCTCGATCTGCTCGCCGAGCTCGCGGTAGCTCGTCTCGGCGCCGAAGAACTCGAGCGCGGTCCGGCGTCCGAAGGCGGCGACGCTCGCGTCCATCATGTCGACGAGGGTCTGGGTGACCTCGCCGATCTCGTGCGGCACCTCCGGCGGATACGCGGACAGCCAGGGCCGGGAGTCGTACGGAGACGTCATGACCCCACGCTAGCCGCGGCCCCTCTGCGCCACCCGGGTCTTGACAGGCGGCAGGGTCTTGACAGGCGGCCGGGTCTTGACACGCGGGCGAGTCGCGTCAGCCGCGGGATGTCACCCAGCGCGCGAGCTGCGCGAAGAGCGCGCGGTGGCCATCCGATGCCCACGACCGCTCGTCGTGGCCGAGAGCGTCGACGGCGACCCGCGACGCGCCGTGCGCGCGCACCCACGCGGTCGGCTGGCTCTCGCCCTCCGTCTCGTGCCGCGCCACGACCATCCGCTCGCCGAAGGCCTGCAGACGTGTGTAGCGCTCGTCCTCGACGTCGAAGTCGTCGATCCGCGTGCCGTCGGGCAGCGCGTCGCCCGCGATGCGCACGCGGTCGAGGGGCGGATGCCACGAGATGCCCGGCACCCACATCCCGCCGATCGCGCCCGGCCAGTCGGGGTAGTCGCGCAGCGAGGAGAGCGCCGCGTGCACGGCGATGACGCCGATCCCGCGCTCGAGCGCGGCATGCAGGCCGTCGACGGAGGCCCCGGGGAGCGGCTCGGTCGTCTCGGATCGCCACGGGTCGCCCGCGTTCACGACGAGCAGGTCGACGCCCTCGAGCCGGGTCATCGCGCCGTCGACGTCCTCGTCGATCTCGACGTCGAAGCCCGCCTCGCGCAGGACATCCGCGATGAGCGGGCTGGTCTTCGTGTACGGATGCCAGGGGTCGGCGTAGCGGCCCGTTCCGGTGGCGATGAGCGCGCGCATGGGTCTCCTTCGTGTCCAGCCCGATGCTATCGGCCCGCCCACGTTGGAGCAGAGAGCTCACCGTGTCTCACTCGCCGCGGGAATGGCGGCGGGATTCCCGCGGCGAGTGAGACATGCAGAGGGTCAGAAGGCCCGGGGTCAGAGGGTCAGAACACGATGGTGTGGTTGCCGTGGCGGATGACCCGGTCCTGGGCGTGCCAGAGCACGGCGCGCGAGAGGACCGCGCGCTCGACGTCGGCTCCGCGGCGGCGGAGATCGTCGGCCGAATCGGCGTGCGTGACCCGCACGACGTCCTGCTCGATGATCGGACCCTCGTCGAGGTCCTCCGTGACGTAGTGGCTCGTCGCGCCGATGAGCTTGACGCCGCGCTCCTTCGCCTTGCGGTACGGGTTCGCCCCGATGAAGGCCGGCAGGAACGAGTGGTGGATGTTGATCACCGGCACGCCGACCTGCTCGAGGAAGTCGCTCGACAGGATCTGCATGTACCGGGCGAGCACGACGAAGTCGACGTTGCCCTTCAGCAGCCGGACGATCTCGGCCTCGGACTGCGACTTGTCCGGCCCCGCCTGCGACGGCACGTGGAAGAACGGCACGCCGAACGAGCGGACGTCCTCGGCGGTCGTCGTGTGGTTCGCGATGACCATCGGGATGCTCACCGGCAGCTCGCCGCGACGATGGCGCCACAGCAGGTCGAGCAGGCAGTGGTCGTCCTTCGAGGCGAGGATGGCCATCCGCTTCGGGATCGACAGATCGTTGAGCGTCCAGTTCATGCCGAGCGGTGCGAGCGTCGCGGTGAGATCGGCCTCGATCTCGTCCTTCGCGACCGGGAAGTTGGGGCGGTGGAACACGACGCGCTGGAAGAACTTCCCGCCCTCGGGGTCGGTCGAGTGCTGATCGAGCGACACGATGTTGCCCTGGTTGCGCGCGATGAGCGCGGCGATCGCGGCCACTACTCCCGACTGGTCTGGGCCGTCGACGATGAGGCAGGCGTGGTCGATCAGTTCTTCCCTCTGGGGCGTCATGCCCTCCATTCTCTCAGCGCCTCTCCGGGCATCCGTGCAGCGGCGGCTCGCCGGATCCGCTACCGTGCCTTAGGTTAGCCAACCCTAAGTACAAGACAGGCATGGAGGATCACGCGAATGGCACGAGTTCTGCCGGAGACGAGCGGGAGCGCCGCGGGGGAGACAGCCGGTGCGACCGCGCTGCTGACGGATCGGACCGCGGACGAGTACGCGCGGCTCGTGCACGGCGTCGTCGACGCCGTCGCGGCGCGGTTCCGGACGACGACCGCCCCGTCCTCGGGCGCCGAGCGGCGGGAGCTCGAGGCGCTCGTCGATGCCGTCGCGCTCGACGACGACGGCATCGGCAGCGCGGCGGCCCTCCGCGAGGCCGACGAGCTCTACGCGCAGCACGCGGTCTGGTTTCACCACCCGGCCTACGCCGCGCACCTCAACTGCCCGGTCGTGCTCCCGGCCGTCGCCGCCGAGGCGATGCTCGCGGCGATCAACACCTCGGTCGACACGTACGACCAGTCGCTCGTCGCGACGCTCATGGAGCGGCGCCTCGTCGCCTGGACGGCGGAGCGGATCGGGTTCGCCGACGGCGACGGGATCTTCACCTCGGGCGGCACGCAGTCGAACCTGCAGGCGCTCTTCCTCGCGCGGGAGAAGGCGCTGCGCGGGGTCGACGACCGCGGACGCGCGATGGCGCGGCTGCGCGTGCTCACGACCGCCGCGAGTCACTTCTCCGTCGCCCGGTCCGCGCACCTTCTCGGGCTCTCGGCCGACGCGGTCGTGCCGGTCGGGGTCGACGCGGACGGGCGGATGGATCCCGCGGCGCTCGCGCGGGCGCTCGCGGAGACGACGGGCGCGGGCGGGGTCGTCATGGCCGTCGTCGTCACCGCGGGCACGACCGACCGCGGCATCGTCGACCCCATCCGTCCGGCGGCCGGTCTCTGTGACGCATACGGCGTGTGGCTGCACGTCGACGCGGCATACGGCGGGGGCCTGCTCGTGTCGCCCACACGGCGCGGGCTGCTGGACGGGATCGAGCGTGCGAGCTCGGTCACGGTCGACTTCCACAAGACGTTCTTCCAGCCCGTGTCCTCGAGCGCGCTCATCGTGCGCGAGGCGACCGACCTCCTCGCCGCCGCATGGCACGCCGACTACCTGAACCCCGCCGAGGAGGCGCGGGCCGACGACGCCGACCCGAACCAGGTCGACCGCTCGCTGCAGACCACGCGGCGCTTCGACGCGCTCAAGCTGTGGACGACCCTGCGCGCGCTGGGCCCCGACCGGGTGGGGCGGATGTTCGACGACGTCTGCGCGCTGGCCCGCCGTGTGCGCGAGCGCCTCGACGCCGACCCCGAGCTGCGCCCGGTCGGCACGACCGATCTCAGCACGGTGCTGTTCCGCTACCAGCCGGATGGCGTCGACGACGCGACCGCGGACCGGCTCGTCCCGCTCGTGCGCCGCGTGCTCTTCCAGTCGGGCCGCGCCATGGTCGCCCGGACGGTCATCGACGGCGTCCCGTGTCTCAAGCTGACGCTGCTGAATCCCGACGCCACTCTGGCGGACATCGAAGCCGTGCTCGACCTCGTGCGCGCGACGGCGCACGGGCTCCTCGCGGGCGACGCCCTCGCGACGCGCGACGATCCGCCGTGCCGCGACGTCCATCCGCGCCTCCCGCGCCTGACCGCCGAGGAGGACGCCCGATGAGCGCGGTCCGCGATCTCGTCGGGATCGGCATCGGCCCGTTCGGACTCGGGCTCGCCGCCCTCGCGCAGCCGCTGCCCGACGTCGATGCCGTCTTCCTCGACCAGGCCGACGGCTTCCGGTGGCATCCGGGCATGATGATCGACGGCGCGACCATCCAGGTGCCGTTCCTCGCCGACCTCGTGACGATGGCCGATCCGACCTCGCCCTACTCGTTCCTCGCGTTCCTGAAGGCGACGGGGCGGCTCTACCCGTTCTACATCCGCGAGTCCTTCTATCCGCTGCGCTCGGAGTACGACGCCTACTGCCGCTGGGTCGCGGCGCAGCTGCCGACGCTGCGCTGGCGCCGCCGTGTCGTCGCCGTGGAGGAGGCCGGAGACCTGCTCCGCGTCCGCGCCGAGGTGCGCGGGCCGGATGGCGGGGTGCGCGGCATCGAGGAGCATCTCGCGCGGCACGTCGTCCTGGCCGTCGGCACGCGGCCCGCGCTGCCGCCGGCTCTCCAGGGGCTGTCCGGCGCGGGCGCAGGCCCGGTCGTCCACTCCGCCGAGTACCTCCCGAACCGCGCAGCGCTCCTCGCGAGCGGCGCGGTGACGGTGGTCGGCAGCGGGCAGTCCGCCGCCGAGGTCTACCGCGACCTGCTCGAGGCGCGCGAGGGGCGGGTGGACTGGGTCACGCGCTCGCCGCGGTTCTTCCCGATGGAGTACACCAAGCTCACGCTCGAGATGACGTCGCCCGAGTACACCGACCACTACCGCTCCCTTCCCGAGGAGCTGCGCGAGCGGCTCGGCCGCGAGCAGCGCGGGCTCTACAAGGGCATCAGCGCGGAGCTGGTCGACGAGATCTACGACACCCTCTACCGGCTGTCGAGCGCGGACGGCACGGTGCCGTCCACGCTGCTCACCGACACCGAGGTCGTCGACGCGCGCCATGACGCCGAGACGGGCGAGCACGTGCTCACCCTGCGCCACGCGCAGCTCGATCGGATGCACGAGCACCGCACGAGGGCCGTGGTCGCCGCGACCGGCTACCGCGCCGAGGTCCCCGACTTCCTCGACCCGGTCGCGCATCGCGTGCGCAGGGACCGCCGCGGCCGCCTGGACGTCGCGCGGACGTACGCCGTCGACGACGCCGAGCGCATCCATGTCGTCGGCGGCGAGGAGCACACGCACGGCGTGACGGCGCCCGACCTCGGCTTCGGGCCCTGGCGGGCGTCGGTCGTGCTCGCGGCCATCACGGGCCGTGAGCCGTACCCGATCGAGCGGAGGATCGCGTTCCAGACCTTCGGCGTCCCCGGTGACGGCGCGGCGACGGATGGCGCGGCGCGCGTGCTCGAGGAGGCGGCGCGATGAGCGCGACGGCCGTCTCCGCCCGGCTCGCCGTCGAGATCGAGCCGATCGACCCCGCGCGCGACGCAGCGCGCCTGCAGCGGTGGCTCGCGCATCCGCGCTCGCGCTTCTGGGAGATGGCGGACCTCGACGTCGCGCAGGTCCGCGCGTACCTCGAGACGATCGCGGATGACGCGAGGCACGGGGGATGGCTCGGGCGCGTCGACGGGGAGGCGGCGTTCTACGTCGAGACCTACGAGCCCGACACGCTGCTCCCGCCGGACGTGTTCCGCGCCGAGCACGGCGACATCGGCATGCATCTCCTCATCGCGCCGCCTGCGGGCGACCCGACGACGGGCTTCACGTCGGCGGTCATGCGCGGGGTGATGCGCTTCTGCCTCGGCACGGCGCAGGAGGGCGGACTCGGCCGGAGCCGGGTCGTCGTCGAGCCCGACGTGCGCAACGAGCCGATCCTCGCGAAGAACGCCGCCGCCGGCTTCCGGGTGCTCGGGGAGGTCGACCTCCTCGCGGAGGGGCGGGTCAAGCGCGCCGCGCTCAGCGTCTGCACGCGCGACGACTTCGCGGCGAGTCCGCTGGGCGCCGGATGGGCGGGGGAGCGCTCGCCGCTGCCGCACCTCACCGCCGACCTGGCTGCGCACGCGCATCGGCACCTCGTCGTGAAGGCGCTCTCGGAGCTCTCCCACGAGCGGCTCATCGCGCCGACGCCGCTCGCCGACGGGCGGTGGGAGGTGGCCGAGGGCGACGTGCGCTACACCTTCCGCGCCCGCCTGCTCCCCCTCGAGCACTGGGCGATCGACCCCGCGAGCGTGCGGCGCGAGCGCGACGGCGCCGAGCTCGAGCTCGACGTGCTCGAGCTGATCCTCGAGCTCCAGCCGCGCCTGGGCATCCCCGATCAGCTCGTGTCGGTGTACCTCGAGGAGCTCTCGTCGACGCTCGCGAGCGCGGCCGGCAAGCGCCAGCGCGCTCTGGACGGCGCGTCGCCGACCGCCGAGGGCCTGCTCGAGGCGAGCTTCCCCGAGACGGAGGCGGCGATGACGGAGGGGCATCCGGGCTTCCTCGCCAACAACGGGCGCATCGGGTTCTCCCACGCGGACTGGAGCGCGTTCGCGCCCGAGAACGGCCGCCGCACGCGCCTCGTGTGGGTCGCGGCTGCCCGCGAGCACACGCACCTGTCGCTCGGGCGCGGTCTCGACGAGGTGACGCACCTCGAGCAGGCGCTCACGGCCGACGAGCGGCGCGCCTTCGCGGCGCGCCTCGCCGACGCGGGGCACGACCCCGCGGGCTTCCACCTCCTCCCGCTCCACCCCTGGCAGGCGGAGCACCGTCTCCCGGTCACCTTCGCCGCGGACGTCGCGCGCGGTCACCTCGTCCTCCTCGGGCGGAGCGCCGACGAGTACCAGGCGCAGCAGTCCATCCGGACGTTCCTCAACCTCACGCGACCCGGCGCTCCCTATGTGAAGGTGGCCCTGGCCATCCAGAACATGGGCTTCCTGCGCGGGCTCTCGCCCGCGTACATGCGCGACACCCCCGCGATCAACGACTGGGTCGCCGACACCGTCGCGTCGGACGCGACCTTCGCGGAGGCCGGCTTCGCCGTGCTGCGCGAGCGTGCGGCGATCGGGTACACGGGCGACGTCTACCACCGCACGCCGACCCCGAACCCCCACCGGAAGATGCTCGCGGCGCTGTGGCGCGAGAGCCCCGTGCCGCTCATCGGCCCGGGGGAGCGGCTCGTCACGATGGCCGCCCTGCTCCACCGCGATCACGAGGGCTCCGCCGACGCGACGACCCTCATTCGGGCGTCGGGTCGATCGCCCGAGGAGTGGCTGCGGGCCTACCTCCACGCGTACCTGCGGCCGCTCGTGCACGGCGTGCTCGGCCACGATCTCGCGTTCATGCCGCACGGCGAGAACCTCATCCTCGTGCTGCGCGAGCACACCGTCGCGCGCGCGTTCATGAAGGACATCGGCGAGGAGGTCGCCGTGCTCGGTCCGCGCGGCCTGCCGCCGGAGGTCGAGCGCATCCGCGCCGAGGCGCCGGGGAGCGAGAAGGCCCTCGCGATCTTCACCGACGTGTTCGACGGCGTCCTGCGGCACCTGTCGGCCATCCTCGACGTCGACGGCGTGCTGCCCGCCGCCGCGTTCTGGCGGCTCGTGGCCGAGTGCCTCGACCGCTACGAGGGCGACCACCCCGACCTCGCGCGCGGGCTCGCGGGCGACGTCGACCTGAGGGCCGGGTCCTTCGCGCACTCGTGCCTCAACCGCCTCCAGCTGCGCAACACGCTCCAGATGGTCGACCTCGCCAACCAGGCGGAGTCGCTGCTGTACGCCGGCGAGATGCCGAACCCGGTGGCGCGCGTCTGAGCGCCGCGCGAGGGAGGGGAGCGCCCGAGCCCCTCCCTCGCGTGACGGGCCGTTCCCAGGGGCGGGTTCCCTAGACTGGACGTGTCCCTTCGCACGCACGAGGTCCCATCACCATGCCCGCACGTCAGCCGTTCGCCCCGAGCACGCGCCACGTCCAGCTGCTGCGCGCGCTCATCGCGGCGCTGGCGGCCCTCATGGTGACCTTCTCGCCCGATCACTCGGCCGCGGTCGGGCTCTCGGTCTTCAGCGGGTGGGCGATCGCGACCGCCGTCGTGCTGGGGCTCGGCACCTGGATGGTCACGCCCGCGGGGCAGCGCGTCCTGCCTGCCCTGCTGGCCTTCGCGCACCTCTTCGCCGGCATGGCCGCGGGCATCACGAGCCTGCGCGGCCCGGCTCTCTACTTCGTCGTCATCCCCGTGTGGGCGCTCGTCGCAGGAGCGCTCGAGACGGGCCTCGGCGTCGCCCAGCGCCGCCGTGGCGAGAGGATCGTCGCGCGCGACACCCTCACGATCGGCGTGCTGACCCTCGTCATCGGCGCGGCGACGCTGCTCGTGCCCTCGGGATACGCGCTCGACTACTTCATCGAGGACGCCGGACGCACCTTCACCCTCACCGGCGAGATCATCGCGGTCGGCCTCTTCGGCGGCTACGCGGCGATCGTCGCGGTGTTCCTCGCGATCGCCGGGTTCTCGCCCGCGTCGCCGTCCGCCGCGTCGGCGGAGACCGCAGCACCCATCAGCGGGGGCGACCCCCGCACCTCGGAGGACCGTCCGTGACCGACAAGCCCACCCGACGCGCGCTCATGCGCCCTGTCCAGCTGCTCGCGATCGCCTTCGGGTCGGCCGTGTTCGCGCTGCTCGTGGGCGCCATGTCGATGGGGGCGTTCACGCAGCAGCCCATCGAGGTCATCTCCCAGGCGTGGACGGTCGCCTCGATCATCGCGGGCATCGTCTTCATCGTCGTGCTGCTCGTCGTCGCGATGCTGCTCCTCGTGGTCGACCCGGCCGACGTGACGAAGACGATCGACCGCCCCGTGCTCCTCCCCGACGAGGACGAGCCGGAGGCGAAGTAGCCCCCCGCGCCCTGCGCCACCGCCCTGCCACGCCCCGCCGCCTCCGCGCCCCGCGCCACCGCCGCGCCCTGCGCCACCGCCGAGCGCAGGAGAATCGCGCGGCAGCAGGACGTCGTCGCCGAATCCATCCTGCTGTGGGCGGATTCTCCTGCTCTGGCGCGCGGTCCGCGTGCTCAGAACCGGGACGAGCTGCCGGAGCCTGAGAAGCTCCCGCCGCTCGAGCCGTACCCGGTCGCGCTGCCGCCGCTCGAGAACGAGGACGACGACGCGGCGCTGCGGTCGCTCTCGACCTGCGTGACGCCGGCCGAGTAGCCGGCGCTGAAGGCCACGGGGCTCCAGTACTGCCCCGGCGTCGACACCGTGTCGAGGATCGAGCCCGTGCGGGCGCGGTTCGTCTGGCGCTCGCGCTCGAGCTCGGCCTCCATCGCCTCGCGCTCGGAGTCGGCCTGCGCGAACGCCGCGATGAGGGCGCGCGAGTGGTCGGCGAGCAGGTCCGAGAGCCGCGCGCGCAGCGCCTCCAGCGCCGCGAGCGCATCGCCTGGCCCGAGGGAGCCCGCGCGCAGTCCGGCGCCGAGCCGCTCGAGCTCGGCCTCGGCCTCCGCCCGGAAGGCCGTGAGCGCGTGCGCGGTCGCGAGCTCCGCCGCCGCGGGGTCCTCCACGAGCGCCGTGATCCCCGCGAGGTCCTCGCGCACCGGATCGACCTGCGCCGCCCACGCGCGCTCCCACGTGTGCGACTTCGTGAGGAGCGCCGCGGCGTGCACGATCGCGTCGTCGACGAAGTCCATCTCGGCCGTCTCGTCGGCGAACCGGCGCGCGGCCTCCACGGCTTCGGCGCGCGAGCGCTCCTTCTTCGTGAGCGCCTCGATGCGTCGCTGCTCCTCGAGGGCACGGTGGTAGCGGGCCGAGAAGTCGTGGAAGCGCTGGTCGAGCCGCTGCGCGTACGGCGAGTCCGACGGCAGCGTGCGCGCCGCGAGCTCGGTCGTCTCGAGGTCCATCGTCACGCGGGTGAGATGCTCGCCGCCGCGCGTGAGCGCCGTCGCGACCTTCTCACGGCGGCTCGCGCGGACGCCGAGGGCGATGAGCCACGCGCCCACAGCCGCGCCCCCGCCCACCCAGCCTGTGACGATGACGGCGGGCGAGGCGTACCACGGGCGCTCGATGATCCCTGCGGCGGCCTCGACGCCGTCGATCACCCCGCCCGTCCAGTCGCCCGCGCGGAACGCGTCCTTCGTCGCGTCCTGGATGGCCGCCTGGTCGTCGAGCGACACGGCGCGGTCCTCGCCGAAGTACGTCCCGACCTGTCGGCCCTCGGGGTCGAGGGCGAGGAGGAACAGCCCGTCGGCCCACTTCTGGCCGTCGTCGGTGATCCACTCGGGATGGCTCTCGCGCGCGTACGCGAGGACGCGCTCGTTCATCTCATCGGAGGCCTCGCCCTCGTAGGTGTAGATCGCGACGGTGGTGGGCGCGTAGAAGTCGATCTCGTCGAGCGCGTCCTCGAGCTGCGGCAGGTAGAGGCGACCGGCGGTGTCCTCGACGACGAGGTCGCCGTCGTCGAGGGAGACGGCCTGCGCGGCGGTCGCGCCGCCGAGCGCGGTCAGGGCGAGGCTGGCGGTCGCGACCGCCGCGCGCATCCATCGGGACATGGGACCTCCCCGGTCGTCGTCGTGACCACCCTAGGCGCGCACCCCGGCCGCGCGGATCCGCCGCACGACGGAGGTCAGCACCCCTGCGCGAGATCCTCCGGGGCCGTCACCGCGACGTCCTCGCCCCATCCCGCGAACGAGAAGCGGCCGTCGCCGGAGCCATCTCCCGCGAGGAACTCGTGCGGCAGCGGTGCTCCGACGGCGGCGACGGTCAGGTGCCCGGTCGGGCTCTCGCTGCCGCCCATCACGAGCTCGGCCGTCTCGGCGTCGGCCGCGGGCGGCATGACGGCGACCTCCTCGGCGCTGCGCAGGAGCTGCTCGACGAGCAGCGACGGATCCAGCAGCGGCTGCCAGTCGTCGAGCGCGCTCGCGGAGGCGAGGCACACGAAGCCGTCCCGCGCCGCCGCGAGCCCGCTTCGCTGCGCGAACGCGTCGTTGCCGCGGACGTACGCGGCGCCCTCGGCGACGACGACGTCGAGCGCGAGGTCGCCGGCCGCGAGACTCGCCTCGTACGACTCGGGGTCGCCCGCGAACGTCACCGACACCGTGCGCCCGGGCGAGGGCGGCGTCTCGGGATCGTCGTGCACGACGAGTTCGGTGTACGACCCCTCGTAGCGCACGTCGCCCGCGGCGCGCACCGCCTCCGCGATCTCCGCGATCGCCTGCTCTCCCGGGATGAGCCAGAGTCCGTTCCCCGGGTGCGCGGGGTCGTAGGCGCCGAGGTCCACGCCCTCGAGCGGCTCCGCCTCGACGCCCGCGGCGCCCGAGCAGCCGGCGAGCGCGAGCGCAGTCGCCGTGAGCACGAGGGCGGCGGCGCGCCGTCTCATCGCTTCGCCTGCGCCACGCACACGCTCTGCGCGCCCTCGCGGGCGAGGGCCGCCGCGTCGAGCGCGACGGGCTGGTCGGCGAAGGCCGCTGCGCGCACGACGAAGCACGTGTCGCTCTCGAACGCGCCCGTCGACTGCGGCAGCCAGACCTCGGTGCTCTCGATCACGAACTGGCTGAGGTCGGTCGCCGTGCCGTCGCCGTGCACGGCGTAGACCGAGTACGCCGCGTCGGGGCCCTCCCAGTCGAGGTGGGCGTTGCCGTCCTGCACGGTGAGCGCGATGTCCGAGACGACGACGTCGCTCGAGATCATCGCGCTGACGACCATCCACGCGGCCATCCCGAGCATCGCGAGGATCGTGAGGATGGCCGAGACGAGGAACGCGGGGTGCCGCCACCACCGCTTGGGGCGCTGCTGGCGCGCGGTCAGCTCGGGGAGCGGCCAGCCGCCGCGTCCGAGTGGCGGCTTCGGGCCGTCGGCGCGCAGGCGCGTCTGCCCGGCGTCGGTTCCGATCGCGGGCGGCGGGGCTGCGGATGGCGCGTTCATGGGATCCCGTCGATTCTCGCGCACGTCCGGATGGGCGGAGGTGGGGAGTACTGCCCCCAACGGCACCGGGCAGCCCGACCTAGCATGGGAAGCCGCCGCGTCCGCGCGCGGCGAGGCAACGGAGAGGAGCGACGCATGCGCCGCAGCCTCGCCGTCCTCGCCCTCGCCGCGGCCTCTGCCGCGAGCCTCGTCGCTCCGGCCGCCGCCTACAGCGGGCCGAACGCGATCGCCATCCCGTATCTCGACGAGAAGGCGGTGAACACGCCGGAGGGCTGGACCGTGACGGACTGCGCGCCCGTGCTGGCCGCGTCCGACCTCGTCGTCGCGTGCGCCGCCGACGGGTTCCTCCTGCGCGCGGAGGAGTACGACCCCGACTACGGCAGCGACATCGTGCCGGTGCCCATGACGAACGGGCGCACGACGACGACTATGGAGTACGTCGTGTCTCTCGAGGCGCCCGAGGCGCCGTCGGTCCCGTCGGCCGCCTACCCGCATCCGGTCGCGGCCGGCGGCACCCTGCTCCTCCCCGTGAGCGACCTGGGGGCGACGTGCCTCGTCTGCGGGGGAGGCGGTCGCCTGGAGGTCTTCTCCGTCTCGCCGTCCGATGTCGCCGAGGTCACGGCCACGGAGACGCACCTCGTGATCCGCCCGAAGGCCTCGTTCGACGGCCCGCTCGAGGTCACGGTGCGGATGGCCGACCAGTACGGCACCTGGTCGGAGCCCGCGACCATCACGGTGCCGGTGTACCGCGCCGAGCGGCCGCCCGTGGCGCAGTCCGTGCATGCGCCGCTCACGCCCGGGGAGGTCTCCGAGTTCGATCTCGCGGGGCTCGTGGCGACCGACCCGGGTGCGCGTCTGTCTCTCGTCTCGTGCGGCGACGCGGTGCACGGGACGGTGGTGTGCGGCGCCGACGGCATCGCGCGCTATCTGCCCCGCGACGGCGCGCGCGCCGATCAGTTCAGCTTCCACATCGCGCAGGGCGGCGCGCAGGCGACCGGCTCCGTGACGCTCTCGCTCCCCGACGGCGACCTGCCCACGGAGGGCCTCGTGTCCGCCCAGCCGGTCGAGCCCGCCGAGCGGGTGCCGCGCGCCGAGCTCGAGGCCGCGCAGCAGGCGCAGCGCGACAAGGAGGTCGAGGCCGCGGAGGCGCGTGGCGAGGAGCCGCCGGCAGAGGACGAGGACGTCGAGCTCGTCGGCCTGCGCGTGCCCCTGCGTCTCGCGCCGGCGACGCCCGTGGAATCGGAGCGCTCCGCGGGCGTCTTCCGACCGCTCGGCGCGCTGCTCGATCGGGTGGGCGCCCGATGACCCCGAAGACCCCGAACGACCGAGAGGACGCGAGCCGATGAGCGTGCGCCTGACCCTGCAGACGACGCCCGCGCAGGCCGATTCCTGGCTGCTCGACGTCGACGAGGCGACGACCGTCGGCGAGGTGGCCGAGTCGCTCGGCGTGAGCCCGCAGCTGCTCGCGGGCGGCGCAGACCCGGCGACGCCGCTCGCCGGGGCCGGTCTGCTCTCCGGCGCGGTCATCCCCGACCGGGCCGCGCCCGAGCCCGACCCGCGCACCGTGCGCCTGGAGATCGTCGGCGGTCCGTTCGCGGGCCAGACCGTCCCCGTCGAGCGCGGGCAGGCGCTCACCGTCGGCTCGGGCGAGGGCGACGACGTGCGCGTCGCCGACCCGGCGCTCGCACCCGCCCACCTGACGATCCAGATCGCCCTCGGCGGGCCATCCGACCCCCTCCTCGCGACGATCACCCCCGCGGCCGGGGCGAAGACGCTCGTCAACGACGTCGCGATCACCGCGCCCGAGCGCATCGTGCCGGCCGACCTCGTCCAGATCGGCAGCCTCGTGCTCCGCGTCGGCATGGCGCCGCACGCCGACGCCGACCTCACCGACACGATCGGGGGCCGAGGATTCAACCGCCCGTCGCGCGTCCCCGCGCGCGCGGTGCAGCCGTCCATCCAGCTCCCGGGCGACAAGCCGGACGATCCCGATCAGTCGCCTCTGCCGTGGCTGTCGGCCGTCATCCCCGTCGTGCTCGGCGTGACCATGGCCATCCTCTTCCAGCGGCCCGTCATGCTGCTCATGGCCGCGGCGAGCCCGATCATGGTGATCGGCTCGTTCCTCACGCAGCGCAAGCTCGCCCAGAAGAAGGGGCTGAAGACCGAGCAGCAGTGGATCGACGAGGTCCGCGTCGCGGGCGAGCGCATCCGCGATCTCGTCAAGCGCCAGCGCCTGGCCGCCTGGTACCGGCTGCCCGACCCCGTGGTCGTGCGCGACATCGTCCTGCGCCCGCTCTCGCGTCTATGGGAGCGGCGCAAGGCCGACGACGACGCCATGGCGCTGCGCGTGGGCGTGACCGAGATCGACCTCGACGTGCGCTTCGAGGGCGGCGGCCGCGACCGCGGCGCCGAGCAGCGCGTCGGCGTCGGGCCCGCGCCCGTGGCCGTCGACTGCCGCGCAGGCGTCGTGGGCGTGGCGGGGCCGGCCGACGCTGTGCGGTCGCTCGCCCGCTCGATGGTGCTGTCGTTCGCGGCGCTGCGCAGCCCCCGCGACGCCGAGGTCATCGTGCTGTGCGACGACGGCGCGGAGGCCGAGTGGGGGTGGACGAGCTGGCTCCCGCACGCGCACACCGCCGAGCACGTGCCCGCCCTCATCGGCAACGACGACGACACACGCCGCGAGCGGCTGCGGGAGATCGCCGTCGCCCTCGACGTGCGCATGCGGATGGCCGGCCAGCGCGGCTACGAGGCGCCCACCGACGTGCTCGTGGTCGTCGACGGGGCGCGCCGCTTCCGCATGCTGCCCGGCATGGTGCCGCTGCTCGAGCACGGAGCGCAGCACGGCATCCACGTCCTCGCGCTCGACAGCGACCGATCGCGCCTGCCCGAGGAGGCGACGAGCGTCGTGGTCGTCGACCCGTCTGATCCGTCGATGGCGTCGCTCGAGCGGCCGGGCGGCTACTTCCCGACGGTGCTGCTCGACGGCGTCTCGGTGCCGCAGTGCGAGCGGATGGCCAGGGCGCTGTGCTCGCTCGAGCACGTCTCGGGGGTGGGCGACGAGGCGATGCTGCCGACGAGCGTGCGGATGGTCGACCTCCTCGGGATCGACCTCGAGGATCCGTCGCCGCTCGTGCGCCGCTGGAACGCGCAGCCGCGCAACACCTACGTCGTGGTGGGCGCGAACGCCGACGGGGAGTTCGCGCTCGACATCTCGCGCGACGGCCCGCACGCCCTCGTGGCGGGAACGACCGGATCGGGCAAGTCGGAGTTCCTGCAGGCGCTCGTCGTGGGCCTCGCGATGGCCAACCGGCCGGACGCGCTCAACTTCGTGCTCATCGACTACAAGGGCGGGTCGGCGTTCGCCGACTGCGAGCGCCTGCCGCACACCGTCGGCATGGTCACGAACCTCGACGCGCGCGAGACCGAGCGCGCGCTCGCGTCGCTCGACGCCGAGCTCAAGCGGCGCGAGCAGGTGCTCCGCGAGATGGGCGCGAAGGACGTGGACGCCGCGTGGGCGAAGGATGCCGAGACGGCAGCCCGGCGCGGCCTCGCGCGCCTCATGCTCGTGATCGACGAGTTCGCCGAGCTGCGCACCGAGCTCCCGGAGTTCATCGACGGCCTCGTGCGGATCGCCCGCGTCGGCCGCTCGCTCGGCGTCAACCTCGTGCTGGCGACCCAGCGGCCATCCGGCGTCGTCACGCCCGAGATGCAGTCGAACATCAACCTCCGCGTCGCCCTGCGCGTGACCGATCGCAACGACTCGTCCGACGTGCTCGGCTCGGGCGAGGCCGCACTCATCAGCCCGTCGACCCCCGGGCGCGGCTTCGTGCGCCTGGGGCCGTCGGCGGCGCCGATGGGCTTCCAGACGGCGCGCGTCGCAGGCATCCGCCCCGGCGCTGTGCGCACGACGAAGGTGCTGCCGCCCAAGGCGCCGATCACGTGGGATGCGCTCGGCTTCCCCGTGAAGTACCCGCCCGCTGCCGCGCACGCCGAGAACCACGACCACGACGACACGGATCTGCGCGCGCTCGTGAACCTCATCACGGCCGCATCCGACCAGCTCGGCATCGCGAAGAACCCGAGCCCGTGGCTCGTCCCGCTGCCGGTGACGCTGCCGATCGAGCGGTTCGAGGGGGAGGCGCTGCGGGAGACCGAGATCGTCCTCGGCCTGGAGGACGTGCCGAAGGCGCAGGCGCAGCGCACGCTCACGTGGGACATCGCGACCGGCTCGCACCTGCTCTTCGCGGGCGGGGCACTGTCGGGGCGCACGACGGCGCTGCGCACGGTGCTCGCGCAGGTGGTCGAGCGGGTCGACCCGGGCGACGTGCACCTCTACATCGCCGACTTCGGCAACGGCGCCCTCCTGCCGCTCGCGGACGCCCCGCACTGCGGCGCGGTCGTCACCCAGCTCGACAGCGACCGGCTGCCGCGCCTCATGCAGCGCCTCCTCGAGGACCTCCAGCGCCGCCAGACGGTGCTCTCCAGCGCGGGCGTCGGGCACATCTCCGAGCAGCGGCGGAACGCGCCGGACGCCGCGCTGCCCTTCGCGATCGTCGCGGTCGACGGCTGGGAGCGCCTGCTCTCGTCGATGGGGCCCGACCAGCTCCTCGCCTTCCGCGAGCAGTTCATCCGACTCCTGCGAGAGGGCCCCGCCGTGGGCGTGCGCGTCGTGATGACGGGCGACCGCGGCGTCTTCGGCGACAAAGTGACGAACTTCGTCGACACGCAGTACGTGCTGCCGGTGCGCGACATCGCGGACTATCGCGCGGCGGGCATCCACGCGAAGGATGTCCCGACCGATCTCCCGCAGGGACGCGTGCTCTTCGGCGCCGAGGCGGCGGAGGCGCAGCTGGCCGTGCTCGGGCGCGACACGAGCGGCGAGGCCCAGACGACCGCGCTGCGGCGCGTCGTCGAGCGCGTGCGCGACGCGTTCGACGAGCGCGGGGGAGCGACCGGTCCCGAGCCGTTCCGCGTCGACCCGCTGCCGAAGTACATCGCGCTGTCGGCCGTGCGCGACCTGCCCGTGGCGGAGGGCGACGACCCCGACGGCATCGTCGTCGCCGTCGGCGGCGACCGACTCGCGCGCTGCACGCTCACGTGGCCGGGCGACGGCGGCTTCGTCGTCTCGGGCACGCGGCGCTCGGGGCGCTCGTCGACGCTCGCCGTCATCCTGCGCCAGCTCGCCGAGCGCGGCGACCACGCGGTCGTCGTCGCCCCCCGGCCCTCGCCGCTCAGCGAGCTCGCGCGCGACACGGGTGTGCCGGTCATCGAGAACACGGCACTCACCCCGCTCGAGCTCGACGAGGTGCTCGCGCCCTTCCCCGGGGTCGTGACGTTCGTGGTCGACGACGTCGAGCAGCTCAAGAACGCCCCGCTCGACCACGCCCTCACGGGCGTGCGGCACCGTGCCGTCTTCATCGTGGCCGTCGACGCCGAGTCGACGTCGACCCTCTTCGGCGGTCCGTTCGTCGAGGCCAAGCGCTCGCGGCGCGCGATCGTGCTCCGCCCGGAGGCCGCGCTCTACGGCACCCAGGCCGCGGGCGCGGCCATCCCGAAGTTCATGCTCGGGCAGGTGCCGATCGGCGGCGGGGTGCTCTCCACACCCCGCGGCTGGCTGCCCGTCCGCGTTCCCGACATCCGCCAGTGAGGAGCTGACATGGCATCGGCACGCTGCGCGTACTGCGCTGCGACACTCGAACCCAGCAGCATGTACTGCCTCGCCTGCGGGCAGCTCGTCCTCACCACGCGCGCCGACCGCGCCGCCGACGACGGGTGGGAGCCGACGGAGCGCTCGGCGGCGCCGGCACCGGTGCCGCCCGCGGAGCCGGCTGCGGGTTCGAGCCCCGGCACCGCGCCATCCGCCCCCGCGTGGACGCCGCCCGACATCGCACCGCCCGCGACCCGTGCCGCGGCCCGGGCGCGCGAGGCGTGGGGCGAGCGGGTCCGACTCGTCTTCTCGACGGGGGAGGACGTCATCGTCTCGGGCAGCGCGGTCATCGGGCGACGACCCGAGCAGACCGCGGCGACCCTCGGCGCGCAGGCCGTGGAGGTCGCCGACACGACCCGGTCGATGTCGCGCGTGCACCTGTACCTCGAACTCGAGCGGGGCGTCCTGCGGGCGGGCGACGCCGGTTCCGGTAACGGCTCATCGCTGCGCCGCGGCGACCGGACCATCCCGCTCCCCGTGGGCGAGGAGCGGGTCGAGGTGCGCCCGGGCGACGCCCTCCGCGTCGGCGACGTCGACATCGCGCTGTCGCCGGCCTGAGCCGGTGACGGCGCCGGTGGTGGCGGCTGCCGGTGGCGGGGGTGCGGCTGTGCGGCAGTGCGGCTGCCGGGGTCGCAGTTTGCGGCCGTATTCGGCGGTTTGGGGCCGGGAAGTGCGACCCGAGTGGCGGTGCGGCTGTCGGGGTCGCAGTTCGCGGCCGTATTCGGCGGTTCAGGGCCGGGAAGTGCGACCAGGGTGGTGGCGCAGCTGCCGGGGTCGCACTTTGCGGCTGTATTCGGCGGTTTGGGGCCGGGAAGTGCGACCGGGATCAGGCGCGACGGCCGCTGAGCGCGTGACGCACGCGTCGGACGAGCTCGCGCGGATTCGCCAGCAGCGGTGCGGTGACCTCGACGACCGTCCATCCCGCTGCGCGCAGTGACGCGATGCGCTCCACGTCGCGGGCCCACGAGGCGCCGTGCAGCATCCCGAGGTACTCGATCGCCACGCGCTCGCGGCGGTAGAGCATGTCGACGCAGGCGAGGAATCGTCCGGAATCGTCGAACACGTCGCCGTTGAGCTCCGGCTCCGGCAGTCCGCCGCAGACGAGCTCGAACCGGACGCGCGATTCCTTGGGCGACCAGGCATCGGGACGGATCCATCCGACCGCCTCGCGCAGCCTGACGATTCCCTGCCACCGGCCGGTCGCGAGCGCGGCCTCGAGCTGCGCGACGGTGGCGAGCGGAGGCCGTCCGGGCGTCGGCCGGCCGACGCCTTCGCGCCAGACTCGGCAGAAGAAGTCGCCGAGGGCGATGAGATCCGGCAGCGGAAGCGTTCCGAGGCCGGCCCAGGTCGTCGCCGGCGAGGTCACGAGCAGGCCGGCGTGCTCGCGGAGCGACGTCATCTTCGCCTGCGCGCGGTGCCGGATGACGCCTCGAGCGCGAGGAAGCGCCGTCGGTCCGATCACACCCACGTGGACGCCGAGGTGCGTCTCGTCCGCGACAGCTCCGCCCGGCGTGAACACGAGGGGCAGCGGCGCGCCCCAGACCGACGCTGCCGTCTCGCGGCAGAAGAAGTGGCCCGGATGCAGGCGATGCGCGTACGCCCTGGCGAGTCGGAGCCGCTGCTGCCGCTGCCGTTCGTAAGGGTCCTCGACCTCGAGCGGAGCCAGGTCGACCGTGCGGATGCCGCGAAACGGGCGCCCGAGATCGGCCGCGCGCAGGCGCTTCTCCCCGACGCCCAGCGCGCGTGCGTCGCGCACGGCGAAGGTGTCGCCGAGATCCTGCGGGAGGTTCATCCGGTGCCGGCCCATCTCCTCACCGTCGCACCAGCGCGTCGAGGCGCGTCCGCGCTCTCCACAGCCACCGCGAGCTCTGGCTCGCGGTTTACGCGCGTTCCGGTCGCAGTTCGCGGCCCCCATCGTCGATTTGGGGCCGCAAACTGCGACCTGGGCGGTGGTGGCGCTCGTCGCGGGGGCGGGTCCCGGCCTATCCGGGCGGGTGCCGGCGCGTCGACGGCGGCGCTGTGCAGACGGCGTCGACGCGCGTCCGGGAGACGCCCTCGGCGTCGCCGCCGGCGACATCCCTGCCGCGTTCCCGTCGGCTGCGCCTGGGCACTCCTCCCCACAGACGGATTTCGGGCCCGCGGCTAGCGTGGAGGCGACCCCGATCATCTGGGGTCAGGGGGCACGACTTCACCGCGCAGCGCGGTCACACCACGGAGGAAGAAATGGCAGAGATCAAGGTCACATCCGAGTCGCTCGCCAGCGTCGCGGGACAGCTCTCGAGCGGATCGCAGTCGATCGAGTCGCAGCTGTCGAACCTCAAGTCCCTCGTCGAGGGCCTCATCGCGGGCGACTGGAACGGCCAGGCGTCGCAGAGCTTCAACGAGCTCTACTCGCAGTGGGACCAGGCGGGCATCCAGCTCAAGGAGTCGCTGCAGGGGATCAGCGACCTCCTCAACCAGGCCGCGCTCTCGTACGAGGACAGCGAGTCGGCGATCGCCGCGACGTTCAACGGCTGATCCGTCGCGGTCGTCGGCGTCCGCGCCGACGACCGCACCTGCGTAGGGGGCTTCCATGGTGCAGTTCAGGGTGCGGGCCGAGTCGCTCGCCGAGGTCGCGGGCCTTCTCGGCTCGGTGATCGCGACGTTCGACGGCAATATCTCGTCGGTCGACTCGCAGGTCCAGAACGCGCTTCAGAACTGGAAGGGCGACGATGCCGAGTCGTTCCGGCAGAACTGGTCGCGGTTCGTCGCCCTCTCCGAGCAGGTGCGCCTGTCGCTGACCGGGCTGCAGAACGGCCTCATCTCCGCCGGCGTGAGCTACGACTCGACCGAGAGCGGGCTCCGCCAGGGGATGGCGCAGACGGTGCCGAGCGTGCAGGGCCTGCGCAAGCACGCCGTGCAGTTCGAGGAGGGCGTCGCCCGAGGCGAGGCCCGCGCCGAGGACATGGCCGAGTTCTTCGGCCGCGACTACGCGGGCGACGACGAGGTCGAGCGCTTCGGGGGAGGCGCTCTCGGCGGTTCGAAGGGCCGCTACACGGGCGGCGGCTCGGGCGACACCGACGGCGACGGCGACGACGACTCGATCGGCACGACGCCGTTCCTGTCGGACGAGTCGGTCGAGGAGCTGCACGGCGACGACAGCGAGCTCGAGTCGGGCTTCGTCGAGACCGAGGACGGCGTCGTGCAGAAGCCCGAGGACGACGTCGACGCCGGCTCGGACGGCGGCGCGGCAGCGGATGGCAGCGCGCCAGCGGATGGCGGTGCGGACGCGCGCGAAGGCGCCGCCGGGCTCGACGCCCAGGGGCAGCCGGCTCCCGCCGATCTGCCGCCGGCTGCGGACTCGTCGATCCACGGCGACGCGGTCCCCGCCGAGTTCGAGCGGCCCGCGCCGGAGCAGCACGCCGAGGTGCCATCGCTCGATGCGCCGTCCTTCGAGGCCTTCGTCGGCGAGCAGCGGGTCGAGGCCCCGTCGCTGCAGGCCGAGTCGCTCCGGGCCGAGATGGGCGCCGTGAGCTTCGAGAGCCCGTCGCTGCAGGCGGAGTCGCTGCAGGCCGACGTCGAGCTCTCGTTCGATGACACGCAGGGGGAGCGATGACCGATCAGCAGGCCGATCCCGCCGAGCTCAAGGCGCTCGAGCAGGCGATGACCGAGCTCGTGGGCTACTGCGACGCACTCCGGAGCGGGGCGTCCGGGTTCGCGTACATGCTCCCGAACGAGTGGCAGGGGCCCGCCATGCAGGCGTTCCTCGGCGCGTTCAACTCCTGGGCGCTCGGCGCCGAGGCCATGCGCCTGAGCGCGGAGGGCCTGCAGAAGCAGGCGCACGCCGCTCAGGTCGCGTACGAGACCTCGGTCGACGCCATGGAGGACTACTGGTCGACCCTCGCGGCGGCTCTGGGATAGGCACGATGTCGAAAGAAGTGAAGATCACCGCGGCCACGATCGAGGCCGACGCCGCCACGTATCGGAACGCCGCGCAGCAGCTCGAGTCGGCCGTCTCGGTGGCGAAGGGGTCGCTGAGCGGCGTCGCGGGCATGGCCGGCGACGACAACGCCGCCGAGGACTTCGCGGGCGGCGGCGACGACGGCTACGACGCGACGGCCACGGCCGTGCTCCAGTCGGTCCAGAGCATCGCGAACGGCTACTGGATCATGGCCGCCGCGCTCGAGAACACCGCGCGGATGTACCGCGCCGCGCAGTCTCCCGGTGCGGGTCAGACTCCGACGATCGAGAAGGCGACGGCGACCGAGGTCAAGGATGAGAAGGGCATCGACGCCCCCTCGGCGCTCGGCCCGGGTCTCCCCGGCGTGCTCGGCGAGTTCCAGGAGATCATCGAGTGGGGCCTCCAGCAGGTCGGCGTCGTGATCCCCACGGGCGACGAGGACAAGCTCGCGCGCGGATCGACCGCGTGGATCACCCTCGCGACGACGGTGCGCACCTGCGGCACGACCGCCGACGGCGCGCTCTCGTGGATCGGCGGCATGAGCCTGCCGCAGCAGGCGATGGTCCAGACGTCGCATGACGGCCTCCGCGCCTCCACGACCGCGATCGCCGGCAACGCCGAGAGCCTCGCGACGCGCATCGACGACTTCGTCGAGCAGCTCAAGATCATGCGCGAGCAGCTGAAGGACTTCCTGCAGCAGATGGCGCTCGAGCTCGCCGTGGATCTCGCGATCACGGGCATCCTCGGCGCCCTCACCTTCGGGCTCGGCGCGATCGCGGGCTCCGCCAAGGCCGCCGCGACCGTCGTGCGCTGGGCCATCAAGATCAAGAACCTCATCGACAAGCTGAAGAACGCCCTCCGCGCGATGCGCGGGGCGCGCGGGGTGACGGCACGCGCCGCGCTCGCCGCGGGCCGTGAGGGCCTCCAGTCGGCGATCTCGAGCTCCGTCTCGACGGCGATCATGAACGCCGCGCACGACGAGAACGACCCGTCCTACCAGCAGCAGGATGTCGGCACCGCCTTCATCTCGGCGTTCGCGGGCGGCGCGGTCGCCTCCCCGGTCTCGCGCGGGCTCGGCGGATCGGGCGGCCCCGGCTTCCGGAGCGGGCTCCGCCAGGTCAGCGGCGAGACGGCGGGCGGTGCACTCGACGGCCTCGCGAGCGGCGCGGTGGATGCCGCGATGAACGGCACCGAGTTCAACCCGCTGAGCGCGGCGGTGGGCGGCATGATCATCGGCGGCGTCATGTCCACCGGCATGCGCGGCGGCACGAGCGCCGTGAACGCGGGCCGGAACGCCCTCGGGCTCAACAACGGGCGCACGGTGACGCCGAACCCGGCCGGCGACACGAGCGGCAACGCCTCGCCGAGCCAGAACGCGGGCACGACGACGAACCTGCCCGACAGCCCGGCCACGGGCGGAAGCGTCGGCGGCGGATCGTCGAACGGCGGCGGCGGGACGGGCCGCACCGACTACGACGGTCCGACCCCCGGCGGCGTGGGCAGCGGCGGATCGACGACCACCGGCGGCGGCGGAGCGGGCACGTCGGACTACGACGGCCCGACCCCGGGCGGCGGAGCGGATGGCGGCGGCGCGGGAGGCGACGGCGGTCACGTCGACGTGCCCACCGATGCGAGCCCCGACGCGCCGGCCGAGCTCCCGGGCGACGGCCCCTCGGCCGAGACCCCGGAGAACGGCTCTGCCCCGGAGAACGGTGCGGGCGACAGCGGCACGGATGGCACGACGCCCGACGCGACGCAGAGCACCCCGGAGACCACGTCGCCCGACGGCACGACTCCCGAGAGCGCGACGCCGGATGGCGCGACCCCGGAGAGCGCGACGCCGGATGGCACGACCCCGGAGGGCGCGACGCCGGATGGCACGACTCCCGAGGGCGCGACGCCGGATGGCGCGACCCCGGAGAGCGCGACGCCGGACAGCACCACGCCCGACGGCACCACCCCGGATGGCACGACTCCCGAGGGCACCACGCCGGATGGCACGACCCCGGAGAGCACCACGCCGGACAGCACCACCCCGGATGGCGCGACGCCGGACAGCACGACTCCCGAGGGCACCACACCGGAGACCACGACCCCGGACGGCACAGCACCCGAGGCCACCTCCCCAGAGGCCACCTCGCCGGAGGGCGCGTCGCCGGAGTCGGGCACGCAGACGGATTCTCCGTCGGACGGCTCGGCGGAACACCCTGTGGCCGGCGACTCGGACGCATCGCCCGAGAGCTCGACGGACTCCGCCTCGAACGCAGACGCGGCCTCGCCGCAGGAGAGCTCGACGAGCACCGAGTCGCCCGACTCGAGCACGGACGCCGCTGCGGACAGCGACCAGACGCCCGCTGCCGCGGCGGCCGGTCGTGCATCGACGCGCGAGACCGAGGCGGCGCCGGCCGATGCGGATGCCGGGCAGAGCGCGGGCGACGGCGCCGGAACCGAGGCCGCGACCTCGGCCGAGTCTGACGCCGACGCGTCGTCCGACGCCGATGAGTCGTCCCACACCGACGACTCCGGTGACACCGAGGAGTCCCGCGACGGCGAGAGGGACCAGCAGGACGCGGACCAGCAGGACGCGGAGCAGCAGGATGCCGAGGAGGCTGCCGCGGCCGGAGCGGCTTCCGCTGCCGCGGCGGCGGGCGTTCTGGCCGCCCCGCGCGCGATGCCGTTCCGGGGGGCGGGAGCCGGAACCGGCAGCGTCGCCGGCGGTCACGGCGCGGGTGTCGGCAACGGCTCTTCGTCGTCCAGCGACTCGTCGTCCAGCGACCCGATGAGCTCGCCGGATCAGTTCGGGAACGGGTGGGATCGCGCGCAGAGCCCCGTCGGGTCGAACCCGATCGATCCGGCCTACGGCGACCCGCGCGGGCCGGGCAACAGCGGGCAGCTCGATCCGCGGTACACCCACCCGGGCGCGGTCCGCCCGGACGTCCAGCACCTCGTCACCGACCCCGCTGCCCCGTACGGGCGCGACGACGCCGGCAACCCGCTCTCACAGGCGGCCTGGGAGTCGCGGTACACCGACGCGAACAACCGGCCGGTGTATCCCGGCAACGACGGCGGCGACCCGGGGTCGTATCGGCACATCACCGACCTCGACGTGTTCCACCAGAACTACGGCGGGCAGCTCGATCGCATGGGCGGTCCCCAGGGCGACTACTTCTCGCTTCCCGGGACGCCGTTCGAGGCGCGCGCCCTGCCGCCGGGCAACCTCCGCGCGGACTACACGATCCGCGATCTCGTGAGCCTCCCCCCGGGCGGGCGGATCGAGGTCTCCCGGATCGCGCCGGCCTTCGGGCAGCCGGGCGGCGGCCTGCAGGTGCGCATCCTCGACGGCAGCGGCCGGCCGATGTCGCAGGAGGCTCTCGAGCGCGGCGGCCACCTCCGCGATCCCGATGCCCCGGACGCGTCCGACGGATCGAGCACGCGGAACGGCGCCGCGACCGGACACGACGCGGACGCCTCGGATGGCGCTGCGGACGCCTCGGATGGCGGTGCGGACGCGGACGAGCCGAGTGGGGATTCCGACGACCAGTCCGCGGCCCAGGAGGGCGAGCGCGACCCGCGGTCGCCCTCGCCCGAGGACAGCCCCGAGCAGATCCGCGACAAGATCGACGAGGCGCTGGGGCAGTCGAACACGGGCTACGACCCGTACGACCTCTCGAACGGGTACGCCGAGAACTGCGGGAACGTCGCGGCGAACATGCACGACTTCCTGGGCGGCCAGCCGATCCGGGATGCCGACACCGGCACGCTCGACATCGACGAGATGGAGGCGCGCACGGGGCTGCCGCAGACCCCGATGACGCCGGATCAGATCGAGGCCACGCTGCGTGCTCAGGGACCGGGCTCCCACTGCGTCGTCGGCGTCGATCGCGGCGACGACCTCGACGGGCACTGGTTCAACGCGGTGTTCGACGGCGAGCAGGTCTGGGTCGTCGACGGTCAGGACGGCACGCGGTCGCCGTGGCCGCCGGACGAGCCCGACGCGACGAACTGGGACGCGTCGATCGACCCGTCCGACGTCGTCGACGGGGACGACGGCGCGGACGCCGACGCCGACGCCGACGCGGACGCCGCCGCCGGTGGCGATGGCTCGGGCGGGGACCGGACGGGCGGGCGGCGGATGCAGCCCGTGCACACGGGACAGGACGCCGCGGGTCGGCACACCTACACGGTCGACTGGGATCGTCCGAAGACCCCGTTCGCGAAGCAGAGGGGGCTGGAGCCGAACGCCGTCTACGAGGTGAAGGGCCGGGGGACCTTCTACACCGACGCTTCCGGCACGGTGACCCGCGTGGAGACCTCGTACAGCTCGGACGGACTGAATCCGGACCTCCACAATCCGCAGCCGAGCACGACCTACGTCGTGACCACGGAGAACGGCAACAGCACCCACACGTTCGAGACGGACCATCGGGGCCGGACGATCGAAGCGCACACCGACAGCCTCGACTTCGACGACGCGCGTCGTTCGGAGAGCGTGCAGAGCCGTGTCGGTCGGCAGGGCGGTGCCGACTACGACGGCGGGCACCTGTTCGGCAATCAGTTCGGCGGCGGCGGCGAGAGCGTCAATCTCGTCGCGATGCTGCGCGACGTCAACCAGAACAGCGGAGCGGACAGCTTCTACGCGCTCGAGCAGCACTGGGCCGACCTCCGCCGCGCCCACCCGCAGACGCCGATCGAGGTGCGTATCTCGCCGATCTACGATGGGAACGCCAAGACGCCGGATGTCATCCAAGTCCGCTGGACGGAGAACGGACAGGTGAAGATGAGGGAGTTCTTCAATGACGACATCTGAAGACGCGGCGGTCGAACCCCCCTTCCTCGTCGAAGCGCGGCTCCGAGAGGAGATCGCGAGGACCCTGGCGAGCGCCGCACCCGACGACTGGGAGGCCATCCGCTACCGCGCCGCGACCGTCGCCGGCGTCGCGGATGTGGCGATCTCCCTCGTGCGGGAGGGACGCGAGGAGCCCTTCCTCGACGCTCCGTCGGTCGCGCTGCCACGGAGGCGACTCCGCACGGCGATGTACCGGCCGGGCGAGGGGACCTGGTTCTCGCTCGAGCTCGAGGTGTCCCGGAGCGGGTCGGTCGAAGCCCGATACGACTACGACGGCGAGCCGGCCTTCCACGTCGCCCCGGCGGCGAGTGCATGGGTGCAGGACCAGGAGCGGTTCCCGCGCGATCCGGAGAACCAGCCGGACTGGCTGAAGCGCAAGCTCGAGGAGGCCTCGTCGTGAGCGGCGCATCGCCCTCTCCGGCGCAGCAGCGCCTCATCGACGTCGGTGTGGCGTACTGGCGGCGGATGGTGTCGGAGGACGCTCCGCTCGGCGTCGAGCTGCTGCCGGACGACGATGCGGTCGTCGTCTCGCACGCCGTGCGGGGCGGAGGGCGGATCTACGTCGCCGCCGATGAATCCGTCCTGTTCGCGGGGTCGGGGGCGCCCCCGCACGAGGCGATCGAGGTCTTCCGGTCGGGGCGGCGCACGCCGCCGGAGCAGTTCCGGCCGCGCGACGGCCGCCGGTGACGATGCGCACGAGCTTCTCGGCGCCTCCGCCCCACGGCCCGGACGCGCCCCTCGTCGACGAGGCCGAGCTCGACATCTGGGGCGCGCGTGCGATCCGGCATGCGTCCTGGGCGAGAGAGCTCCTCGGCCGGCTCGCGGCGCAGCGCGGGGAGCATCTCGACCGGGAGAGCCTCCGCTACGCGGTGACAGCGGGTCCGGACGAGCTCGCGGCCGTGTGGGCAGCGGGGCACGCCGTCGTGTACGTCGCGCCCGACGGCTCCGTGTGGCATGCGGACGCGGAGAGCGTGCGCCGAGAGGACTACGAGGACTTCGCACGGGGAGAGCGGACGCCGATCGAGCGGTTCGGCGCGCCGGCCGACGAGGGCGACCTCCCGCGGTCGGCGATCCCGGGTCTGGCCGAGGATCTGGCCGCGCGCGCGGGACTCGACGTCCTCCCGCGCCGAGCAGGGGTGCTGCTCGCGGTGGGCGACATGGAGTTGGAATGGCTCATCGCGGAGGAAGACGGCGTGCTCGTCGCCTCTCGCGTCGAGCGGGGCTCCGCGCGAGAGCTCGCGCGATCGTCCGACGCGTCCGTCGTGGTGCGCGCTGTCGAGTCCTCGCTCGGTCTCCTGGGCGACTGAACGGCCCTCAGCCGTCGACGCGGATCCGCTCGAGCGCTCCGCTGACGACGAGATCGCGGATGCCGACGAAGTCCTGAGCGAGCGTGCAGCGGAGGCCTCCGCCGCGCTGGCCGAACCAGGGCTGGGCGATCTCGACGCGCACGAGCACGTTCGACCGGGTGAGGAACGCATGCCGTTCCGAGCCCTCGGGCAGCACGCCGACCGGCGGGAGAGAGCGTGCTTCGTAGGCCGTCCCGTAGGGGAAGAGCATCGTGCCGTCGAGAGCGCCGATCCGGTCCAGCGCGACGCCCGACGGCAGCTCGATGAGGAGCGAGCCGCTCGCCGCGCGGTCCTGCAGATCGGCGAAGTGCGCCGTCGCATCCTGCAGGGCGCGCTCGACCTCCGCCTCCGGCAGCGTCGTCTCCTCCGGGATCGGGCGGTCCAGGTACGCGAGCAGGAGCGTGGCCGCGGCGCCGTCGTCCGGCGCCGACCCGAGCGCGAAGGCGCGCCCGTAGTCGACGGTCTCCAGCAGCCATCCGTCGGCGTCGGGGGAGAGGCGCAGCGCACCCTCCAGCGCGGGGCCGTCGTCTCCGGGCAGGATCACCGCCCGAGGGTGCGCGGATCGGCGCGCGAGTTCCTGCCGCAGCGTGTCGAACATGCCTCGAGCCTAGCCAGCGCGCCCGCCGGGCGCGGGTCTCCGGCATGGGCAGGACGACCCGCTGGCGCGCCCGTCCCGGGTGCCGCGGATGCGCATGGGCTGAACTCCCCATGCCGCGGACGGGGAGCGGATGGCCCGCGCCTCTAGCATGGAGGATCGCGAATGCCGTCGCGCCCGCGCGACGGCGAGGCAGGACCCACGGAGCGGAGCAGGACTGTGTCGACGACCGCGGACACCCTCGCGCAGCGCTGCGAGCGGCTGCGCGAGCCGGTGACCCAGCTGACCGCCGTGAGCATCGGCGCTGCGGTGAGTCCGACGGGCATCGCGGAGGCGCTCGTCGCGGCGCGCGAGGTGCAGGCCATCCTCGAGGACGACAGCTCGGGCATCGAGCCCGGAGCCTTCGCCGACTGGCTCCCGACCGCCCGTTCGACCGTGCGCGGCATGGTCGAGGCGCTCGAGCGCGGCGACGCCGCGGAGTCCTACCGGCTCTTCACCGACCAGTCCACGGGCTTCTACCGTCTCGCGCTCGGCTGCGCGGGATTCCCGGGGTGGTGAGGATGGCCCTGCAGGAGATCGAGCGCGGGCTCCTCCGCGCGCAGCCCGATCGGTTCGCGCAGGAGCGCTCGCGACAGAAGCTCATCGGGTACGGCATCGCCGCGGGCGTGCTGCTGCTGGCCGCGATCGTCGGCACGGCGAGCCTGCCCGCGTTCTGGGCGCACTTCAGCGGGATGGCGCAGGCCGGGTACGACCCCGTGCGCCCGTTCCGCGGCGCGGGGATGGGGTTCGTGGGGGTCGTGATCGCCCTCGTGTTCCTGTGGCTCTTCGGCCTCCTCTTCGCCCATGCCGCGATCTTCCGCGCACGCAACTGGGTCGAGCGCGCGTCGGGTCACCGCATCCGCACGGGCCGGACCGCCCGGTTCGGGGACGTCGGCGCATACGACCGCTGGCTCGCGCAGATCCAGTCCGGCGGCCTCGCGTCGTTCCCCGACGCGGCCGGCGGCGCCGGCGCGGGAAAGGCCATCCTGCAGACCGTCGAGGATCGCGAGGGCGGCCGCGTCTTCGTGTGGCTCGAGGCGGCCGACGGGCGCCACGCATCGTTCGAGTTCGAAGGCGCGCCCGCCCGGGCGCTGATGACCCCCGCGGGGTGACATGAGCGGCTGGGCGATCATCGACGCACGGGAGGCGGCGCCGGAGCCGACCCCAGTGAGCGTCGACCGCGCCGCTCAGCTCGGCCTCCGGGCCGCGCCGCTCGGGCGCCGCATCGGCGCGGCGGCGATCGACGCCCTCCCGGCCGCCGTGTTCGCGGCGCCGGTCGCGCTCGCTCCCCGGGCCATCCTCTCCGGCGAGCTCCTCTGGATCCTCATCGCGGCAACGGGTGCGCTCCTCCTCGTCGTCTACGGGCTCGTGCAGCTCGCCTCGCACGGTTCGCGCGGTCAGACGTTCGGCAAGCAGCTGCTGCAGCTGCGCACCGTCCGCGCCGACACGCTCCGTCCGATCGGATTCTGGCGCGCGGTCCTCAAGGCCGGCATCCCCGTCGCCGCGGGCGTCGTGCCCGTGGTGGGAACCGCCGTCGTGCTGCTCTCGCCACTGTGGGATCGCGAGGGACGCCGCCGCGGCTGGCACGATCATGCGGCGCGCGCGTGGCTCATCGACCTGCGCGCGGTCGACCCGACCGACCCGATCGCGTTCGAGGCCGCGCGCGGCCGGGCCAGGGCGCGCGTCGACGTGGCGCCCGCGCCATCCGCCGCGCCAGCGCCGACGCCGACGCCATCCACCGCGTCGGCGCCATCCGCCGAGCCCGTGCCGTCCGCCGAGCCCGTGCCGTCCGCGCCGGCCGAGCCCGTGCCGTCCGCGCCGGCCGAGCCCGCGCCATCCGCATCGGCACAGGCGCGCGTGCGCCTCGACACGGGCGAGGAGTACCTCGTCTCGGGGCTCTGCCTCGTCGGACGGATGCCCGCACCCGAGCCCGACGAGCGCGTCGCCTACGCGCTGCCCGTCCGCGACGACGCCCGCTCGGTGTCCAAGACCCATTTCGCCCTCGACGTGCGGGCCGAAGGGATGGCGGTCCTCGATCGCGGTTCCGGCAACGGCACGCGCGTCATCCGAACCGGCGTCGAGTACCCTGTCGCCGTCGGTGTCCCTGTTCCGATCCGCCCAGGCGACCGCATCCGCTTCGGCGATCGCACGATGGAGGTCCTCCATGTCTGACAACCTCATGAGCGCTCCCGACAGCGCTCCCACCGACACCGTCCCGGGGGCCGAGCGCCCGCTCCGCGTCGAGTTCGCCGGCGAGTGGTTCACGGTGAGCCCGAGAGCGCGCTTCTCGATCGGGCGCGAGGGCGACCTCGAGGTCGACGACAACCAGTACCTCCACCGGCACTTCCTCGAGCTGTCGTTCAACGACGGCCTCTGGTGGCTCGCGAACGTCGGGTCGCGCCTCGCGGCGACCGTCTCGAGCGCGGGCGGAGCGGTGCAGTCGTGGCTCTCGCCCGGCGCCCGCATGCCCGTCGTCTTCGCGCAGAGCGTGATCGTCTTCACCGCCGGCCCCACGACGTACGAGATCGGGCTGCACACGGAAGAGGCGCACTACGCCGTCTCGAGTCAGGTGCAGACGTCGATGAGCGGCGAGACGACCGTGATGCCGGTGAGCTTCACGCCCCTCCAGCGCGTGCTCATCGTCGCGCTCGCCGAGCCCATGCTGCGTCGCGAGGGCGTGAGCGTGAGCGAGCTGCCGTCGTCGAGCGCCGCGGCCGCGCGGCTCGGGTGGACGATGAGCAAGTTCAACCGCAAGCTCGACAACGTCTGCGACAAGCTCGACCGGATGGGCGTGCAGGGCCTGCGCGGAGGGCCCGGCAAGCTCGCGACGAACCGCCGCGCGCGGCTCGTCGAGTACGCGGTGTCGTCGCAGCTCGTGACGCGCGCCGACCTGCCGCTCCTCGACGACGAGGCGCTGCGGAACTCGACCGAGGAGGACTGACCCGCCATCCGGTTGGATGGGGGCATGCCCTCTCCTCGCGTCGTCGTGTGCGGCCCCTCCGCCTGGAACCACCTCATCGTGCTCGACCGGCTCCCCGAGCCCGTTCCGCACATGCAGTTCGCCGAGCGCGCCTGGCACACGGCGGGCGGCACATCGGCCGGCAAGGCGCTGCACCTCGCCGACCTGGGCGTCGACGTGCGCCTGCGGACGCCGGTCGGCGACGACGCCGACGGGGCGCGTCTACTCGCGGCGCTCGAGGCGGCAGGGGTCACGGTCGACCGGGTCGCGTCGGAGCGCACCGAGCGCCACGTCAACCTCATGACCGACGCCGGCGCGCGCGTGTCGCTGTACGTCTCGACGCCCACCACGCCGCTGTCGGCGGATGTCGACGCGGCCGCGCTCGCCGTGGCGGAGGCCGACATCGCCGTCGTCGACCTCAGCGAGCTCGGGATGCTGCTCGTCGAGCGGTCGCTCGCGACCCCGCTGTGGATCGACCTGCACGACTACGACGGCTCGTCGGCCTTTCACGAGCCGTTCGTCCGCGCGGCCGACGTCGTCTTCATGAACGACGACCGCACCGACGACCCCTGGGCGCTCATGCGGTCGTGCCTCGACCGCGGCCCGCGCCTGGCCGTCTGCACGCGCGGAGCGGAGGGCGCGGTGGCCCTGTCGGCGTCAGGCGAGCGGTTCGGGGTTGCGGCTGCACCCGCGGCCGTGGTCGACACGAACGGCGCGGGCGACGCCTTCATGGCGGGCTTCCTCGCGGCGACGGCGCGCGGGGCGGCGGTCGACGAGGCCCTGCGCGCCGCCGCCGAGCAGGCCCGCATCGCGATCGGATCGCGGCACCTGCACCCCGCGCTCGAGAGCGCCGTCGGCGACTGAGCCCGCCGCTACATCCCCAGCGCCTCCGCCACGAGATCCTGCACGCACGCGGCACCGGCGAGCTGCCCCGACGCGACAGCGGCCGCGACCGCGTGCAGCGGCATCGGCAGGCCGGGCGGCTGCGCGATGTCGCCCGCGGCGTACACGCCCGCGCGGCTCGTGCGGCCGAAGCCGTCGACGACGATCGCTCCGCCGTCGCTCATGGCGAGCCCGAGGTCCGCGGCGAACGGCGCGGCCTGCCGCCACGCGGTCGACGTGAACATCCCCGCGAAGCGCTCGCTCGAGCCATCCGAGAGCCGCGCGGCGACGCCGTCGCCCTCCTGCGCGATCTCGGCGATCCGGCCCGAGCGGATGGCAGCGCCCAGCCGCGCGAGCACGCCGGCCACCTCCGGGGCGACGGGCTCGTCACCGGGCAGGACGACCGTCTCGGCGGCGATCGGAGCGAGCATGGCGACGAGGCGCGGCGTGTGCTCGCCGGCCCCGATGATGCCGACGCGTCCGCCCGAGAACTCGTGCCCATGGCAGAACGGGCAGTGCGCGACGGCGTCGCCGAACGCATCGGCGAGCCCCGGGATGTCCGGCAGGGCGTCGGCCACGCCCGTCGCGAGGATCACGCGGGCCGCATCGACGCGATCGCCGTTCTCGAACTCGAGGGCGAACGCTCCGAGGTCGCCCGTGATCGACACGACCTTCCCCTCGTCCGACGTGATCGTCGGGTAGGAGGCGATCTCCTCGCGTGCCGCGGCCCGGAACGCGGCGGGCGGGCGCCCGTCGTGCGTGACGATGTTGTGCATCGCGCTCGTGGGGGCGTTGCGGTAGACGCCCGAGTCGATGAGCGCGGCCGAGCGGTGCATCCGGCCCAGTGTGAGGGCGGCCTGGAGGCCGGCCGGGCCTCCTCCGATGATCGCGACGTCGTGCATGTGCGGCTCCTTCCGGATGGTGCGGGTTGCGGGAGGAGGCCAGTGTGTGACTTCATGTCGACATGAAGTCAAGTGCGTGGACGGTCGGCGAGCTGGCGGAGCGATTCGGGCTGGCGACGCACGTGCTGCGCCACTGGGAGGATCGCGGGCTCCTCGCGCCCGAGCGCGACAGCGCGGGGCGGCGCCGCTACGGCGAGGCCGACGCGTATCGCGTCGCGGTCATCATCGCGAGCAAGGCCGCCGGGATGAGCCTCGATCAGATCCGCGCGCTCGTCGACACGGGCGCGGCCGGACGGCATGAGATCCTCGAGCGCCACCTCGCCGAGATCGACGAGAGCATGGCCGCGCTCGAGCGGGCGCGCGCGATGGCGCTGCACGCGCTCGAGTGCCGCGCGCACGACATCTCGACCTGCCCGAACTTCCGAGCGAACGTGGCCGACATCGTCGCGGGCACGCGTCGCGGCATGGGGTTCCCCGACGTGCGAGCGCAGGAGAATCCGCCGAGCGCAGGACGGCGGGGGCCGATCGGTCCTGTCGCGGCGCGATCGTCCTGATCCCGCGCGGGCGCTGCGGCCATCCGCCGACGACGGATGGCCGGACCCGGCTCAGAGGTAGGTGCGCGTGAGCTGCTCGGCCAGGCCCGAGTAGGTCGCGGGCGTGAGCGCGAGCAGGCGCTGCTTCGCCTCGTCGCCGATGTCGAGGCCCTTCACGAACTCGGCCAGCTCGGCCGCGCCGACGCGGCGACCGCGCGTGAGCTCCTTGAGGAGCGCGTAGGGGTCGTTGATCTGCGAGCGGCCCGCGACGACCTCGGCGCGCACGACGGTCTGGATGGCCTCGCCGAGAACCTCCCAGTTGACGTCGAGGTCGGCGAGGAGCACGTCGCGCGAGAGCGAGATCTCGCCGAGACCCCGGCGCAGGTTGTCGAGCGCGAGCAGCGAGTGCCCGAACGCGACGCCGATGTTGCGCTGCGTCGTGGAGTCGGTGAGGTCGCGCTGGAGGCGCGACGTGACGAGCGTCTGCGCGAGCGTCGTGAAGATGCCGCCCGCGATCTCGAGGTTCGCCTCGGCGTTCTCGAAGCGGATCGGGTTGATCTTGTGCGGCATGGTCGACGATCCGGTCGCGCCCGCGACGGGGATCTGCGCGAAGTAGCCGAGCGAGATGTACGTCCAGATGTCGCTCGCGAGGTTGTGCAGGATGCCGCCGGCGTGCTTCGCGCGGTCGTACAGCTCGACCTGCCAGTCGTGCGACTCGATCTGCGTCGTGACCGGGTTGAACGTGAGGCCGAGCGACTCGACGAAGTCGCGCGCGAGGTTCGGCCAGGCCACCTGCGGGTCGGCCGCGAGGTGGGCCGACCACGTGCCGGTCGCCCCCGAGAACTTGCCGAGGTACTCGGTGCCCTCGATCTGCCGGATGACCCGCTCGAGGCGCCACACGAAGACGCCCAGCTCCTTGCCCATGGTGGTCGGCGTCGCGGGCTGTCCGTGCGTGCGCGAGAGCATGGGCGCGTCGGCGTGCTCGTGGGCGAGCGCGCGCAGGCGCTCGACGACCGCGCGCAGGGCCGGCAGCCAGACGCCGACGACGGCGCGCTTCACCGTGAGGGCGTACGAGAGGGAGTTGATGTCCTCGCTCGTGCAGCCGAAGTGCGTGAGCTCGGCGATCGCGTCGAGGCCGAGCTCGGACAGGCGGTCGCGCACGAGGTACTCGACGGCCTTGACGTCGTGGCGCGTGACGGCCTCGCGCTCGGCGAGCCAGTCGATCTCGGCCTGGCCGAAGGTGAGGTAGAGGGCCCGCAGCCGGTCCTTGTCCTCGCCCGACAGGGGCGCGGTGCCGAAGAGGGCGTTGTCGGTGAGGGCGATGATCCACTCGACCTCGACCTCGACGCGGGCGCGGTTGAGACCCGCCTCCGACAGATAGTCGCCGAGCGGCGAGACGACACCCTGGTAGCGGCCGTCGAGCGGGCTCAGGGGCTGGGTGGGGAATGCGGTCACGATGAGCCTCCGGTGACGGGCTGGCGCGCGCTCGCGTGCGGATGGCGGAAGGGAGCGGCGGGACAGCGGCGTGGCTGGCCCTCCCGATCATACTCAGCGCGGCATCGCGGCCCCTCACCGCGTGCACAGGCGGGCGACACGCGCGCGGGCCATCCACGCGCCCGCTCCGTCGTCTTCCCGGGCCGCCGTCCGCACGATCCTGGACGCATGATGACGCAAGACGAGCTGGCCGCGATGATCGAGATCGCCCAGCGCAGGATGGACGAGATCGCCGGCGAGCTGCGCGAGGTGGCGGCGTCGGTCGGGGGCGTGTCGCTGCTCACGACGTGGCGGTCGGAGGCGGCCGACCGGTTCCGCGCGTCCGCCAGGGACCTCCTCACCGCCCTGCACAGCGCGGCGTTCCGGTGCGAGGCCGAGGCGCGGGCGCTGCCGTCCGCCGCGGCGACGGTGCTCTTCCCCGCGGCATGATCGACGTCGGCTCGGGCGGCGCCGTGGCCGTCGATCCCTCGGAGCTGAGGACCCTCGCGGCGCAGCTGGATGGCGACGCCGCTCGGCTGGGCGACCTCGCGCGCGAGATCGGCGGCGTCGCGCACCTGCTCGGCGACGTGCTCGCGGCGGTCGAGGGGCTGCACGCGTGCGCCTCGACCGTCGCGGCAGACGCGGCATCCGCCGGAGACATCGCGCGGGCGATGCGCTTCGCCGCCGACACCTACGAGATGGTCGAGCTGCAGGCGCGCGCGCTCATGGAGCAGGAGGACGCAGACGCGCGAGGCCCGCTCGCCGAGCTCCTGCGGATGCGCCAGGAGCAGCTCGAGCAGCGGAGCCCCGGTGCGGGTGAGGAGGCGGAGCGCCTGCTGAGCGCGTGGCGCGCCGAGCACGGCGGCGAGTTCCTGCGGCAGATCGACCGGGGCCCTGGCTGGCTGCTCGGGATGTTCGGCCTCTCTGCTCCGCTCATGTTCGCGCCCGTGCCGTTCATCATCCAGGGGCTGCGCCGCGCGCGCACGGGGCGGATCCCCGACGGCACCTCCCTGCGCGGGCGCGCCCCCGAGCCGGTGATGCGGCCGGGGGCACGCGGGGAGCCGGGGCGCGCGCCGCTGTCGTTCGGCGATCTCGCGTCTCGCGTGCCCGACGGCGATGACGCGACGATCCGCGTCGAGCGGTACACGCTCGCGGATGGCCGACGCGAGTTCGCGGTGTACGTCGCGGGCACGCAGGGCGAGAGCGGCACGGTGCTCGACTGGGACTCGAACGTGCGGCTCTACAGCGGCGAGCGGTCGCAGGCGTACGCGGCCGTCGAGCGCGCCCTCGAGGAGGCGGGGGCGCAGCCGGGCGACGTGCTGCACGCGGCCGGGTTCTCGCAGGGCGGCATGATCGCGGGCTGGCTGGCGGCCGAGGGACGCTACGACGTGCAGACGCTCGTGACCCTCGGCGCGCCCATGGAGCTCGACACCCGCTCCGACACGGTCGTGGTCACGGTGCGCCACGACGACGACCCGTTCCCGCTGCTCGTGGGCGGCGGGGCGCCGCATGCGCCCGGCTCCGACCGAAGCGTGCTCATCGAGCGCACGCTCGACCCGGCGAGCACGCCGTTCGACGTCGCGATCCCCGCGCATCGGCTCGAGGCGTACATCGAGACGATGCGCTCGTTCGACGCCTCGGGGGATCCGAGGGTCGCCGCGCTCGGCGAGCGCCTCGCGCACCTGCAGGAGGCGCCGACCGTCGAGGTGTTCGACTTCCGGCCCGAGAAGTCGCCCGAGCGGTCGGCGCGGGAGGGAGGCGGTGCGTTCTGATCCGCGTCAGCGGGCGCGCTTCTGCTGCGGGCGCAGGATGACGCCGAACAGCCAGTTGATGATGCTGATGAGGATGCCGGCGAGCACGGCGGGCCAGAACCCGTCGAGGCCGAGGCCCCATCCCCACGACGACATCACCCAGGCCGTGACCCACAGCAGCACGCCGTTGAGCAGGAGGGAGATGAGGCCCAGCGTCAGGATGAACAGCGGGAAGGCGACGATCTTGATCGCCGTGCCCACGATCGTGTTCACGATCGCGAACACCGCCGCGATCGCGAGCAGCGTGAGCACGAGCTGCAGGTCGCCGCCCGGCGCGAACGGCGTCACGGTGACATGCAGGAACGGGATGAGGCTCACGATCCAGATCGCGAACGCGTTGACGACGACGCGGATGACGAAGCGCATGCCCGCAGTCTTCCACCGCCGTCTGCATCCGCGCTGGCCATCCGCGGCGGTCCCTAGAATCGACCCGTGACCACGCCAGAGCCCGTCCTCCCGCGCATCCGTCCCGAGATCGCGGCCCTCCCGCCGTATCGCCAGGGCAAGGCCGCGGGCGTCGGCGGGTTCAAGGTCTCGAGCAACGAGAACCCGTTCGACCCGCTTCCGAGCGTCGTCGAGGCCGTCCGCGGGGCGTCGGCGCTGAACCGCTACCCCGACGCCACGGCAGCCCGCCTGCGCGAGAAGCTGGCCGAGCGCTGCGGCGTCACGGCCGACGGCGTCATCGTCGGGGCGGGCAGCGTGTCGCTGCTCGCCGCATTCATCCAGGCCGCCGCGGGGGCGGGCGACGAGGTCGTCTACGCGTGGCGATCGTTCGAGGCGTACCCGAGCCTCGTCCTCGTCGCGGGCGCGACGGGCGTGCAGGTGCCGCTGCTGCCCGACGGGCGCCACGATCTCGACGCGATGGCGGCCGCCGTCACCGATCGCACGCGCGTCATCCTGCTCTGCACGCCGAACAACCCCACCGGGCCGATCATCACGGCGGCCGAGTTCGCGGCGTTCATCGCGCGGGTCCCCGCCGACGTCCTCGTGCTCCTCGACGAGGCCTACGCCGAGTTCGTGACCGACGCGGCACGCGTCGACGGGCTCGCCGAGCGCGTCTTCGAGGCGCACCCGAACGTCGTCGTCCTGCGCACCTTCTCGAAGGCCTACGGGCTCGCGGCGCTCCGCGTCGGCTACGCGATCGGGCACCCGCGCGTGCTCGACGCGGCCCGCAGCACGGCCATCCCGCTGTCGGTGACCGCGCACGCCGAGGAGGCGGCGCTCGCGAGCCTCGACGCGGCCGACGAGCTCGAGGCGCGCGTCGCCGAGATCGTCGCCCGGCGCGACGATCTCGCCGCGCGACTGCGCGAGCTCGGATGGCGCGTGCCGGCCGCCGAGGGGAACTTCGTGTGGCTGGACGGAGCGGATCAGGCGATCGCAGACGCGTTCGAGGAGGCCGGCATCATCGTGCGGCCGTTCCCCGAGGGCATCCGGATCTCGGTCGGCGAGCCCGAGGCCGTCGAGCGCATCCTCGAGGTCGCCGCGGCCGTCGCGCCGGGTCTCTGATCCTCCGCGCATCCGCCGCGGCGCATACGACTGTGGGGTGCGGACCACGAAATCGGCGATCCGTTGTCCGCCGTGTTCCCCCGCCCGAGCGCCGCAGGGCGATTAGCGTGGAGAAGTGACTTCGTCAGACTTCCTGACCGACCCGGAGACGGTTCGCGTCCTGGCCCCGGACGGGACCTTCGCGCCGTCCCCCGCGGCGGAGCGGTACCTGCCCGTGATCGAAGCGCTCGGCGACGCCGATCTCGAGCAGTTCTACCGCGACATGGCCGTCATCCGCGCATTCGACCAGCAGGCGACGCTCCTGCAGCGGCAGGGGCAGCTCGCCCTGTGGCCGCCGTCGTTCGGGCAGGAGGCCGCACAGGTCGGGTCCGCGCGCGCGACGCGCCCCCATGACCACGTCTTCCCGTCGTATCGCGAGCACGTCGTCGCGCGCATCCGCGGCGTCGACCCGATCGACATCATCAAGCTCATGCGCGGCCTCACGCACGGCGGGTGGAACCCGTGGGAGGAGCGCAACGGCAACACGCACATCTACACGCTCGTGCTCGGCTCGCAGACGCTGCACGCGACCGGCTTCGGGATGGGCCTGAACTTCGACGGCAAGACCGGATCGGGCGACCCCGAGAAGGACGAGGCCGTGATCGTCTACTACGGCGACGGCGCATCGAGCGAGGGCGACGTGCACGAGGCGATGGTGTTCGCCGCCTCGTACAAGAGCCCGACCGTCTTCTTCCTGCAGAACAACCAGTGGGCGATCTCGGTTCCGGTCGCGACCCAGGCCAGCGCGCCGTTCGCCGCGCGCGCGGCCGGCTACGGCATCGGCTCGGTCCGGATCGACGGCAACGACGTGCTCGCGAGCTACGCCGCGACGCGCGTGGCGCTCGACGAGGCGCGCTCGACGCCCGGACCGCGTGCGATCGAGGCGGTCACCTACCGCCGCGGCGCGCACACGACGAGCGACGACCCCACGAAGTACCGCACGGAGGACGAGGAGGCCGCCTGGGCGCAGCGCGACCCGATCGCCCGCATGCGCGCGTACCTCCTCGCGCGCGGGGCATCCGAGGCCTTCTTCGCCGAGGTCGATGCCGAGGGCGCCGACCTCGCTGCCGACGTGCGCAAGCGCACGGTCGAGCTGCCGGCGCCCGTGCCCGCGGACATGTTCGCGCACGTCTACGCCGATCCGCACCCCCTCATGGACGAGCAGAGCCGCTGGCTCGCCGACTACGAGGCCTCGTTCGAGGAGGGACGCGCATGACCCTCGAGACCCTGACCTTCGCGAAAGCCCTCAACGCCGGCCTGCGCCAGGCGATGGCCGACGACCCGCGCGTGCTCATGATGGGCGAGGACATCGGCCGCCTCGGCGGCGTGTTCCGCATCACCGAGGGCCTGCTCGCGGAGTTCGGCGAGCAGCGCGTCCTCGACACCCCGCTCGCCGAGTCGGGCATCGTCGGCACCGCGATCGGCCTCGCGATGAACGGCTTCCGCCCCGTCGTCGAGATCCAGTTCGACGGCTTCGTGTTCCCCGCGTTCGACCAGATCACGACGCAGCTCGCGAAGCTCACGAACCGGCACGAGGGCGCCCTGTCGCTGCCCGTCGTCATCCGCATCCCGTACGGCGGTCACATCGGCGCGATCGAGCACCACCAGGAGAGCCCCGAGGCGTACTTCACGCATACCCCGGGTCTGCGGGTCGTGAGCCCCTCGACGCCGAACGACGCCTACTGGATGATCCAGGACGCCATCCGCTCGAACGACCCCGTGATCTTCATGGAGCCGAAGAGCCGCTATTGGCCCAAGGGCGAGGTCGACCGCAGCGAGCGGCCCGCGCCCCTGCACGCGAGCCGGATCGTGCGGCGCGGCACCGACGTGACGCTGGTCGGCCACGGCGCGATGGTCACGACGCTCCTGCAGGCCGCCGCGCTCGCCGAGGCGGAGGGCACGAGCTGCGAGGTCGTCGACCTGCGCTCGCTCTCGCCCGTCGACTACGGGCCGATCATCGACTCCGTGAGCGCGACCGGCCGCATGGTCTACGCGCAGGAGGCGCCGCAGTTCACGAGCCTGGGCAGCGAGATCGCGGCGACCGTCGCGGAGCGCGCCTTCTACTCGCTCGAGGCGCCCGTGCTGCGCGTCTCGGGATTCGACGTCCCCTTCCCGCCCGCCAAGCTCGAGGGCGCCTTCCTGCCCGACGCCGACCGCGTGCTCGAAGCCGTGGACCGCGCGCTCGCGTACTGAGAGGATCGACGGATGCAGACCTTCCACCTCCCCGACGTCGGCGAGGGCCTGACCGAGGCCGAGCTCGTCGCGTGGCGCGTCAAGCCCGGCGACGCGCTCCAGGTCAACGACGTCGTCGCCGACATCGAGACGGCGAAGTCGGTCGTCGAGCTGCCCTCTCCCTACGCGGGGGTCGTCGGCGAGCTCCTCGTGTCGGAGGGCGAGACGGTCGACGTCGGAACCGCCATCATCACGATCGCGGAGGCCGACGACGCGGCCCCCGAGGAGCCCCGAGGAGCGGCGGATGGCGCTGCCGCGAAGGAGGGCGGCGGCTCGGTCCTCGTCGGGTACGGATCGGGGGGCGAGGCGTCGACGCGCCGACGCCGCAAGCGCCCCGAGACGCCGCCCGCGAAGCCCGCCGGCGTGCTCGCGAAGCCGCCCGTGCGCAAGCTCGCACGCGACCTCGGCGTCGACCTGTCGGAGGTGCGCGCCACGGGCCCGTCCGGCGAGGTGACGCGCGACGACGTCGTGCGTCACGCCGAGCAGGCGTCGGTGTTCCGCAACATCTCCACGCCCGAGTGGTCGCCGGTCCGCGAGGAGAAGATCCCCGTGGCCGAGCCCGCGGCCCCCGAGGCCCAGCCCTGGACATCCGATCCCTCCCGCGTCGAGTCGATCCCGGTCAAGGGCGTCCGCAAGGCGACCGCGAACGCCATGGTCGGATCCGCGTACTCGGCGCCGCACGTGTCGGTGTGGACCGACGTCGACGCGAGCCGGACGATGGAGTACGTCAAGCGGCTGAAGGCGTCGCCCGACTTCGCCGACGTCAAGGTCTCCCCGCTGCTCATCATGGCGCGCGCCGTCATCTGGGCGGTGCGCCGCACGCCCATGATCAACGCGGCGTGGGTCGAGGAGGAGGACGGCGCGAAGATCCACGTGCGCCACTACGTCAACCTCGGCATCGCCGCCGCGACCCCGCGCGGCCTCCTCGTGCCGAACATCAAGGACGCGCAGAGCATGTCGATGCGCGACCTCGCGAAGGCGCTCGAGCGGCTCACCGTCACGGCGCGCGAGGGCAAGACGACGCCCGAGGACCAGCGCGACGGCACGATCACGATCACGAACATCGGGGTGTTCGGGATGGACGCCGGCACGCCGATCATCAACCCGGGCGAAGCCGGCATCATCGCGATGGGGGCCATCCGCCAGAAGCCGTGGGTCGTCGACGGCGAGGTGCGCCCGCGCTGGGTGACGACCGTGTCGGGGTCGTTCGACCACCGCATCATCGACGGCGACAAGATCAGCCGGTTCATCGCCGACATCGCGTCGGTGCTCGAGGAGCCGGCGCTCCTGCTCGACTGACGGCAGTGCATGTCCAGGTCGCAGTTGGCGGCCGTATTCCCCGGTTTGGGGCCGCGAAGTGCGACCTGAACAGGGGTGTGGGGGCCGGCGCGGCGGGGTCAGTCCGCGCCGGCACCCTCCCACGCGGGGAACGGGTCGGGCAGGTCAGCCCACGCCTCGGGGCCGGCGGCGAACTCGTCGTCCGTGAGGCACGCCGCGTCGAGGGCGGCGACGAGGCCGGCGCGATCGAGGTCGAGGCCGATGAACGCGAGGTCCTGCCCGGCGGCGAGCAGCTCGTCGTCGACGCCCAGGTCGTCGTCGGTCGCGAGGGGCTGGAACGACAGCATCCGCCCGACGTGCTCCCAGTGCGCCGTGACGTGCGGCCGCGTCGCGAGGCGGCAGAAGCCGGCCGAGCGGAGCACCGTCCTGAAGACGCCCGCTTCGACGGGGCCGTCGAGCAGGGCCGCGAGACGAACGGGGTGGAACGGGCGCAGCGCCTCGTAGCGCAGCGCGCTCACGCGCGCGTCGGTCATGTGCGGTGCATGGTCGTCGTTGAGCACGGCGATCCACCCCGGGCGCTCCTGTACAGCGGCGTACTCGGTGCGGAGTTCGGGCGCGGACGACGGCGCCGGATGGAGGCGCAGGCGGCAGCGAGGGCTCAGTGCGCTCACGATCGCGAGCGCGAGCGACAGGTCGGGCGTCGAGAGGCGCTCCCAGCCCACGAGGACGACGGTCGACGCGTACTCGATCTGCGTCACGGCCGCGAGCGCGGCGGCCCGCAGCGTCCTGCCCCCGTCGGGCGCCCGATAGGCCAGGTAGTCGTCGCGCCCGAGGTCGTCGAGCAGGTGGGGCGCATCGACCACGCATGTGACGCCGACGAGGCGGGCCGGCGACGACGGATGCGCGAACTCGCCGATGATCTCGGTCGTCGGCGTGCCCGTGGGGAATTCGATCACGGCGCCCGCACGCGTCTCCACCCACGGCGCGAGGGCGATCGCCTCGTCGACGGGGTCGAGCGAGACGGCGAGACGCGAAGCGGGGATGACCGTGCGCGCCGTGTGCTCGGCCGTCTCGACCGCGTATCGGAGGCGCTCGGGCGGGCACGTGCCGACCACGGCGACGACGTCGATCTGCGGCATGAGGTGGTCCTTCCGTTGGACAGGCGGTCTGCACACGCTATCTTAATGAGAACCATTCTCACTAACGGAGGTCGCCATGAAGGTCCGCGCATCCCTCAAGTCGCTCAAGAATCAGCCTGGGGCGCAGGTCGTGCGCCGTCGGGACCGCGTCTACGTCATCAACAAGCTCAACCCTCGCTTCAAGGGCCGACAGGGCTGACTCGATTCGAGAACGATTCTCATTTCGTTTAGTCTGGAGTCATGATCGATCGCCGCCTCGCCCTGCCCACCGTCATCGCCCTGCCCGCGCTCGCCCTCGCCGGCTGCGCGACGGCGTCGAGCGGTGAGACGGGCGACGGCGGCGACGCCTTCCGGATCGTCGCCTCGACGAGCGTCTACGCCTCGCTCGCCGAGCAGCTCGTGGGCGACGCCGCCGAGGTGACGGCGATCATCGACTCGCCCACGCAGGACCCGCACTCGTACGAGGCCACTGCGCGCGATCAGCTCGCGGTCGACGGCGCCGACGTCGCCATCCTCAACGGCGGCGGTTACGACCACTTCATGGAGGAGCTCGTCGAGGCCGCGGGGACCGAGCACGTGCTCACCGCCGTCGAGTTCTCGCACGCCTACCCCGGCAACGAGGGGCATGAGGAGGGCGACGGCCACGACCACTCCGCGGAGGCGGAGGAGGAGCACGACCACGCCGAGGAGGAGGAGGAGGAGGAGGGCGCCTCTCACGAGGGCCACGACCACATCGAGGGCTTCAACGAGCACGTCTGGTACGACCCGCACACGATCGCGCACGTCGTCGAGGATCTCGCGGGCGAGCTCGAGGAGCTCCTCCCCGACGCCGCATCCGACATCGCTGCGGCCGAGGAGGCGCTCGTCGCCGACATCGAGGGGCTCGAGGCGTCGCTGGATGAGATCTCCACCGCGTATGCGGGCTCGCACGTCTTCTTCACCGAGCCCATCGGCGGCTACCTCGCCGAGGCGGCCGGTCTCGAGGACGTCACGACCGACGGCTTCGCGGAGGCGGTCGAGGAGGGGCAGGATGTCGCGCCCGCGACACTCCTCGCCGCGACTGAGGCGATCGAGGGCGGCGAGGTCGACGTGGTCGTCGCGAACGCGCAGACCGGCGGTGCGGAGACGTCGCGGATCATCGAGACGGCCGAGGCCGCAGGGGTCCCGGTGGTCGAGTACGCCGAGACGCTCCCGGAGGGGCAGACGTACGTCGAGTGGATGGCCGACAACATCGCCGCCCTGGGCGACGCTCTCGAGGGCTGATGCGCGGCGGGGGAGTTCCCGCTCTCACGGAGAACGATTATCAATCCGGGACTAGGCTGACGGTCATGCCCGAACCCGTCCTCGAGATCTCCGGAGCCGCTCTGCGCCTGCGCGGACGCGAGCTGTGGTCGGGGCTCGACCTCGCCATCCGTCCCGGCGAGTTCGTCGCCGTGCTCGGGCCGAGCGGGTCCGGCAAGACCACGCTGCTGCGCGCGATCCTCGGTCTCCGGCAGCTCAGCGCCGGCTCGATCCGCGTCGAGGGCAAGCCCGTCCGCAAGGGCAACCGCCGCATCGGGTACATCCCGCAGCAGCGGCCGTTCACCCCGGGAACGAGCCTGCGCGCCCGCGACCTCGTCGCGCTCGGCGTCAGCGGCTCACGGTTCGGCCTGCCGATCCCGCGGCGCGGCGATCGCGCGCGCGTGGATGCGCTGCTCGAGGCGGTCGGCGCGACGCGGTATGCGGATGATCCGGTCGGGTCGCTCTCGGGCGGCGAGCAGCAGAGGCTGCGGGTGGGGCAGGCGCTCGCCGACGCGCCGGGTCTGCTCCTGTGCGACGAGCCGCTCTCGAGCCTCGACCTCGCGAACCAGCGCGCCGTGACGGCGATCATCGACCGCGAGCGCGCCGAGCACGGCGCCGCGGTGCTGTTCGTGACGCACGACGTGAACCCGATCCTCGACTCGGTCGACCGCATCCTCTACATCGCGGGCGGCCGCTTCACGTTCGGCGCTCCCGACGAGGTGCTCCGCACCGAGGTGCTGAGCGACCTCTACGGCGCTCCCGTGCAGGTGCTGCGCGCGGGCGGCCGCCTCGTGGTCGTGGGGATCCCGGACGCCGAGCCGCACCATCCGCACGAGCACCACGACCACGCCCACCATGACGCGGAGGCGCACGCATGAGCCCGCGCATCCTGCCCGGCGTCGAGTGGAGCGACGTCTTCTCGTTCGACGACTACGGCGCCCTGCTGCAGCTCGTGTCGAACTCGATCATCGCCGCGGCGGCCCTCGGCATCGTGGGCGGGCTGATCGGCGTCTTCATCATGCAGCGCGACATGGCGTTCGCCGTGCACGGCGTGAGCGAACTGTCGTTCGCGGGCGCCGCCGCCGCGCTCCTCTTCGGCGGCAGCGTCGTGATGGGGTCGCTGCTCGGCGCCGTGGCGGCCGCGCTCATCATCGGCGCCCTCGGTGCGAAGGCACGCGACCGCAACTCCGTCGTCGGAGTGCTCATGCCCTTCGGGCTCGGCATCGGCATCCTCTTCCTGTCGCTCTACGAGGGCCGCAGCGCGAATCGCTTCAGCCTGCTCACGGGCCAGATCGTCTCGGTCTCGAGCCCCGACCTCGGCTGGCTCATCCTCATCAGTGCGATCGTCTTCGCGGGCCTGCTGCTCATCTGGAATCCGCTGCGCTTCGACTCCCTCGATCCGCAGTCCGCCGAGGCGCGCGGCGTGCCGACCCGGCGCGTGAGCATCCTGTTCATGCTGCTGCTGGGCCTCATCGTCGCGGTCGCCGTGCACATCATCGGCGCCCTGCTCGTCATGGCCCTGCTCGTGACGCCCGCGGCGGCGGCGATGCGGGTGAGCCACGGTCCGCTCGCCGTGCCGCTCCTGTCGGCGCTGTTCGGATTCGTCTCGGCGGTCGGCGGCATCCTCCTCGCGATCGCGGGAACCCTGCCGGTGAGCCCCTACATCACGACGATCTCCTTCGCGATCTGGGGCGTGTGCCGCCTCATCTCGTGGCGTCGTGATCGGGCCCTGCGCACCGGCGATGCTCAGTCGGCGCCCAGCGCCGCCCCGAGCATCGCATAGGCGCCCGGCCTAGAATCTCTCGTATGGCCCAGCGGAACACGTGGCAGCGCGAGCGCGTGCGCGACGCCCTCAGCGACGCCGAGGGATTCGTCAGCGCGCAGGCGCTGCACGCGGCCCTGCGCGACGAGAACACGGGCATCGGGCTCGCGACGGTGTACCGCGCGCTCGCCGGGCTGACGGCCACGGGCGAGGCCGACACGCTGCAGAGCCCGGACGGCGAGGCGCTCTACCGCGCATGCTCGCAGGGGCATCATCACCACCTGATCTGCCGCCGCTGCGGAAAGGCCGTCGAGATCGAGGCCCCGCCGGTCGAGCGGTGGGCACAGGAGACCGCCGCGAAGCACGGCTTCCGCGAGGCCGAGCACATGATCGACATCTTCGGGATCTGCGCCGAGTGCGCGGCCGAGAAGGACGCCGCCTCGGCGTGACGTCCGTCACGACGAGCGAGCGCCCCGCGCAGCCGCCGACATCCCGGAGCCGTCTCGCGATCGGGCTGGGAGCCGGGCTCGCGGTCGTCGCGGCGCTGTTCCTCATCGACGCGCTCGCGCCCGCGCTCTTCCCACAGCCGCTGCCCACGCGCGCGCAGGACGGCCTCACGCTCTCGCTGAGCGTGCTCATCGAGTCGCTCCCGTTCGTCGTGCTCGGCGTGCTCCTGTCGATCGTCGTGCAGGTGTGGGTGCCTGCGCACGTGATCGAGCGCGCGCTCCCGCGGCAGGGCTGGGCGCGGCGGGCGGTGCTGTCGCTCCTCGGCATGCTCATCCCGGTATGCGAATGCGGGAATGTGCCGTTCGCGCGAGGGCTCCTCATGCGCGGGCTCACCCCGGCCGACGCCCTGACCTTCCTCGTGGCGGCGCCGATCGTCAACCCGATCGTGATCCTGACGACGCATCAGGCGTTCGGCTGGGACGGCGGCATCCTCGTGGCGAGGCTCGTCGGCGGCTTCCTCATCGCGAACCTCATCGGATGGCTGTACAGCCGCCATCCCGACCCGCAGCGCATCCTCACCGAGCGCTTCCGCGACACGTGCGAGGTCGTCGCGGGCGAGCAGGGCGACCGCGCGCGGCGCAGCCTCGCCCAGTTCGTCGTCGAGCTGCGCGCCGTCATGCCGGCCCTCGTCATCGGGTCGGCGATCGCGGGAGCCGTGCAGGTGCTCATCCCGCGCAGCGTGCTCATCGCGATCGGCTCGAACCCCGTGCTGTCGATCGTGGCGATGATCCTCCTCGCGATGACCGTCGCGATCTGCTCGAACGTCGACTCGTTCTTCGCGCTCTCGTTCGCCTCGACGTTCTCGTCGGGCTCGCTCGTCGCCTTCCTGCTCGTCGGGCCGATCGTCGACGTGAAGATGCTCGCGCTCATGCGCACGACCTTCACGGCGCGCGTCCTCGCGGGCATCGTGGCGGTCGTGCTGCTGTCGGCCTTCGTCATCGGGATCGGGGTGAACCTCGTTGCGTGACGATCGGATGGCCGCCGTGCGGAAGGCGGGCGCACGCTGGCTCGGCGTGGGCCTCGCGGCCGTGCTCGCCGTCGTGACGGTCGGGCTCGCCGTCACCGGTCGGCTGCAGCTCTACATCAACCCCGCGCAGACCTGGTTCGCGGTCGGGATGGCCGTGCTCGCGCTCGCGGGCACGGTGTGGTCGTTCGCGCTCCCGCTCGGCGCCGAGGCCGACCACGGCCACGACCACGGCCCCAGTGGCGCCCACGATCACGGTGGCGCCCACGCCCACCACGCCCGCGTTCACGGCCCGGCCGACGGGCACCACCCCGATCAGCATGTCTCGATCGCCGCGGGAAACCGACCGCCATACCCGCCGGGAGTGAGACATGCAGAGGGGCGGCACAGCGCAGGGGTACGTGGGGTCGCAGGGGTGCGGCGAGTCACCGGGACGCGGCGCGTCGCAGGGGCGGCGGCGGTCGTGGTCGGCGGTGTGGCGGCATCGGCCGTCGCGGTCGCGGCGCTCGTCCTCCCGCCCGCGTCGCTGTCGGTCGAGCTCGCGATGGACCGCGACACGGGCACGCCGCCGCTCTTCGCCGGAGCCGACACCGTCACCCTGGCCGCGAGCGGCGACACGAGCGGGTTCGGCATCGGGGAGTGGTCGACCGTCTTCGCGACGGCGACGAACCCCGACGCCTATGCGGGCAAGGAGGTGACCCTCACGGGCTTCGTCACGCCCGACGAGGAGAGCCCCGACGGCGTCCGCCTCGGGCGCCTCGTCATCACGCACTGCGTGATCGACGCGCAGCCCGCCTCCGTTCCGGTGTCGGTGCCCGAGGGCACGGCCAGCCTCGCCGTCGGCGAGTGGATCGAGGTCACCGGCACGATCGCCGCCGACGCGTCGGGCGCGCTCTCCATCGAGCCCGAGACCATCACGGCCGTCGACCCACCGGAAGATCCGTATGAGTACTGACGGCGGGCGTCCTCTCAGCCGCCGGGAGCTGCGCGAGCGGACCGAGGCCGCGCGAGCCCCCGAGGCCGCGCGAGCCCCCGAGGCCGCGCGAGCCCCCGAGCCGCCCCAGGCCGAGCCATCCGAGCCCGAACCACCTCAGCCCGCACCATCCCGCCCCGCTGAGCCCGCGCCATCCGCGCGGCCTCGCCGCTTCGTCGGGGCGATGCTCGCGGTGCTCGGCGTGCTCGCGGTGCTCGCCGGCGGCGGCGCAGCCGCGAGTCTCACGCAGGGGCCGCGCGTGAGCACGGTCGAGGTCGACGCTGAGGCGGCCACGCAGGCCTCGGGGAGCCGCGTCGTCCTCACCGCGAACCAGGCCCTCGCCGACATCGACGCGTCCCAGGTGACCGTCTCTCCTGAGACCCCGTTCACGGTCGACGCGGCCGGGCGCATGGTGGGCGTGCGGTTCACCGTGCCTCTCGACGACGACACCGAGTACACGGTCACGATCGACGGCGCGGAGAGCGTGGGCGGCGGGCCGGCGGCGACGCTCGAGACGACCTTCACCACGCCGCCCGCGGAGATCTTCCTCCTGCAGCGCGACGCAGACGGCGACGACACGATCTTCCGCAGCGACATCTCGGGCGACGCGGCGGTGCCCGTCTACACCGCGGCGTCGATCGACGACTTCCGGGTCACGGGCGAGCACCTCGTCGTCTCGGTGCGCGAGGACGACGCCTCGGCGCTCTACGTCGCCGACCGCGACGGCTCGGACGCGGAGAGGATGCCGCTGCCGGGCGAGGGCACGATCACCGGCCTCCAGGTCTCCAGCCGCGGCGAGCTCGTCGGATACACCTACACCGACCTGCAGCTGAGCGAGACCGAGGGGCGGGCAAGCGTGCTCTTCACGGCAGACCTCCGCGAGCCCAATGCGGAGCCCGAGCCGATGGTCGTCGGCGACGAGGAGCCGAGCATCGCGAGCTGGCGCTTCGTGCCCGACTCCTCCGCGCTGCTGTTCGTCAACTTCGCGGGCGACCTCATCGTCTACGACCCTGCCGCCGAGAATCCGTCGCCGACCGCTCTCGGCACGGCGTTCGCGATCGACGCCGTCACGCGCGGCACGTACACGGCGTTCATCGAGCGCCTGGATGTCGCCGGCGGCGTGCAGCTCGACCTCACCACCGGCGACGAGACCGACCTCGTCGAGCCGTCAGACGACCTCGGGCAGCCGGGTCGCGTGCTGCCCGTGCCCGGCGGAGGGACCGTGCGGGAGTTCGTCCGGCTCGGGGCGGATGGAACGCCCGAGGCCCAGCTGGTCGCGTACGTCGACGACGAGGGCGCGTCGCGGACGCTGCTCGAGGTGACGGGCGCGGATGGCCTGCTCCAGACGTGCGTGTCGCCGAGCGGCCGGTACGCGGCGGCTCTCGTCGCTCCCGATCTCACGACGAACCGCTACGACTACGACGCCCTGCAGCCGCTGCCGACGACGCTCGAGACCCACATCATCGAGATCGAGACCGGCGAGGAGGTCTCGAACCTGTCGGGCTTCGGCATCAGCTGGTGCGACGTCGGCCCGTGGGACTCGGTGACCGGATGACCGACGGTCTCCACGCGGCGACGCGGGAAGAGCTGCGCGGTCTTCCCGTCGAGGTCGCGCCCCGGCTCCTCGACGGGCTCCTCACGACGACGATCGACGGTGACGAGGTCGTCGTGCGGCTGACGGAGGTCGAGGCGTATCACGGACTCGGCACGGGCGACGTCCATGACGCCGGCTCGCACGCCCGCATGGGGCGCACCGCCCGCAATGCGACGATGTGGGGCGAGCCCGGCCATCTCTACGTCTACCTCAGTCACGGCATCCACTCGTGCGTCAACGTCGTCTGCGGCCCCGAGGGAGAGGCGGGCGGAGTCCTCCTGCGCGCGGGGGAGATCGTGCGGGGTGCGGATGTCGCACGCCGGCGGCGCGAGGAACGCGGCGTCGCGCGCACGGATCGGGATCTCGCCCGCGGCCCCGGTCGCCTGGGCGACGCCGTCGGGCTGCGCTACCCCGTGCACGACGGGATCGATGCCGTGACCGGCGAGCTGCAGGCCGGCGCGACCGCCCGCCTGCAGCTGCGGGACCATCCGATCGGGTTCGTCTCGGGGCCGCGCGTGGGGGTCGCGGGCCTCGCGGGCACGAGCGCGTTCCCCTGGCGCTTCTGGATCCCGGGCGACCGGACGGTGTCGGCGTTCCGCCCGGGCCGCGGAGCCGTCGAGCCGCGCTGAGGCGCGTGCGCCGCCCGCGGACGGCGCACGCGCCTCAGCGGGTCAGTACACGTAGGGCCATCCGCCCGAGTAGCCGAGCAGGTTGATGCCGAGGCGCGAGGCGCCCGCGTCGTCGTAGTAGTGGTAGAAGAGCACGTCGGCGTCCGCGTCCGCCAGCACGGCCTGGTGGCCGGGACCGTGGATCGAGCCGTGGCCCGCGAGGATCTCCGTTCCGCCGCCCGCGGTCATGGCGACGCCGTTGCGGTCGAGATAGGGCCCCGTGACCGACGTCGCGCGGCCGACCATGACGCGGTACGTGCTCGCGGCGCCCTGGCAGCAGCGGTCGAACGACACGAAGAGGTAGTAGTACCCGTCGCGGTAGTGGATGGTCGGCGCCTCGATCGCGCCGCCGCCGCGCCCCGCGATGCTCGCGAACGTGCTGTCGAGCCGGAGGCCGGAGACGTTGCTGAGGCGGATCATCTTGATGCCCGACCAGAAGGATCCGAACGACAGCCACCACCGCCCCGTGTGGTCGATCACGAGGTTCGGGTCGATCGCGTTCCAGTCGTTCGACGTCGTCGACGAGATGATCGCGCCCTGGTTGGTCCAGGTGCCCGGAGCGCCGCTCGTGCTCGTCGCGAGGAAGATCGCGGAGTTGTTGGAGCCGAAGGTCGACGCCGAGTAGTAGAGGTAGTACTTGCCGTTGGCATAGGTGATGTCGGGCGCCCACACCGTGTTCGTCCCGTTCGTGTAGCCGTGCACCCACGGCATGCCGCCGGGGAAGGCGACGCCCGCGTCGGCCCACGCGGTCCGGTCGCGCGAGGTCTTCAGGGGGATGTTGTCGCCGGTCTGCGCCAGCAGGTAGGCGCCGTCGGGCTTCTTCACGACCTCGGGGTCGTGCGTGTAGGTCGAGCCGGTGACGTATCCGGGATTCGGATACGTCGCCGCGGCGGTCGGCTCGGCGCCGCCGGGGGCGACCAGCGGCGCGAGAGCGACCGCGAAGGCGAGCGCGAGGGCGATGCCGGCGCGTCGTCTGCGGTGCGGGCGGGGGAATGCGGCCATGAGACCTCCTCGTCGAGGTGATGGATGCGCTCGACTCCGAGCGCGTGGCCAGTATTCCAACGTTGGAAACACGGCGTCAAGACCGAGCCGGAGAAGTGGGCGGGGGGCACTGCGCTCCGATTCGGGCGACACGCCCGACTGTGCTAGGATCGACGTTTGTCTGCGTGCACTCCTGCGCGCAGTTCGTGCGGCCCCACCTGTACACAGCCCGGTCTCCGGGTGGGTGACGGCTGCGCAGACAAGAGATCTTGGGTGGAGCCGTCCGGCTCCACGGTAGTGAAGGAGTGAACCATGGCTGCTGTGTGCCAGGTGACCGGTGCCGTACCCGGCTTCGGTCACAATGTCTCGCACTCGCACCGACGGACGAAGCGCCGCTTCGACCCGAACGTGCAGAAGAAGACGTACTACGTTCCGTCGCTCGGCCGTAAGGTCACGCTGAACGTCTCCGCCAAGGGCATCAAGGTGATCGACGTCCGCGGCATCGAATCGGTCGTGAAGGACCTGCTCGCGAAGGGTGTGAAGCTCTAATGGCGAAGAAGGCTCAGGACGTCCGTCCCATCATCAAGCTGCGTTCGACCGCGGGCACGGGCTACACCTACGTGACCAAGAAGAACCGCCGCAACAACCCCGACCGCCTCGTGCTGAAGAAGTACGACCCGGTCGTGCGCAAGCACGTCGACTTCCGCGAGGAGCGTTAATCATGGCGAAGAAGAGCAAGATCGCTCGCAACGAGCAGCGCAAGGCCGTCGTCGACCGCTACGCGGCGAAGCGCCTCGAGCTGAAGAAGCAGCTCGTCGACCCGAACGCGACGGACGAGCAGCGCGAGGCCGCTCGCGTGGGCCTGCAGAAGCTGCCCCGCAACGCGTCGCCCGTGCGTCTCCGCTCGCGCGATGTCATCGACGGCCGCCCCCGTGGCGTGCTGACGAAGTTCGGCATCTCGCGTGTCCGCTTCCGCGACATGGCGCACCGTGGCGAGCTGCCCGGCGTGACCAAGTCGAGCTGGTAAGCACCCGCTTCGGCGAGAGGGCGGGACTCCTTCGGGAGTCCCGCCCTCTTCCTTTTCCCGCCTCGCGAACCGTCACTTCCGTCACATCCGTCACATCCGAGGGGCGACACGCCGGGCGAATCGCGCGGAAAGCCGCGAGAATCCGCGGAATTCCGGGGCGCGTTGGTACATTCATCACGGTCGCAAGACCACCGGAGGCAAACGCCTGCGGTCCGTTGAAACGTCGCGGCGTCCTCACGCCGCTGGAGGATGACATGGCCGACAAGACCATCACCAAGACCGAGCTCGTCGCGAGCATCGCCAGCGCCACCGGTCAGAGCCAGGCCGCCGTCTCGGGCGTCCTCGACGCTCTGTTCACCTCGGTCTCCGAGTCCGTCGCCAAGGGCGCGAAGGTCTCGATCCCCGGCTGGATCGCGTTCGAGCAGGTCGACACCGCTGCCCGCACCGGCCGCAACCCGCAGACCGGCGAGGAGATCGCCATCCCCGCGGGCAAGCGCGTCAAGGTGACCGCGGGCTCGAAGCTCAAGGCCGCCGTCAAGTAAGACGTCTGCCGCGTCGAAAGGGCGCCGTCCTCCGGGACGGCGCCCTTTCGCATGCCCCCACGGAAGGGTGAACGATCCGGACATGCCCCGCGCGGCGTCCGCCCAGGGGCGCGCGCATAGGGTTGAGGGGTGAACCCGCGCGCGCTGCGGGCCGCTGGGCCCCTCATCCTCGTCGTCGCGGCGATCGCAGCCGTCATCGCGGGTCTCGTGATCGGCGGCGGTGCCGCCGAGCGGTTCAGCGCCGACCCCGGCGCCTTCGTCCGCTGGGGTCTCCCGATCGCGAAGCTCGTCGTCAACCTGGCGGCGGCGACGATGCTCGGCGCGCTGGTGCTCGCGCTCTTCGGGCTGCGCGCGCAGGAGCGCGAGTTCGACGTCGCGCTCGACACGGCCTCGATCGGCGCCGCCGTGCTCACCCTCTCGAGCGGCGCGGTCGGGTTCCTGACGTTCCTGTCGTCGTTCAACCCGCAGCTCAGTCTCGGCGCCGAGTTCGGCGCGCAGCTCGGCCGCTTCCTCACGCAGACCGAGCTCGGCAGCGCCTGGCTCCTGACGACCGTCCTCGCGGCCGTCGTCACGATCCTCGCGTTCGCCATCCGCTCGTGGACCCCGACGCTCCTCACCGCCGTCCTCGCGGCCATCACGCTCGTCCCGATGGCCACCCAGGGCCACTCGGGCGACCTCGCGGGCCACGACGCGACCGTGACCGCGCTCACGCTGCACATCGTCGCCGCGGCGGTCTGGCTCGGGGGCCTGCTCCTGCTCGTCATCCTGCGCCCCGCCATGGAGGAGGGGCGCCTGGGCCCGCTTCTCGCGCGCTACTCGTCGCTGGCGCTCGCGGCGTTCGTCGTCGTCGCGGTCTCGGGCTACGCGCGAACCCTCACGTCCATCGGGCAGTGGGACCAGCTCCTCACCCCGTACGGGGCCATCCTCATCGCGAAGATCGTCGCGCTGCTCGCGATGGGCCTCCTCGGCGCGCTCTACCGCCGTCGGCTCCTCGCGCGGGCGGCGGATGGCGCGGGCGCGTTCTGGGGTCTCGTCGCGGTCGAGCTCGCGTTCATGGGCATCGCGAGCGGAGCGGCTGCCGCGCTCGCGCGCACGTCGCCGCCGGTCGGGGAGATCTCGGCGCCGCAGTCGACGCCGGCCGAGATCCTCACCGAGGCGCCGCTGCCTCCCGAGCTGACGCCTGCCCGCTGGCTCACCGCGTGGGACGTCGACCTGCTGTGGGTGTTCGTCGCGGGCTTCGGGCTCTTCTTCTACTACGCGGGGGTGCGGCGCCTGCGTGCGCGCGGCGACGCGTGGCCCGTGCACCGCACCGTGCTGTGGACGATCGGCATGGTCCTGCTCGTCTGGGTGACGTGCGGCCCGCTCACGGCGTACGGCGACTACCTCTTCAGCATGCACATGCTCGGGCACATGCTGCTGAGCATGGCCATCCCGCTGCTCCTCGTGCCCGGCGCACCGGTCACGCTCGCGGCTCGCGCCATCCGCAAGCGCGAGGATGGCACGCGCGGCGGCCGCGAGTGGATCCTCTGGGCGGTGCACAGTCCGTTCGCCCGCGTCATCACGCACCCGCTCGTCGCGGCCGGCATCTTCATCGGGTCGCTGTGGGCCTTCTACTACACCGACCTGTTCCGGTGGTCGCTGTACGACCACCTGGGCCACGAGTGGATGATCGTCCACTTCCTGCTGTCGGGCTACCTGTTCGTCATGTCGCTCGTCGGCATCGACCCCGTGCCGTACCGCCTGCCGTACGCGGGGCGTCTCGTCACCCTCATCGTCACCATGGCGATGCACGCGTTCTTCGGCATCTCGATCATGAGCCACTCGGGTCTCATGGTCGCGGAGTGGTTCGGCGCGATGGGCCGCACGTGGGGCGCCACCCCGCTCGAGGACCAGTACACGGGCGGCGGCGTCGCATGGTCGATCGGCGAGATCCCGACGCTCATCACGGCCGTCATCGTCGCGATCCAGTGGAGCCGCAGCGACGAGCGGACGCAGAAGCGCGCCGATCGCCACGCCGACCGCACGGGCGACGCCGAGCTCGAGGAGTACAACGCCCGCCTCGCCCGTCTGGCCGAGCGCGACCGCCGTCGCGGGCTCTGACCCTCAGCCCTCATAGGCCGTTCACAGACCGGTGAACGGCGGCGCATAGCGCCGTTCTCCAGCATGGACGCATCACCGCCCCCGAGCGGGCGGACGCGAGATAAGGAGACGGATCATGGCGCGCATTCCCGAGCCCGAGCAGACGCCCGACGGGCCGGCCTACGAGGGCCGGCTCCTCGCCCGACCGGACGAGGAGGTCGTGGACCAGGGTGCCGGCTTCGACCTCAAGACGCTGGTCAGCCGCCGAGGTGTCCTCAGCCTCGTCGGAGTCGGCGTGGGCGCCGCGACGCTCGCGGCCTGCGCGCCCGCCGCGACGAGCTCGACGAGCACCTCGACCCCGAGCGCGACATCGGACACGTCCGCGAGCACATCCACCCCGTCGCCGACGGCAACGGCCGATTCGACGGAGGCTGCGCTCCCCGACGGCGAGATCCCCGACGAGACAGCGGGACCCTATCCGGGGGACGGGTCGAATGGGCCCGATGTGCTCGAGGACTCGGGCATCATCCGCAGCGACATCACGTCATCGATCGACGGGTCGGCCACCGCCGAGGGCGTCCCCCTGACCTTCACCCTGCGGCTGACCGACATGGCGAACGGCGACGCGCCGTTCGAGGGCGTGGCCGTGTACGCCTGGCATTGCGACGCGCAGGGCCGCTACTCCATGTACTCGTCCGGCGTCGAGGACGTCACCTACCTCCGAGGCGTCCAGATCGCCGACGCGAACGGGCAGGTGACCTTCACGTCGATCTTCCCCGCGTGCTACTCAGGACGCTGGCCCCACATCCACTTCGAGGTGTACCCCGACGCGGCGTCGATCTCCGACTCCGCGAACGCGATCGCGACGTCGCAGCTCGCGCTTCCGCAGGCCGCGTGCGAGACCGTGTACGCGCTCGCCGGGTACGAGGGATCGACCGCGAACCTCGCCCAGGTGACGCTCGCGAGCGACAACGTGTTCGGCGACGACGGCGGCGCGCTGCAGGTCGCGACCCTCACGGGCGATGCGACGGGCGGCTACGCGGCATCTCTCGTCGTCCGCGTCGACACCGCGACCACGCCGACGGCCGGTGCGGCACCCGGCGGCGGAGCTCCCGTCGGCTAGACGTCCGGCGACCCGATGCTGATCGCGGCGGAGCCGTCGGGCAGGATGTCGATGGCCCCGTCGATCGTGAAGGTCACGTCCTGGCTCACGTGGAAGATCGAGCCGTCGTAGATCGACTGCACGTCCATCTCGATGTGGGCGATCGCGCCGGCGGGCGCGATCGCCCAGTACGCGCCGTCCGGCACGACGGCGACGTTCGGCTGCGCGGCGATCGACCAGGTCGGCGGCGTGATCACGCGCTCGTAGGTCTCGTAGCCGAACGGGCAGCCGGTCGGCTGAAGCACCCGCTGCGTCGTGCACTGCTCGAGGAAGTCGTGCACCTGACCCGTGATGATGTCGTTGAACTCGTCGGTCGGGCGCGCCTGCACGTCGACGGGGACCGCCGCGAGGGACTGCTGCGCGAGAGCGCGGACCGGCGCGGCCTCCGCGGCCGACGTGTCGACCGAGACGGCGTACGCGCCCGGCGCGAACACGAGCATCGAGACCGGATCGAGGGGCGCGGCATCCGCCCCGTCGGGTGAGACCTGCCGCTTGTCGAGCTCGAACCCGTTGACCGTGAAGCGCATCGAGCCCCGCACCGTCACATCGAGCACGGCGAGGGGCGTCGTCTCGAAGCGCCAGGCCGGGACGAGGCCCGACCATCCGTCCTGCTCGACGCGGAACGTCGAGCGCCCTTCCTGGCCCGCCGCGGAGAACGAGAGGGTCACCTCGACGACGCCCTCCGACATCCGCGACGCGATCACCGTCACGTCGCCGAGGTCGTCGGACAGCGCCGATCCGCGCAGCAGCGCGTCGCTTACGGTCGTCGGGATCCCGGCGGCCTCGAGATCCGCCGAGTCGACGGCGACGCCGGGGATCGTGAGCGCGTCGGCCGCGCGCCCGTCGGCGAGCATCCCGACGTACCGCTCCACGAAGGCCTCCGGGCCCCAGAAGACGCGATACAGGGCCGCGAAGCCCGCGGCGATCGCCGCGACGAGGAGCAGCCCGACGACGACGAAGCCCGCCACCTCGGCGGTGCGCCCCCGCTCGCGCCGGCGGATGGCCGTGGCCGGGGAGGGCGCGTCGGCCGACCCTCCGCGCGAGGGCGCGGCGTCGGTCACGGCCTGCTCCATGCGGCCAGTCTAGGAACGACACGCCGGGCGGAGCCTGCGAACGGCTGTGGAGTGCCGGAACCGGGCCGCGTTCACCTCTCTACGATGGAAGGGTGACCGCACCTGCTCTGTCGGCGGAGCAGGAAGCCCTGTTCCGCCTCATCGAGGACACGCGCGAGCATGTCTTCATCACGGGGCGCGCGGGCACGGGCAAGTCGACCCTGCTGCGCCACCTGACGTGGCACACGAGCAAGCAGATCGCGATCTGCGCGCCCACGGGCGTCGCGGCGCTCAACGTCGAGGGCCAGACCATCCACTCGCTCTTCAAGCTCCCGATCGGGCTCATCGCCGACCAGGATCTCGAGCAGAGCGACGCGACCCGCAAGCTGCTCAACGCGATCGACACGCTCGTGATCGACGAGATCTCGATGGTCAACGCCGACCTCATGGACGCCATCGACCGGTCGCTCCGCCAGGCGCGCGGCCGGCGGCGCGAGCCCTTCGGCGGCGTGCAGGTGGTCATGTTCGGCGACCCCTACCAGCTCGCCCCCGTCCCGCCGCGCGGCGACGAGGCGCGCTACATCGCCGACCACTACCGCTCGTTCTGGTTCTTCGACGCCCACGTGTGGGCCGGTGCCGAACCGGGCGGCGACGGGCTCATCGACCTGGGGCGCCACGGCGCGGATCTGCACATCCGCGAGCTCACCCACATCCACCGTCAGTCCGACGACGGGTTCAAGGCGATGCTGAACGCCGTCCGGTACGGGCGCGTCACCGCCGACATCGCCGAGAAGCTCAACCGCGCGGGCGCGCGCACCCCGCCGTCCGACCCCTCCGATCCCGTGATCACGCTCGCGACGCGCAACGACCGCGTGAACGCCATCAACGCGAAGCACCTCGCCGCCCTGGCCGGGAGAGAGCAGACCGCGGTCGCCGAGATCAGCGGCGACTTCGGCCGCGGCGACGTGTACCCGGCCGACGAGCAGCTCAAGCTCAAGGTCGGCGCGCAGGTGATGTTCCTCCGCAACGACGTGTCGGGCCCCGACGGGCCGCGCTGGGTGAACGGGACGATCGGCATCGTCACCCGCATCATGGGCGACTCGGTGCGCGTCGAGGTCGACGGCGAGGAGTTCGACGTCGAGCCGACCGTGTGGGAGAAGCACCGCTACTCGTACGACGCGGCGTCGAAGAAGCTCAGCCGCGACGTCGTCGCCGAGTTCACGCAGTTCCCGCTCCGCCTCGCGTGGGCCGTCACGATCCACAAGTCGCAGGGCAAGACCTACGACCGTGCGATCGTCGATCTCGGCTCGGGCGCCTTCGCCCCCGGGCAGACGTACGTCGCGCTCTCGCGCCTCACGTCGCTCGACGGCCTGTACCTCACCCGCCCCCTGCGGCCATCCGACATCCGCGTCGACGAGGACGTCCGCCGGTTCATGCGGGCCGCGTGGGAGCGCGACGCGGCGGGCATGCGCTCGGCGGCGACGGGCTGAGCGCCGCGGAACGTCACGGTTCTGCATCCTCGCCGGGATCCCGGGCAAGGGTCGCCTAAACTCGACCTCGGAGCAACTGGGGGGTTGTGGAATGCGGAAATCCACTGTGCGCGCGCGGATGGCGCGCGCCTCGGCGGTCCTCGCGGGACTCGCGGCCATCGCGCTCGCGGCGTCCGGCTGCACGGCGAGCGCTGCGGCTGCCGGATCGGAGGTGCCCATCGTCTCGTCGGAGCTTCCGGAGAAGACGGTCGAGCAGCTCGAGGCGGCGGTGGATCACGCGATGCAGGGTGCCGGAGCGTCGGGCGCCCTCGTCTCGGTCTGGATCCCGTGGGCGGGGGCCTGGGTCGAGGGCATCGGCACGACCGGCCCCGACTCGGACGAGCCCGTCACGACCGACATGCGCTTCCGCGTCGGCGAGGTCACCCGGGCGATGACGTGCGACGTGCTCTACCGGGTCGCCGACGAGGGCGTCGTCGCCCTCGACGACCCGGTGACCGAGTGGGTGTCGAGCGTCCCCAATCTCTCCGACATCACCCTCCAGCAGCTCTGCGACGGCACGTCGGGCCTCGGCGACGGCCGCGATCGCCTGTCGCCGCAGTTCACCGCCACGCCGAAGCGCGAGTGGAACCCGCGTGAGCTCGCCGCGACCGGCATCGCCGAACGGGGGCGCGTGGGCGCGGAGGTCCGCGACTCGGATGCGGGATACATCCTCCTCGGCATGGCGCTCGAGCACGCGACCCGCGAGAGCATGCACACGCTGTTCGAGGAGTACCTCGCCGAGCCGCTCGACCTGACCGCAACCGAGCTCCCCAAGGACGCGGCCGCCGAGCCGGGGGAGCCGGCATTGCGCGGCTGGATCTCGGACGGCGCGGATCGCGAGGCCGGCTGCGTCGCGCCGACGGAGTACACGACGAGCTCGTCGAGCATCGGCTTCACCGACTCGGGCGCGACGAGCACGATCGGCGATCTCGCCCGCTTCGGGCAGTCGCTCGCGCTCGCGTCGATCGACGATGAGGGCGAGCGCACGGAGCGCTGGTCGAAGGCGCTGCCCTACGAGGGCGACGACTACGTCAGCGGCGCGTACATCGCGGGCAGCCTCGTCGGCCAGAAGGGCGCGGCGCTCGGGTACCTGACGAGCGTGTACGCCGACCCGCAGACAGGCATGACCGTCGCCGTCGCGCTCAACAACTCGGCCGCCGGCGCGGATCTCGCGGGCGCGCTCGCGAAGGAGCTCGCGGCGATCGCGTCGAAGGCGCCGGCCGCGGACGGCCAGGATCAGCCCGAGTTCGGCCTCCCGTGGACCGCGGAGGACTTCCACGCCGTCGTCGCCGAGAAGGCGGTCTGCCCGATCGACTGACGTCGACGGCGCCTACTCCGCGTCGCCGCGCTGACGGCGCTCGCGGGTGATCAGCGTGATGGCCATCGCGACGGCGACGCCGAGCACGGTCTCGATCGAGCGGTCCGCCATGAGCTGCGCCACCGGCAGCGGATGGCCGAGCTGCACCATGCACAGCGCGAGCGGTGTGATGAAGAGCAGCGCGACCGTGTAGTTCCGGCCGATGAACAGCTCGGCGCCGAGCTGCATCACCGCGATGATGAGGATGAGGACGAGCGGCGGCGGCGCGAAGGCCAGCACGGCCCACGTGATGAGCACGCCGACGAGGGTTCCGACGACGCGCTGCGTGCCGCGGAGGAGGCGCGCGGATGCCGTCGGCGCCGCCATAGGGACGACCACCGAGACGATCGCCCAGTACGGATGGCCGATGCCGATCGCGGTCGCGACGGAGCCCGCGAGCACGACGCCGAGGCCGTACCGGACGAGGTAGTGCCGCAGCGGCCACTCCGGGCCGTCGCCAGGCAGGGTGCCGGGGTCCGCGGGGCGGCGCGGCCAGGTCTGCGCGACGTGCGCGATGTGGCGCCGCCAGAGGTGGCGACCGAGCGAGGTCAGATAGGTGAGCGCGAGGCTCAGCGCGAGGGCGGCGGCCGACACGAGCGCGGCGGGCACGAGGTCGGCGGCGGTGCGGGCGGTCGAGGCGCACGCGCCGAGCGCGAAGACGTGGAAGAGCACGCCGGGCGGGTGCCAGTTGCGTCGGTGCGAGACGACCGCGATCCCGGTCGCGAACCCGGCCGCGACCGGGATGAGCAGCCACTCCCGTCCGGGCGAGAGCGCCACCGCGACGCCGAGGAGGATCGCGAGGATGAGCGTCAGCCCCGCCTCCGCCTGCGAGCGCAGCCGCTCCGGGAGAGGGAGGGTCCGGCCGAAGATCGACGACAGTGCGCCGAACGACGCGTACATCGCCCAGTCGAGCCGGTCGGCTCCCCAGAGCACGAGGAGGGGCAGCAGCACGGACAGCGCCGCCCGGATGGCCACGGTCCACTCCCCGCGCGCCGGCTGGATGCGGAAGAGGTCGCGCAGGAAGGAGGGAGGAGCCATCCCCTCTATTCTCCTCCTGCGGTCAGGCCGCGACCGCGACCGCGTCGGCGGCGACCCGGGTGCGCGCCATCCCGGCTGCCACGGCGAGCACGGCCAGGGCGGCGGCGGTCATCGCGGCGCCGACCCAGATCGGCGCGGTGTAGCCGAGGCCCGCGGTGATCGCGACGCCTCCGGCCCACGCGCCGAGCGCGTTGCCGACGTTGAACGCGCCGATGTTCGCGCCCGAGGCGAGCGTCGGAGCCTGGCCGGCATACGCCATGATGCGGCTCTGGAGGCCCGGGACGGTGCCGAAGCCGAAGCCGCCCATGAGGAAGAGGGCGACGACGGTCGCGATCTGCGATCCGGCGAGCAGGGCGAAGAGCGCGAGCACGACGACGAGCGCCGCGGTGAAGACGATGAGCGTCCGGTCGATCGCGCGGTCGGCGAGCCGCCCGCCGATGCCGTTGCCGAGCACGAGGCCGGCCCCGAACACGACGAGCAGCCACGGCACGGCGCCTGCCGCGAAGCCGCTGACCTCGGTGAGCGTGTACGCGATGTACGTGAAGGCGCCGAACATGCCGCCGAACGCGAGGACCGTGACGACGAGCGAGAGCCAGACCTGGGTCGATCGGAACGCACGCAGCTCGCGGCGCAGGCTCACGCGCTCCTCGGGAGCCGGGATGGCCGGGACGAGGGCCGCGACGCCCGCGAGCGCGATGAGGCCGATCGCGGAGATCGCCCAGAACGTGGAGCGCCAGCCGAGCTCCTGGCCGAGGAACGTGCCGAACGGCACGCCCAGCACGTTCGCGGCCGTGAGGCCCGTGAACATGATGGCGATCGCGCCGGCCTTCTTCTCGGGCGCGACCAGGCCCGCGGCGACGACCGAGCCGATGCCGAAGAACGCCCCGTGACAGAGCGCGGCGAGGACGCGCCCGGCCATGGCGGTGGCGTAGTCGGGTGCGAGCGCGGTGAGCGCGTTGCCGAGGATGAAGAGGACGACGAGGCTGAGGAGCACGGCCTTGCGGGGCAGGCGGATGGTCGCGGCCGTGAGGAGGAGGGCGCCGACCACGACGCTGAGCGCGTAGCCCGAGATGAGCCATCCGGCGGCCGCCTCCGAGACGGCGAAGTCGCGCGCGACCTCGGGCAGCAGGCCCATGATGACGAATTCCGTGAGTCCGATGCCGAAGGCGCCGATGGCGAGGGCGATCAGTCCGAGGGGCATGAAGGGGTCTCCTGGTATGCTCGGTTTACTTGCACGCGCGGGATTTTGCGGCGGCCCGAGAAATACTGCCACACGCGGATACAACGCGCAAGCAACTATCTGGAGGAGACATGGGAATCGCCGACGACGCGGTCGAGGTGCGCGCGCAGGGATGGCGCACGCTCGCGGCCCTGCATGGCCTCATCGAGACCGCCCTCGAGCGCGCGCTTGCGACATCCGTCGAGCTCTCGGTCGTCGAGTACACGGTGCTCGACGCGCTGAGCCGTCAGGACGGGTGGCACATGCGGATGCAGCAGCTCGCGGGCGCCGCCGCCCTGAGCGCGAGCGCGACGACGCGGCTCGTGAACCGGCTCGAGGACCGCGGGCTGCTCACGCGCGTCCTCTGCGCGGACGACCGCCGCGGAATCTACACCGAGCTCACGCCCGCCGGGCGCGATCTGTTCGAGCGGGCGCGCCCCATCCACGACGAGACGCTCGAGCGCGTGCTGGACGAGGCCGCGGCACGACCCGAGCTCGCTCCGGTCGTGCACGCGCTGCAGGGTGCGCCGGTCTCAGCGTAGGGCGACGTCGCGGAACGCCGTGATGAACGAGTAGCCGGCGTCGTTCTTCGTGACCGAGAGGTTGAGCCCCATGTGCGGCTCGAGCGTCGTCACCTTGTCGAGCGGCGCCACGACGATGATCTGGAAGCCGAGGCCGAGCCACGCGCGGATCGCGCGCCCCGTGAACGCGCTGTCGGCCTTGACGAATCCCTCGTCGAGGAAGACCGGCGCGAACCGCGGCCACGAGCGCGTCTGATCGCCGAGCTGGTACCGCAGGGCGGCGCCCACGATGAACGCCACGAGCTCCTGCGACTCGCCGCCCGACTTGTCGCCGAGGGTCGAGTAGGTGCTCACCTCGCGGCCTTCGGGATCGATGCGGCTCGCCGTGATCTCGATGTGGCGGCGCACGTCGAGCACCTCGTCCCGGCGCGGGTTGACGCCCGACTCGGGGAGGTCGATGAGGTCGATGAACTCCTGCAGACGCGCGAAGCGCCGGTCGGCCTCCTCCGCGGTCCACTCGCCCGTGACATCTGCGGAGAGCTCCCTCAGCTGCGTCTTGATCGACTCGATGCGCTCGGGGTGCAGATGGCGCATGTCGATGCGGAGCCGGTCGGTCTCCGACGCGAACGGCAGATCGCGGAGGATGTCGTTGACCGGCTCGAGGCGCTCCTCGATGCTCAGCAGGGCGTGGCCGAACGAGTCGCTCAGCATCTTGAGGTCCATCGTGCTGACCTCCTGCAGGTGACGCCGGAACTCGAGCCGGTGCTGCGAGAGGCCGTGGTGCGTGATCTCCTCGTAGATCGCGGCGAACTCGTCGTACGCGTCGACGGTCGTGCCGCGGTTCGGATCCGGCCACCTCTCGTTGTAGGCGGCGAAGATGCGCTCGAGCGACGCCGCGGTCGAGTCGAGCGTGGCGTGCGCGCGGCGGACGTCCAGCTGCAGCTCGTCGGCGAGCCGGGGGACGGCCTTCGCGAACCGGTCATGCGTCGCGTCGGGCTCGATCCGGCGGAACTCCCGGTCGAGGTGCGCCGCGTCCTCGTCGGTCAGGACGATGTCGGGGCGCTCGGCCAGACGGTCGCGCTCGGTCGCGACGGCATCCTGCCGGTCGACGATAGCGCCCCATGTGCGCTCGAGGTCCTCGAGCGCAGCCGCGCGGCGGTAGCGCTCCTCGCGCGCCGACTCGAGGCGCTCGGCCGCATCGCGCAGCCGCTCTTCGAGCTCGACGAGAAGGTCCGACCGGTCGAGGATCGACTCGCGCTGCGCCTCGAGCTCGGCGACCTCCTTCTCGACGGAGGCGACGTCGATCGACGTCCACTCGACATCCTGCACGCGGCGGTACGCCTCGGCGACGCGCTGCACCTCGTCGGCCTCGCGCTCGTGTGCGGCTCGGGCCTCCTCGTGCGCGGCGATGCGGGCGGTCGTCTCGGCGATCTCCGCCTCGATCTCCTGCCGACGCGCGGCGTTCGAGAAGCCGAGGATCGAGCGCTCGCGCGGATCGCGGCCGTGCGCACCGCGCCGGCCGTGCGACGTCTGGCCGTTGACGGTGACCTTGGGCTCGTCTCCGCCGAGCTCGGCGGGCGAGTCCACGCAGAGGTGGTCGCCCGTGACGACGCGCCGCTTGACCCACGCGGTGAACGGCGAGTCCCGGAAGACGAGGCGCCCCGAGATGTACCGAGGGTCCGACGGGGTCTCGGCGTCCTCCGACAGGTCGACGCCGTCGAAGCGGATGCGCCGCGTGAGCCTCATCGACTCGATGGCCTCGCGGATCTGCTGCTGACGGCGCGCGTCCATGAGCATCGTCATGCCGATGCCCGACAGCGTGACCTCGGCGGCGGTGCGCCACGGCTCGTGGTCGGGGTGCACGTCCATGAGCTCAGCGGCGAAGGGGAGATCGGATGGCTCGAGGCCGCACTCGCGGGCGATCTCGCGCCGGGTGCGGTCGTAGGCGTCGGGGATGAGGCTGTCGCGCCCCGTGAGCGACTCGAGCTCGGCGGCGTCGCCGCGCCGACGACGGGTGAGGTCGCCGATCGCGATGACCTCCTCGTCGCGGCGGTGCTTGAGCTCGGCGAGCTTCTCATCGACACCCTCGAGGAACGTCGCCGCGGCATCCTGCACGGCGCGCAGCGCGCTCTCGGTGGGGAACTCCGCGCCGAGCGTGCGCACGCGCTCCTGCAGGGTGCGCCGGGCGTCGGCGATCCGGGCCGCGCGGGCCCGCGCCTCCGCGACCCGCGCGTCGAGCCGGGCGAGCAGGTCGCCGCCGTTCTGCGCCCGCTGCTCCTTGATCTCCTCGACCTCGACCGCGAGCGCGGTCTCGGCCGAGAGGGCGAGCGTGAGCGCCTCCTTCTCGGCGTCGCGCGCGGCCTTGTTCGCCTCCTCGGCCTCGCCGAGCAGACGGTACTCCGTCGTCAGGCACCACAGCCGGAAGGGCGTCGCGTCGTCGCCGCGCGTGAGGCCGTAGCGGTCGAGGCGCGCGACGCGGTCGCGTGCGCTCTCGTAGTCGTCGTGCAGGTGCGCGATCTCGGCGAGCATCCGCTCCTTGGCCTCGTCGGTCGCGAGGCTCTCGTGACTCTGCTTGAGCGCCTGGAACTGCGCGAGCACGGCATCCGCGGCCGCGTACGTCGGCGGCTCCTCGAGCACCATCTCCTTGTAGAGCCGGTCGACGGTGCGCACCTGGTGACCGGCCTGGATGCGCGACAGGAGGCGCAGGGCGTTGTCGCTGTTGCCGCCCTCGCCGATGCCGAGCCGGGCGGCGACCGCGGAGAGGAAGTCCTGGGTCGTCTCGTAGGAGCGCAGCCCCGTGAACCGGGCCCGCAGGGCGCGCGGATCGAACCGGCCGTCCGCGAAGTCGGCGAGATCGGGCAGGTGGAAGTCGCCCTCGACGGTGAGCTGGCGCGTGCGCACCTCGGTGCTGCGCTGGGCGCCAGCGGGCGCGAAGTACGTGCGCAGGGCCGTGTACCGCCGGCCGGAGCCGTCGACGAAGGTCATCGAGATCGCACCCCACGCGCTCGTGCCGTCGCCGCGGAGCACGCGCTCGACGTCGCGGACGGTGTCGCGCTTGCCGCGCAGGTACGTCAGCACGTTGCGCTGGTCGGCGCCGCGGGCCCGGCCGACCGTCGCGTCGTTCGAGGCGCCGTTGAAGGGCACGGTCGACGGCATCATGAGCGCGATGTACGCGTCGAGGAGCGTGCTCTTGCCCGTGCCGGAGCCGCCCGAGATGAGGGTCGCCTCGCGGTCGAAGTCGACGCGGTGGTGGCCGTGGAAGCCGCCCCAGTTCAGCACCTGGAGGTGGCTCGCGCGCCACTGGGCGGTCTCGTCGTCGTACCCGGCGATGAGCAGATCCGTCACGCGGCGTCCTCCTCGTCGTCCTCGTCCTGCGGTGCGTCCTCCGGCTCATCCGCCGCCGGCTCGATCCGCCGCCGCAGCGCGTTCTCGGGGCGGTTCTGCTCGGCCAGCCACTCCTGGATGACCCGCAGCCGGTCGATCGGCAGGAGCGTCTCGATCACGGGCGAGATGAGGAAGCGGTCGTCGCCGTCGGCCTTCACGAGGATGCCGGCCTTGACGAGCGAGTCGACGGCGGCTCCGGCCTTCTTCTCGTCGCCCGAGCGGTCGGTCGCGTGCGCCGGGCGGAACTGGGCCACCGCGGCGAGGCAGTCGTCGCGGTCGATGTGGGCGTGCGGGCGCCCGCTGCCGCGCTCGGCGAGGTGGCGCTGGCGCAGGTGCGCGAGGAGGACGGTCTCCTCGCGGGTGTAGGCGGAGTCGCGCAGGAGCGGGGGGACGTACCCCGACGCCTCGGAGCGGATCTGCACCTTGTAGGCGACGCCGCGATCGCGGTCGATCACGAGGTCGAGGAAGAGGTCGTTGAGGCGGCTCTTGATGAGGCGCGCGTCGCGCAGGAGAACGGGCCACTCCTCGCGCTCGTCGGTGATGATCTGGTGCTTGAGCATCACGACGAGGCAGCGGCGCTGCTCGAGCGTGAGCATGCCGTCGTCGCCGTCGAAGAGCGACAGGGCGGTGTCGTCGGGCGCGTTCTCGATCGCGTCGGGCGTCGTGAAGGCGTCGTCGGCGAAGGCGTCGTCAGGCGTCGTCATCGTCGTCTCCTGTCATGTCGGTCGGCGGCTGCAGGCGGGGGAGCGCGAGCGCGCGCTCGGTGCCGTCGGGGCGGACGGTGCGGACGACGCCCCCGTCATCGGCGATCCCGCCGGGAAGGCCGTCCCGGGCGGCGAGGTAGGCGAGGCCGAAGACCTCGACGGGGCGGCGCAGGTCGTCCGGGAGGGCGTTGAACGCCGCCGAGAGGGTGGTCGCGCCGTCGGCGGCCGCGGCGTCGAGGCCTCGGCGCACCTCGTCGAGCAGCGGGCCGCCCTGACGCCGGACGTCGTCGAGCGACGGCGGCGCCGGCGCGAGGTCGGAGACGTCCTCGAGCGCGGGAGCGGGCTTCTCCCGGCTCGGATCGTAGAAGCGCGTGCGGAGGTGCTCGATATCGAGGCGCGACGGCATCCACGGCAGCGGGACGGTGTCGCGTGCGCGGGCGGTCTCCATCCACACCGCGAGCTCCTGCTCGACGCGGCGCAGCGTGCGGGTGACCTCGCGCTCCTGCAGGGAGTCGTACGCCGCGAGGTACTCGGCGAGCGACTGCGACGCGCGCTGCTGGCGCGTCTGCACGTCGCGGAGACCGCGGCGCAGCAGCGCGTCGGCGTTGACGAACGCCGCGCGCTCGTCGGGCGACAGGTCGCGCGCGAACGGATGGCTCATGATCGCGCGGAGGTCCTCGCGGAACTCGGCGAGCAGGTCCTCATCGCTCAGCACGGTGAGGGCTCCCTGGAACGCGCGGCCCTCGCGGGTCTGCGACGCGAGGCGGGTGCTCGAGGCGAGGTACTCGCCGAGCACCTCGCCCTTGGGGCGCTCCTCGGCGCGGAAGTCGCGCACCATCTGGTCGTGGATGGCGTCGAGCGCCTCCTCGACGCGGCGGAAGTCGCCGGGGAGCTGGCCGAGGAGGTCGACGAGATCCGTGTAGCCCCCGAGCATCCGCTCGTCGTCGGCGATCTCGACCTCGCCGCCCGCCGCTATGCGGTCGCGCTCGGCCGTGAGCCGCGCGATCTCGGCGTCGAGCACGGCCATCCGCGTCGTCTCGTCGGGGTTCGCCTCGGTCGCCCAGCGGCGGACCGCGTCGAGGATGGTGGTGAGCCGCGACTCGCTGAGCAGAGCGCGCTCGCGCGAGAGCTCGCTGTGCATCCGCATCGCCGCGAGGGCGTGCGACGTGAGCTCGTAGGCCTCGCCGCCGTCGTCGAGCGGGACGCGCCGCAGCCACTGGCTGCGCATCCACGACAGGCACAGCGCGCGCCCCTCCTCCTGCGCGGGGACCTCGAAGCCCGCATCGCGCAGCTCGTGCAGGTAGGTGTCGACCTGCACGTGCAGGCGCTCGGCGCGGACCTGCTTGATCTCCTGCGAGAACGAGGCCCGGAAGATCGCGAGGATGAGCGGTGCCCAGCGGCTGCGGACGAGGCTGAGTGCCGCGCCCTCGCGCGCCTCGGTGAGGCGTGCGACGTCCCTGGGGACTCCGCTCACTCGGGCCGCTCCGTTCTGCGCTTCGGGGTTCTCGCCGCACGGCGGCGGCAACCCTCGATTCTCTCACGGAGGCCGGGATGGTCCGGATGCCGGGTGCGCGGCGGATGTCCCTCTCGAGGATGACGCGGTTCGGCCTGCGGGGTGATCCCCTCGCGGCTGCCGCCCGCGAGAGTGGGATCACCGTCGTTCGAAGAGGGAGAAGCCGATGTCCACGGTCCAGTCGGTCGGAAGCGAGGTGCTCGTGCGCGGTGCATCCGCCGCCAGCGCGGTCGTCGAGGTGCTCGTCCTCGCGGGAGTGGCGGTCTTCATGGTGGGGGTGGTCGTCGTGTCCCAGGTCGTGCAGGCCGTCGAGGCCGCCAAGGAGGCCCGCAGCCTGCGGCGGCGGCCGCGGCACCTGACGACCACTCCGCCCGGTCTCACGCCTCCACGCGCGCGGGCTTCGTGAAGCAGAACGCGATCGCGCCCACGAGGAGGAGCGCTGCGGAGAGATAGAAGCCCGACTCGAGCATTCCCGTCGCGTCGGCGAGGGCGCCGGTGATGTACGGCGCGAAGATCGACGACAGCATCCCGGCGAAGTTGAAGTAGCCGTACGCCCTCGAGTACATCTCCTGCGGAGTGTTCTCGGCCAGGAACGCGATGAGGATCGGGTCGAGCGCGAGCTTGCCCACGAGGCCGTAGACGACGAGTCCCGCGATCATGAGCGCGTAGTCGCCCGTGAGCGGAACGAGGATCTGGCAGAGGCCGCCCAGCAGCGCGAGGGCGATGATCAGCGGCCGTGTGTTCGACATCCGGCGGGCGAGCATGCTGAGCACGATGGCCCCGGGGATCGAGGCCCAGGGCACGAGGGAGGCGATGATCCCCGTCTGCGCGGGGGCGACGTCGCGCACCTGCTGCAGGTAGGTCGGCAGCCACGTGAGCATCGAGAAGAAGCCGTACAGCGAGCAGAAGATCAGCACGTACGTGAGCAGGTGGTTGCGCGAGAAGAGCGCGCGTCGCGCCGGCGCGTCGGGAGTCACCACGCTGCGCGCGGCGGCGAGCTGCGCGCGGTGCTCATCGTCGATCGGCGCGAGGAAGTAGTGGATGAGCCCGGCGACCACGACCGTCGCGATGCCGAACACGAGGAAGGTGACGTGCCACGGCAGGCCCAGCGTGAAGGTCAGATAGCTCGACCCGATGAATCCGAGCGAGATGCCGACGGCCATCCCGCTGTTGATGACGGCCGCCGAGACGCCGCGCCAGCGCTTCGAGACGTAGCTCGACGAGATGCCGTAGACGGGGCTGTAGTACGTGCCCTCGCCGACGCCCGTGAACGCGCGGAACATGAGGAAGATGAGGAACGTCGACGCGAAGCCGCTCAGAATCGTGCCGATCCCGAAGAGCACGTAGCCCACGACCACGACTCGCACGCGGCCGAACCGATCGGCGATGTACCCCGTCGGGATCTGCATGAGCGCGTAGGTGAGGAAGAACACCGTCGACATCAGGCCCAGCTCGGTGCGCGAGAGGCCCCACTCCTCCTGGATGACCGTCATCACGGGGGAGAGGATGTTCCGGTCGGCGTACATGAAGACCCAGCCGAGTGAGAACAGGGCCGTCACGAGGAGCGGCCCCGGTCGGCGTCGGCTCGCGGGGAGCAGCCGCCTGGCGGGGGAGGGCGGCGCGGTCGGGGCGGGGATCGTGGGACGCGACTGCGTGGACGTGGTCATCTGGCTCCTCGTCGCCGGGCTCGAATGGTCGTCTCATTCGAGCGGAGCCGTGTTGCGGCCGATCCCGCGCCGTGTGAAGGCTCTGTTACGCGCCCGCTACCCGATCCGGAGCCCTTCCGGCAAGCACCTCCCGTCGCGCGAGCGCACGTGCGGATACTCGAGCATGAGGACATTCGGCGTGGAGGAGGAGCTGCTGCTCGTGGACGCGACCACGGGGCGGCCGCGTCCGCTCGCGCCCGAGATCCTCGCGCAGGCAGCCGGCCGCGAGCTGGCCGGATTCGCGCTCGAGTCGGAGATGGACCAGGAGATGCTCGAGGTCATCTCGCCCCCGTGCGCGACGGCCGACGAGCTGCGGTCGTTTGTGCTCGCGGGGCGGGAGATGGCGGATGGTCTCGCTCGCGACCTCGATGCGCGCGCGGTCGCGCTCGCCACGTCGCCCATCCGCGGCCGACCGCACACGAGCGTGAGCCCCCGCTACAACGCGGTGCTGGAGCGCTTCCGCGGACTCGCCGCGGCGACGCTCGAATGCGGCCTCCACGTGCACGTGTCCATCGCGGACGCGGAGGAGGGAGTGGCCATCCTCGACCGCATCCGCGCCTGGCTGCCGATCCTCCTCGCGCTGAGCGCCAACTCGCCCTTCCGCGACGGCGCCGACACGGGGTACGCGAGCTACCGCCATGTCGTCTGGCACCAGTGGCCGACCGCCGGTCCGCTCGAGCTCCTGCACACGCCCGCCCGCTACGAGCAGCTCGTGCAGTCGCTCCTCGCGACGGGCGGCATCCTCGACGACGGGCAGCTCTACTTCGACGCGCGTCTGTCGCGGCACCATCCGACCGTCGAGATCCGCGTCGCCGACGTCTGCCTCGATCCCGAGGACACGATCACGATCGCCGTCCTCGTGCGCGCCCTCGTCGACACCGCGGCCGCGGCATGGCGTGCGGGCGAGCCGGCCCCCGACATCCCGACGCCGACCATCCGCCTCGCCTCGTGGATGGCGGCGCGGTGGGGCGTTCGCGGCGACCTCGTCGACCCGGGCACGGGGCGCGCGGTGCCCGCGGCGGATGCCGTCGAGACGCTGCTGGGTCACGTCCGCGCGGCCCTGCGTGCGAACGGCGATGCGAAGCGGGCGCAGACCGGCGCGCGGGACATCCTCGTTCGCGGCACAGGCGCCGAACGGCAGCGGGCGCGGCACGAGCTCTCCGGATCGCTCGCGGGCGTCGTGCTCGGAAGCGATCACGAGGGCTGAGCGGCGCTACCCCACGACGGTGCGCACGGCCTCGAGGAGCGTCCGGCGCACGCCGAGGTCCTCGGCGGTGTCCAGGGCGCGACCTGCGTAGCACTCCCATCCTTCGCCCGTGCAGCAGAGGTATCCGCGCACCTGGTCGCCCACGGCGACCTGATAGCAGGTCAGGGTCACCGGGATCAGCCGCGCGCCGAGCGACCGCACGGCCTCCGGCGTCGCGCTCCGGGCCTCTCGGGCATCTGAGATCACGCTCACGGTTCTCCTCCGCTCTCGACAGCGCTGTCGATCCGTCCGCTGATGTGCCGTCCAGTGTCGCGTCCGCGATCCTCCGGAGCACACGGGTTGACAACGCCTGTCGAACGTGAGGCGCGACGGCGCGCGAAGATACCTCGGCGAGGCTGCCTCGTGCCGGAGGCGCCTGTCAACCCCGTGGGATCCGGCCCTGCGCCCTGATTACCTCGGAGCATGACCGCATCCGCCTCCGCGCCCTCGAGGCCCTCCGACGGATCCGCCGCGGACGGCGTCCCGACGCTGTGCCTCGACGCCACCCATCGCCTCGCGCGCGACGGCTACGCCTTCGGCCTCCGCGGATACCGGGACGTCGGGGCCGACGCCTTCCGCACCCGGCTCGTCGGGCGCCCCGTCGTGGTCGCCCGCGGAGCCGAGGCCGCCCACGTCTTCGGCGCCGGCGGCTTCCGACGCAGCGGCGCCATCCCGCGATCCGCGATGCACCTCCTGCAGGACGAGGGCAGCGTCCAGGCGCTCGAGGGCGAACGGCACCGCGTGCGCCGCGCGCTCCTCCTCGAGATCGCCGAGCGCGGGCGCGGGACGCTCGTGGCGCTGTTCCGCTCCGAGTGGGGCGCCGCGGTGGAGGAGGTGTCGGGGGAGCGCACGAGTCTGCTGGATGTCGCGACGACGGCGCTCGCACGCGCTGCGTTCCACTGGGTCGGGGTGATGCCGCCGCCTGTGGAGGAGCGCGCGATCACGGCGGGCCTGCGCGGCATGATCGACAGCGCGGCGAGCATCGGCCCCCGCAACTGGGCGGCACGCGCGCACCGTCGCCGGGTCGAGCGCTGGGCTGCGTCGCTCGTGTCCTCCGCCCGATCCCGCGGAGACGCCGTCTCGATCGTCGGTCGCCTCGCGCACCACGAGGAGGCTGGCCGCCCGCTCGACGTCGAGGTCGCCGCGGTCGAGCTTCTGAACCTCCTCCGCCCCGTCGTCGCCGTGGCCCGGTTCGTCGCGTTCGCGGGGCACGCGCTGCACGCGCATCCGGAATGGGCGGCGCGGGTCGGGACCGGCGACGCCGAGACGACGCGCTGGATGGCCGACGAGGTGCGGCGCTTCTACCCCTTCTTCCCGATGATCGGCGGGATCGCGACCGCGCCGTTCCGCCTGCGCGGAGAGGAGTTCCCGGCAGGCCAGTGCCTCCTCTTCGACCTCTACGGCACCGACCACTCACCCGAACTCTGGGAGCGGCCGGACGTGTTCGACCCGTTCCGCTTCGCGGACGCCTCGCCGCACGCGATCGTCGCGCAGGGCGTCGGCGACGGCCTCGGAGCGCACCGGTGCCCCGGCGAGCTCGCGACATCCGATCTCGTCGCCGAGGCGCTGTCGCTGCTCGTCAACAGCTCGCGATACGAGGTCCTGCCGCAGGATCTGCGCATCAGCCTGCGGCGCATCCCGGCACGGCCGGAGGGCGGGATGGCGGTGGTGTTCGCATGAGCCTGCCCGTTCTGCGCACGCTCGAGGAGCTCGCGGTCGCGGTCCGCGCGGCCAGGGGCCTGCACGTGCGCTACTCCGCGGGGCCCGATGCCGACGCGTCGCGGACGAGCATCGACACCGAGAGCGGCCTCGAGCTGCCCGGCCTGTCGGTGAACCCGCTCGATCCGGAACCATGGTGGACGCGCCCGCTCGACGACTGGCTCGCCCGCCAGCTCTGCCAGTACCGCCACCTGGAGGAGAAGGACGCCGAGCGCTATGCGTGGGTTCTGCGCGGCCGCGAGGCCGGTCGCGGCCCCGACTGCGAGCCGTTTCTCGCCGACGTCGAACCCGTCGCGAGACTCGACGACGCGCTGCTCGACGAGGCCGAGGAGCGGTATCGCGCCCGCTTCGACGCGGGACGCGGCCCGGCCGATGGCGACGAGGGATGAGCCGCGCCGACATCGAGCGCACCGCGCGCGAGCGCTTCGGGCTGGATCGGCTTCGCCCTGAGCAGGCGGAGGCGATCGCGGCGGCGGTCGAGGGGCGTGATGTGCTCGCGGTCTGGGCGACCGGATCGGGCAAGTCCGCGGTGTACCAGGTCGCCGGTGCGCTGCGCCCGGGGCTCGCGGTGGTCGTCTCGCCGCTCATCGCCCTGCAGGAGGATCAGCTCGTCGGTCTCGGGGATGCGCCATCCGCGCCCGGTGCCGTCGCACTGAACTCCGCGCGCGGCGTGCGTGCTCAGAGAGAGGCCTGGCGCCGGATTCGCGAGGGCGACGCGGAGTACGCGCTTCTCGCACCCGAGCAGCTCGTGAAGGACGATGTCCTCGACGCGCTCGCCGCATGCGATGTCTCGCTGCTCGTCGTCGACGAGGCGCACTGCATCACGTCGTGGGGGCACGACTTCCGCCCGGACTACCTCCTCCTCGGAGGGCTCGCCGATCGGCTGGGGCGCCCGCCGATCGTCGCCCTCACGGCGACCGCGTCGACGCCCGTCCGCGAGGAGATCGTTCGGCGCCTGGGAATGCGCGAGCCCGCGGTGCTCGTGGGCGACATGGATCGTCCGGAGATCTCTCTCGCCGTCCGCCGCCATCGCGACGACGCCGCCAAGCGCTCCGCCGTCGTCGACGAGGTCGCCGGTCTCCGCGGCACGGGTCTGCTGTACACCTCGACGCGGAAGGACACCGAGCGGTACGCGCACGAGCTCGCGGATCGCGGCGTGCGCGCTGCGGCCTATCACGCGGGTCTTCGCGCCGCCGAGCGCCATCGCGTGCATGAGACATTCCTCGACGGCGAGGTCGACGTCGTCGTGGCCACCTCGGCGTTCGGGATGGGCATCGACAAGGAGGACGTGCGCTTCGTCGTGCATGCCGATGCACCCGAGTCGCTCGATGCGTACTACCAGGAGGTGGGTCGCTCCGGTCGCGACGGCGCGGCAGCGCAGGCGACGCTGCACTATCGGCCCGAGGACCTCGCGCTGCGTCGGTACTTCGCGGCCCGCTCTGCCGATCCCGACGATCTGCGGGGTGTTCTCCGGGCCATCCGTGACGGACGCCGGCGCCGCGCGGAGATCGCGGATGCCGCGGGCGTCCCGGCCCGCCGGGTCTCGGCCCTGCTCACCCTCCTGTCCGACACCGGCGCAGTGCGCCTCGACCGGCGAGGGGCGGCGCTCATGCGCGGGGTGGACGACGATTCGGCGGTCGACGCCGCGCTCGCGCACGTCGAGGACCGGGAGCGCATCGACCGATCGCGCATCGAGATGCTCCGCTCCTATGCCGAGGCGCGGCGCTGCCGACGCCAGGTGCTCCTCGGCTACTTCGGCCAGGAGCTCGCCGACGCGTGCGGCAACTGCGATGTGTGCGCGGAGGAGCGGGGAGAGGGGCCGGATCCGACGGACGTTGCCGTGTCAGACGCGCCGGATGCGGCGTTCCGCGCGGACGATCGCGTGCGTCATCGCGAGTGGGGCGAGGGCACCGTCATGGAGGTCGAGGAGGATCGGATGACCGTGTTCTTCGAGACGGCGGGGTACCGGGTGCTCGCGCTCGAGCTCGTCGACGAGGGGGGTCTGCTGGACCGGGTCTCTTCGGGCTGACGGGAAGGTGGGTGCGGCATGCCCACCACGGGTCTAGGATCTGTTCACCAGGAGGGCGGCCCGACGCCCGACGTCAGCCCTGGGGAGGGAAGATGACGACCACGCAGGTTGCGCAGATCCACGTCGAGGTGCCGATCGAGGAGGCCTACCGTCACTGGGCGGCGGTCGAGTCGTTCCCGGACTACATCGACGCAATCGACTCCGTACGGCGCATCGACGAGGTGCGCTCGCGATGGTCGGCCACGATCGAGGGCGTCTCCGACGACTTCTACGTCGACATCGTCGATCAGACCCCTCCCGAGCGTCTCGCCTGGCAGAGCACCGACGGCGTCTTCCACAATGGCCGTGTCGACCTCTCTCGCGACGGCACGGGCACCCGGATCGTGCTGCGCATGGCGTGGGAGGTCGAAGGCGATGAGGGCACAGGCTCCGAGCTCGGCGACGGCCCGATGCAGCGCGACCTCGAGCGATTCAAGGCGCTCGTCGAGGGTGCGGCTGCGGCGGACGACGATGCGGAGGACGGAGCCGTCGCCTCCTGACCGGCCGCGGCGTCGCGTAGGGTCGTGCGCATGGGCGTCCTCTACTACGGCTCCGAGTCGCTGCCGATCGCGATCGAGGATCGCACCCTCGCGCACCTCAAAGTCGTGATCGTGACCAAGCTCCGCCGCCACGAGAGCTTCGCCGTCTCGTGGCGCCATCCCGAGGGCGAGCCCGCTGGCCGCAGCACGATCTGGGTGCATCCCGCCATCCCGCTGCGCTTCGAGTTCGACGAGCCCGTCGCACCCGAGCTGAATCGAGCCTGGCTCGAGGAACTGGCGACCTCGGCCAATGTCCTCGGCGGTGTCACGCTCGTCGAGGAGCACATCGCACCCGCCGTGTCGTAGTCGGGGCTCTCGGCGCGCCGCCGGGCCTCCGCGTTCCCGTCGGCCCGGGCCTCCTCGCGATTCCGTCGCCCGCGTCTCCGTCCGCCCTGCGTCCGCCGATCCGGGCCTCCACCGGCGGGCCGTTTCAGGGTGCTGCCGTGGCGAGCTGCGGTCGCGGTTCGATGCGCGCGGGCGTGCCAGGGCCGTGGTCGTGGTCTTCGTGGTGGGCGATGTCGTCGGCGTCGAGGAGGGCTTGGGCGAGGTATTCCGGGGTTGTCCAGTAGTGGCGGAACCATTCCTGGATGTCCTGTTCGATCTCGAGGTGCAGCCGCCGCTCCCTCTCCCGCTCCTGCTGCTCCCTCTGGCGCTGCTCCTCCTCCCGCTGGTGCTGTTCGCGTTCCCGCTGGCGCTGCTCGCGCTCGCGTTCGTGCTGGCGTGCGCGGCGGCGCTGCTCAGCCTGCTCGCGGTCGCCGTGGTGGCGGGCGAGGGCGTCGGCGATGAGCTGGTTCGGGGTCGCTTCCGCGCGGACCCGCGGGGGTGGTTTCTCGGTGTAGGTGTGTCCGGCGGGGCTGGTCCATTCC